>CAZSYS010000008.1:0-31752 GCA_964611365.1 uncultured Planctomycetales bacterium
ATCCATGCCCTGAAGCTGCCGGCGCAGTTCCGCCTGAACTGTTGCGCAACGCCGCCGTCCCCGACAAGATTCGCCGGGCTTGGCAGTCGGGCCCGGGTCGGCTAGGCTGAAATGGCTCGGAAGCCGGCGAGGTTGCCCGGCAAGCGGGCCGGTCGACGAGACAGCCGCCGGGATGGCCGCGAGGTGGCGGACGTACCGCCGTACCGCCGGCGGTGGCCAACGGGCGGCCGGAAGCGGGGCGTCCGGGAATCGGGCAGTCGGCCGGCGGCGGCAGGGGGCCCGTAGCTCAGCGGTTAGAGCAGGCGACTCATAATCGCTTGGTCGGGGGTTCGAATCCCTCCGGGCCCATGGGACGGATCGCGGCGCGGGGGATCCGGCGGTCCCGGGTGTGCGGCAAGGGCTGCGGCGGGCGTTCGGCCGGCCGATGGGCGGAGATCTGCGACCATGAAGAAGGCGAATCAGGCCCGGGCGGGCCGGTCCCGGACCGGCGTCCGGGCGGTGATGACCGGCCAGGTCGGCGTCGAGAAAAAGCCCTTCCTGGAGCGGGTGGCCCGGATCGCCGGCCGTCATGGTCGCGAGGTGGCCGTCTGCCACGTGGGCGACATGATGTACGCCGAGGCCCCCGACGTGGTCCCCGGGCGGATCCTGGACCTGCCCCGGGCCCGGCTGGACGCCCTGCGCCGCAGCGTGTTCAAGGACATCCTGCGCATCGCCGAGCAGGCCGACCACGTGCTGGTCAACACCCACGCGACGTTCCGCTGGCGGCACGGGCTGTTTCCGGCCTTCGACCACGACCAGATGCGGGACCTCGACGCCGACCTGTACTTCACGCTGGTGGACAGCGTGGACGCGGTGCACCAGCGTCTGGCCCGCGACCACGTCCTGGAGCACTCGCTCAAGGACATCCTCGTCTGGCGCGAGGAGGAGGTCCTGACCACCGAGGTCCTCTCCCGCATCCTGCGCGGGCACGGGCACCACTACGTGATCGCCCGCGGGCACGAGGCGGACACCGCCGAGATGGTCTACCGGCTGATGTTCGAGCCGCAGCTGCGCAAAGTCTACCCCTCCTACCCCATGACCCACGTGATGGACCTGCCGGCGGTGCAGGCCGAGATCGCCGAGTTCCGCCGGATCCTGGGCGAGCACTTCATCACCTTCGACCCCAGCGACCTGGACGAGAAGCGCCTGCTCATCGAGGCCGGGAACGCCACCAGCCGTGGCGACCGCACGTTCACGGTCGAGGTTCACGGGCGGCCGATGGAGTTCTCGGTGATCGAAGTCTCCTCGGTGGCCAACGACATCGACGGGCAGATCTATGCCCGGG
The DNA here is from genome assembly GCA_964611365.1 of uncultured Planctomycetales bacterium. GTDB lineage: Bacteria > Planctomycetota > Phycisphaerae > UBA1845 > PWPN01 > CALLOB01. The sequence continues at coordinate 1,325 of CAZSYS010000008.1, forward strand.
ACTTCAAGCTGATCGACCAGTCGGACCTGATCGTGAGCTACATCCCCGAACTGCCCAACGGCAAGCCTTCGCTCTCCAGCGGCGTCGAGCGGGAGCTGCAGCACGCGTTCGAGTCCACCAAGGAGGTCTACGTGATCTGGAAGGCCCGGTCGGAGCCCTCGCCGTTCGTGACCCGCACGGCCACACGGGTCTTCCGGTCGCTGCGCGAGGCGTTCGAGCATTTTCAGTCCAAGGGATACGTGCGGGATTTCCAGTTGAGGCTTGACGAGGTGCCGGCCGGCTGATGCGACACGCGCGACGGGCGGGAAGTCTCGCGGGCTCCGGGAGGCCGATGATGAGGTGGGCGATTCTTACGGCGTGGATGCTCGGTCCGGTGCCGCTGCTGCAGGCCGCCGGGCCCGTGACCACCGGATCGCTGGTCGGCGAGATGATCGATCTGGCGCGCCTGGCGGACCTGCCGCAGCCGCACTTTCAGACGGTTCAGTTCTCCTCCTATGACCGCACGAGCGACCTGCCGGGCGGGCCGGGGTGGTTTGCCAACTCCGACGGCTTCGGCCGGGAGCCGCGGCCCAACTTCCAGGCCGTGCTGAAGGAGCCGGGCCCCGACGGCGTCGGCGAGTACCTGGTGGCCGACGTCCAGGGCCCCGGGGCGATCGTGCGGGTCTGGTCGGCGGCGGCCGAGGGCACGGTGCGGATGTACCTCGACGGGGGCGATCAGCCCGTCTACGACGGGCCGGCGCGGGACTTCTTCTCCTGGCCGCACCGCCGATGGGCCGTGCAGGCCGGGGTCGATCCGCTCGTCCTGGAGGGCACGTTCCAGCAGCGCGACGCATGCTACCTGCCGGTGCCGTTCGCCCGCGGATGCCGGATCGTCTGGATCGGCCGGATCGACCAGGTCCATTTCTACGCCGTGCAGATCCGGCGCTACGAGCCGGGCACGGCCGTGCAGACGTTCACGCCCGCGGACCTCAACCGGTACGAGCCGGAGATCCGCCGGGTGGCGGACGTCCTGCGCGACCCGGCCGGCCGCTGGACATACGCCTCGACGGGCCCGGGGCTCCCGATCGAGGCGACGGTCCCGGCCGGCGGCAGCGCCGAGGTGCTCAGGATCGACGGGCCCGGGGCGATCGAACGGCTCACCCTGACGGTGTCCGCGGCGGACCGCGATGCGGCCCTCCGCCAGACGGTGATGCGTATCGTCTGCGACGACTATCCCTGGGGCCAGGTGCAGTCGCCGGTGGGCGACTTCTTCGGCGCCGCCCCGGGCGTCAATCCGTATAACAGCGTGCCGTTCACCGTGGCCGCCGACGGCGAGATGACCTGCCGATACGTCATGCCGTTCGCCTCCTCGCTGCGCCTGGTGATCGAGAACCTCGGCGACCAGGAGGTCCGGCTCACCGGCCAGGCCCTGCGGACGGACCGGCCCTGGGACCCCCGGCGGTCCATGCACCTGCGGGCCCGGTGGCGCGTGAACCACGACCTGGTCGGCGACACCTGGCCGTGGGTGCAGGACATGCCGTTCCTGCTGGCCGGAGGCGAGGGGGTCTATGTGGGCACGGCGCTCATGCTGCTGAACCCCAACGAGGTCCCCTGGCCCGGCGGCAACTGGTGGGGGGAGGGCGACGAGAAGGTCTTCGTGGACGACGACGTGCGCCCTTCGACGTTCGGGACCGGCAGCGAGGACTACTTCAACTACTCCTGGTCGGCCCCGGACCTCTTCGGCTACGCCTACTGCGGCCAGCCGCGCAACGACGGCCCGGCCAATCGCGGCTTCGTGACCAACCACCGCTGGCACGTGCTGGACTGCCTGCCCTTCCGCAAGCGGATGGCGTTCTACCTCGAGCTGTTCACCCACGAGCGCACCGCAGGCATGTCCTGCGCCCGGATCGGCTACCACTACGCCCGGCCGGGGCTGATCGACGACCACCGGCCGATCACCCGCGCGGACGTGCGGCGTCCGGAGCTTCCGGCCCGCTTCACGCCGGCGGCGCGCCACGGCGCCTCGGGTTACACCTTCCACCAGGTCGAGGACCTGCTGAGCGACCGGGCCGGCACCACGCTGCGCGACGGGCGGCTCTGGGCCGGCGGCCAGGTGCTGGTCTGGCAGCCGGCGCGCCGGGGCGATGAGCTGCGGCTGAAGGTGCCGGTGGCCGGAGCCGGCCGGCAGATGATGTTCCTGACGGTCATGAAGAGCCCGGCCTCGGGGCGCTTCTCGCTGCGGCTGGATGGCCAGCCTCTCCAAGGCGGCGACGTGGGCGAGGTGGTGGACCTGGCCACACCGCACCACACCCTTTCCTGGAACCTTCGCCTTCCCGAGGTCGACTGGCCCGCCGGCGGCCGGGAGCTGACGCTGCGATGCGAGGGCGGACCGGACAGCGCCGGGACCGGCGAGATCGGCCTGGATTTTCTCTGGATCAAGCCGGCGAAGTGACCTGCGGCCCGCGGGGCCGGATCAGGGAGGCACGGCGACGATGAGCGACTTTGTCCCGACGCGGGAGGACCGCTTCGCCTTCGGCCTGTGGACGATCATGAACCGCGGCGCCGACCCGTTCGGCGGGCCGACGCGCGAGCCGATCGACCCGCTGGAGGTCATGACGCAGCTGGGCCGGCGCGGGGTCTGGGCGATCGAGATGCACGTCGAGGACCTCATCCCCGTCGGAAGCTCCGCCGCCCAGCGCGACCGGCTGATCCGCGAGGCCCGCCGCCGGCTGGATGAGTACGGCATGGCCTGCGTCAATGTCGGGGCCAACGTGTTCTCCCATCCGGTGTTCCGCGACGGGGCGCTGACCAGCCACGACGCCGGGGTCCGGGCCCTGGCGATGCAGCGTTACATGGAGGCCATCGACGTCGGCGTGGAGCTGGGCTGCACGCTTTGCGACCTGTGGTGGGGGCGCGACGGCTGCGAATGCGACGCCGCCCGGAGCCCGCTGGAGGCCTTCAAGCGGCTGCGCGAGGGCCTGAACTACCTGCAGCACTACATCGACCGCCAGGGCTATACCGGTTACCGCCTGGCGATCGAGCCCAAGCCCAACGAGCCGCGGGGAGACGCCTACCTGCCCACCGTCGGCCATGCGCTGGCCCTGATCGCGACGCTGGAGCGGCCGCAGAACTGCGGACTGGTGCCGGAGCTCGCCCACGCCCGCATGGCCGGATTGAACGCCTTCCACGAGGTCGCCCTGGCCCTGGACGCCGGCCGGCTGTTCGGCCTGCACCTGAACGCCCAGAAGCCGCTGCGCTTCGATCAGGACCTGCGGTTCGGCGCCGAGGACCTCAAAGAGTCGTTCTTCGTGGTCCGGCTGATCGAGGACACCGGCTGGACCGGGGCCCGGACCTTCGACGCCCACCCGTACCGCACGGCCGACCGGGAGGAGGTCTGGGACTTCGTCGCCGGCTGCATGCGCAGCTACCTGATCCTGCGCGAAAAGGCGAAGCGCTTCAACGCCGACGCCGAGATCCAGGGGCTGCTGCGCGAGCTGCGCGAACCGGATGACGGACCGCTGCCGGATCCGCAGACGCTGGCCGGCATGCATTTTGACTGGGATGCACTCGCCCGGCGCCGGCTGCATTACGAGCGGCTGGACCAGTTGACCCAGGAACTGCTGCTGGGGATCCGGTGACGGCGCCGACGGACCGCGAGGCTTGAGGGGGCGCGTGAAGGCGTTCAAAGCGGCGACCCCCGCGGGTGACAGGTGCCGACGCAAGGAGGATTGAACGTGAGAATGACGCTGGCGACAACATGTGCGGCGGCGGTCATCGGTCTGGCCGGCGGGCCGGCCTCCGCGGCCAACAGGCATTATTTCCCGAACCGCCCGCCGCTGGCGGAGTCGAAGTTCGCGGCGCTGCCGCTGGGTTCAGTGAGGCCGGCCGGCTGGCTGAAGGACCAGCTGACCGTCCAGGCGAACGGGTTGACCGGCCATCTGGACGAGTTCTGGCCGAGCCTGGCCGAGTCGGCCTGGCGCGGTTCCGCCGGCGAGGCCTGGGAACGCGGGCCGTACTACCTCGACGGGCTGGTGCCGCTGGCCTACACGCTGGGCGACGAACGGCTGATCGCCAAGGTGAAGTCCTGGATGGAGCCGATCCTGGCCAGCGCCCGCCCCGACGGCTGGTTCGGGCCGCAGGCCAACAGTGATCGCTGGCCGCTGGCGGTGGCGCTCAAGGTTCTGGCCCAGTATCATGAGGCCACCGGCGACGCCCGGGCGATGGATGTCATCCGCGGGTACATCCGCTGGCTGGCAGCCAGCCCGCCGGACTGGCCCGACCACCAGTGGCGCGGCATGCGGGCGATGGAACACGCGGTCACCGCCTACTGGTACTACAACCGCACCGGCGACCCCGTGGCCCTGGAGGTGGTCCGTTCCATCCACCTCCACAGCTTCGACTGGCTGACGCACTTCCTGGATTTTCCCTACAACGACGAGGCCCTGGCCCGGGGCCTGCGCTACGGGCATCCGACCCATGTGGTCAACATCGCCATGGGCCTGAAGTATCCGGGTCTGTGGGCCATGCAGTCCGGCAGCGTCCAGGACCTCAAGGCCACCTTCGAGGGGCTCAAGAGCCTCGATGAGTTCCACGGCCAGGCCGCCGGGCGTTTCTCGGGCGACGAGCATCTCTCGGGCCGCCGGCCGACCCAGGGCACCGAGCTGTGCGCGGTCGTGGAGTTCATGTTCTCGCTCGAGCAGCTCCTGGTTGCCTGGGGCGAGCCGATGCTCGCCGACCGGCTCGAGGTGCTGGCCTACAACGCCAACCCGGGCACCTGCACGCCGGACTGCTGGGCCCACCAGTACGACCAGCAGTCCAACCAGGTGCTCTGCAGCGTCGCCCGGCGCCAGTGGAGCACCAACGACGATACCTCCAACCTCTACGGGCTGGAGCCCAACTTCGGCTGCTGCACCGCCAACATGCACCAGGGCTGGCCCAAGTTCGTCGCCCACATGTGGATGGCCACGCAGGACCAGGGCCTGGCGGCGGTGGCCCTGGGGCCTTGCACGGTCACCGCGAAGGTCGCCGACGGGGCGACGGTCACGATTCAGGAGTCCACCGACTACCCGTTCGACGGCCGGGTGCGCTTCACCCTCGAAACCGCCGCCCCGGTCAGATTCCCGCTGGCGGTGCGGGTGCCGGGATGGGCTCAGGGCGCAAGAATGGTCTGCGGCGGACATGAGACGCCGGTGACCGCCGGCACGTTCGCCTCGGTGGAGCGGGAGTGGAAGTCCGGCGATGCCGCCGAACTGGTCCTGCCGATGAACGTGCGGATCGAACGGCGCTACAACAAGGCCGTGTCCGTGCTTCGCGGGCCGCTGTATTTCTCGCTGAAGATCGGTGAGGAGTTCGTCAGGCTCCGCGCCCACCACGAGACCTTTCCGGCCGTTGACTGGCAGGTGCAGCCGACCACGCCGTGGAACTACGGGCTGCAGATCGACCCGAAGAACCCCGCGGAATCCTTCAGGGTCGAGACCCGCCCGCCGGCCAGGGTGCCCTTCACCCAGCAGGACGCGCCGGTGGTGCTGAAGGTCCCGGGACGCCAGATTCCCGAGTGGCAGATGTCCAATCACCAGGCCGCCGATGTGCCGGTCAGCCCGGTGGTCTCCGCCCAGCCGCCGGTCGAGCTGGAGCTGATCCCCTACGGCAGCACGCGTTTGCGGATCACGGAGTTTCCGCTGGTCGAGCCGCCGCCGGCCACGGCTCCGGCGCAGTGACGGTCGAAGGCCGCGGGGCGCCCGAGCGGTGCGGTCGGAACTCACCCGGCGGTGGCGTACACGGCGTAAAGGCGCGCGTCCTCGGGCCGCAGACCCCCGAAGACGACCTTGATGCGGACCTCCCGGTCGGGCAGCTCGATCCGCTCGCGACCGCCCCAGCGCACCGGCACGCGCAGGCCGCCGTCGGCCACCTCGGCCCGCTCATGGCCGCAGTAGCCGGGCAGCGGCCGGAAGCAGGCGTCCAGCAGCTCGACGGCCAGGCGGGCTTGCGGGCTGAACAGATCGGCATTCAGGAAGACCCGCCCGCCGCCGGAACCCAGGCGGATCGGCGAGGAAATCACGTGCGGCGGTACTTCCGCCGTCCAGGTCTGCCCTTCCAGGGGCTCGGACGCGACGCCGAAGTACCCCAGCCGGTCGCGCCGCCACCAGGCCAGCCGCACGCCCGTCCCGCCGCCGGGGCCCCACAGGCTGTACCAGGTGAGTGTCCGCTCGCCGACGTTCTCCATTCCCTGCCCCTGGGCCAGGCGCGGAGGATCGCCCGCCGGGTTGGCCGGGCTCCAGCCGTCCTCGCCGGCGTCGATGATCCGAAAGCCCGGCAGCGGTTCGTCATAGTGTATGCCGTCGTGGGTCACCAGCAGGCCGATGTCCATGCGCATCTGCCGGCGGTCGTCGGTCTCGCGTGAGGCGTCCCACATGCCGTACAGGCCCAGGATGACGTTGCCCCGGTCCCACAGCCCCGCGCCCAGGTGCACCTGTCGGCCCATGTTGTGGCCGCGGAGCACCGGCGCGGGCGGCACGTCGTCGCGCCGGAAGCCGACCACGGCCGCGTCCGTCCAGTGCTCGAAATCGCAGGACAGCAGCGTGATCAGCACCCGTTTCTGGAAGCCGCGGTCCCAGCCGGCGTTCTGGGCCGACAGGCAGTACAGCCCGTCGCGGCGCACCAGCCCCGCCGGCTCGACGCGGAGGTGCGTCACCGGGTTCCGGGGCGAAGGCGTCCAGCGCAGCCCGTCCGGGCTGTACGCGACACAGCCCTGGTTGCGGATCGAGGGCGACTCGATCTCGCAGAGCATCTTGAAGCGCCGCCCCGGGTCGGGATCATCGGGTTCATGAAGCACGTTGCAGGACATGGCCCTGCCGGGCCAGTGCAGGTCCACGAGGTTGTTGTCCGTGCTGCCGTTGTACGACACCAGGCCGAGCCCGGGTTTCTCCCACCGGACGCCGTCGTCGCTGACCGCGTGGCAGATGCGCAGAAGATCGCCCGGAGCCCTGCCCTTGCCGAGATACCACATCCGCAACCGGCCGTCGATGCGGATCACCGTGCCGTAGTAGCTGATGTTCTCCTCGTCGGGGCTGCCGGGGCCGCCCCTGGGCAGGACCGGGTTGCCCTCGTGCCGTACGGCCGGGATGAGCCGCAGTTCGACGCCGTGCCGCAGGGGCAGGCTGAAGGTGTCGAAGGGAAACAGCACCGCCTCCTGAAGGTTGTTCTCGCCCGGGCGGATCACCGGGCCGGCTGCAGGCAAGCCGGCCGGCGCGGCCAGCAGGATCGCCGTCAGAAACCGCATGGCATCGCTCCTTCATTCGAACTCCACGGCAAACAGCTTCGCGTGCTTGAGCTGAAACCTCAGGATGACCGGCCTGCCTTCATGCTTCAGCGAGGCCTGGCCCTTCCACGTCACCGGCATCGCCAGGCTGTCGCCGACCAGGTCGTCGGCATCCGCGAAGGTCCGGTCGGGAATGTCTGCCCCTTCGCCGAATCGCCGGACGGCGGTTCTGAGATACCCCGTCGGCTGCACGGAGGCATTGAGGCGAATGCGATCGCCGGGTGGTACGACCGCGACCGTCGCGAATGAGCCTTCGTCGTCGCACTGCAGCGCGACCAGCCGGCCTCTGGGCCACGTGGCCAGCCCGGAAACGCCCTCGATGCCGGGAAAGAGGCCTTTGCGGGCGCTGACGTCGCGGCCGGGATACTTGTGCGGAATCGGAACGCCGCCGTAGGGCACGCCCCACTTGTCGCCGGGATACTCGAGCAGGGCGCCGGACACGGTGACGAAGCTGCCGTCGCGTTCGCCCGGCGCGCCCGGCGCAACCGCCGGTCCGCCCGGAACGCGCGACCACGCCCAGCCGTCGCTGCTCGACCACAGCCACACGGACCCCGCGTCGCGCTCGAGTTCCCAGAGCCAGGGGAACATGACGTGGTTGTCCGGCGCGTCGGGAAGCGTGGTCTTGCCGCTGGTGTACCAGACGTGGCTCGGCGGCATGTCCGCGCCGGTGGTCACGATGATCTCGGGCCTGCTGAAATGGCGGAAGTCGTTGCTGACGGATCGCCCGATCGAACGACGCCCCACGGCAATCCAGACGTCGGAGTTGTCGGGAACCCAGCCCGGCTCCCGCTCGTTGACCTGCCAGGTGCGGATGTACGCGACGTATTGCCTGCGGTCCGGATCGTAATAGCAGACGTTCTGCGTGTCGGCGTGCTGGATCATGAGCGGCTCGGGCAGCGGGGTCCAGTGCAGGCCGTCGGGAGAGACCGCCCCGAAAACGGCGAACACGCAGCGGAAGCCGCCGACGTCCGGGCGGCGGGCCATCGGGTCGGCCTCGCCCGGGTACTTCTTCTCGAATGCCGCCCATTCCTCATCCGTGCAGAGGCCGAGGTAGAACATCTTGTACCGCTCGTCCTTCGACGACGGATCGATGAACACGCAGCCGCCGTGCCAGCCGCGCGTCGAGCCGTTCAGGTCGCCGCGAAACACGATGTTGTTGTCCCGGCTGCCGTCGTAGGGGATGAGGCCGAGCCTGGGCGTCTCCCACTTCACGCCGTCGTCGGATTCCGCGTAGGCCAGGCACGCGCTGTGGCCGGGGAGGATCCTGTCCCTGGTGCTGTACGGCTCGGGATTCGGCGGCGGCCCTACGGTGTACCAGGCCTTGTACTTGCCGTCCTCGAACAGCGTCGCGGCCAGCTGACCGGGCTGGAAGGGTTCCTTCGTCGCCGGCTGGGCGACGAGTCGAATCCCGCGCGGCATGTCGATCGGCACGAAACGCGCCGGCCGTGTGCCGTCGCCCTTGAGCCAGGCTCCGACGTTCTGCTCGCCGCCGCCGGCGGCCGGATCCTGCTGAATCCGCCAGGCGAACTGGCCCTGCCGGACGTATTTCCAGCTCGCAAAATAGATGTGCCGGCCCTTGAGTTTCACGGGCTCGCCGTAGTACGTCTGGGCCTGCGCTGCCGTGGCAGCGACCGCACACAACAACAGGATCGACGGGTACGCTTTCATGGATACCTCACCGGATCTCGAAGCTGTACAGTTTCGCCGACCGCATGCGGAACCGCAGTACGGCAGGCCTGCCTTGACCGACCCCCAGCGAAGGCTCCCCCTTCCACGTGACCGGCGCCTTGAGATGGTCGCCGATGAGCGGATCGCAGTCATCGAGCCGTCGGCCGTCGACATCGTCCACCTCGACCCGGATGTAGCCGGCCTGGCTGGTCTGGAAGTTCAGGTGCAGCGTCTGGCCGGGAAGCAGCAGCTGCTGCGTGCAGAACTCGCCCTGTTCATCGGCGACGAGCGCGGCCAGCCGCTCCTTCCTCCAGCACGCCAGACCGATCTGTCCCATATGGCCCCAGCGCGGATACTTATGGGGACGGTGGAATCCTCCGTACGGCAATACCACGCGGTCGCCGGGGATCTCCGTCAGCCCGCTGCCGGCGAAGAAGCAGCCGGCGTCCCAGCTTCCCTCCGGACCGGTGGTCAGCACGTCGCCGCCGGGAATCCACTGCCAGGCCGCTCCGTCGAGGCTCGAGGCCACCCGCAGCGCGCAGCCGTCCACGCGCCGTTTGTAGATCGTGGGGAACATCAGGTGCATCGTCTGCGTGCCGGGGTAGAGCGACTTGCTGTTGTCGTAGTAGTCGTCGGCGGGGTCATCGTCGGGATGCGTCCAGAGAACCGTTTCCGGCATGGGCCAGCGGCGAAGATCCGGCGTCTCGGCGCGGCCGATCGCCCGGCGGTTCATCACCAGCGTGCGGAAGTAGCCGACATACCGCCGGAGGAAGCCGTCGTAGTAGACCACCGTCTGCGTGTCGCTCATGTGCGAGAGCATGGCCCCGTCGTTGAAGGTCCAGTGCAGGCCGTCCGGCGATACGGCGTACTGGATGATCGACCTCTTGGCCTCGCCGAAGGGAGTGACGCTCCAGGGCCGCTCCCTCTTCAGGCGGGCGATGGGGCCGTCGTCCTTCAGGATCGCCATGTAGACGACCTTGAACCGCTCCTGCGGCGGGGCCGTCGGGTCGAGGAAGACGCCGTTGCCGTGAAACGAGCCGTACGGGCACCGGCGGCCGTCGATGACGATGTTGTTCTTCATGCTGCCGCGGAACTCGCAGAGACCGAGCTCGGGCTTGGTCCAGTTCAGCCCGTCGGTCGACTCGGCGTAGCACAGCAGGTTCGTCTCGCCGTCGGCCCTGGGAGGGACGACCTCGTACCACAGGCCGAACCTGCCGCCGAGATCCAGGAGCGTGACGTAGCCGCCGATCATGAACTCCCAGTCGCGGTCGTTGGGCAGGACCGGGCCGATGCGCTCGGCCTGCCCGGCCGCCAGCCGGATGCCCCACGGCACCCGCCATGGCTCGCCGCGGACGTCCGGAATCTCCTCGTGGGCGAACAGCGGAGCATCGGAGCCATCGGGCTTCAGCCACGCCACGCGCCCGCATTGCACATACCGCCAGTCGATGAACAGGTGCGGCCCCGGCGGCAGGGGGTACGGCTCCCGGTTGTAGCCGTAGGCGAAGTAACGCGCCATGGAGGACATCGGCGGCGGGGGCGATTCGACCGCGGCCTCCTCGCCCAGCGCGGCCCGGGCGACGGCTCCCACCGAGCCCGCCGATGCCAGCTGCAGTATCCTTCTTCGCCCCAGGCGGTTCTCTCGGATGAAACGTGACATGGGAAACCTCCTGATCATTCGTGCAGCGTCCGCCGCATGACGGCGAACCAGTTCCATTCCCGGGCGCTCGCCGTGACCGGCGAGAGCCATCCCGCGACATACCCGACCGTCATGGCCGACCCAAAGGCGAACACCGCCGGCCACAAGAAGCTCAGCGAACTGAAAAATGCCACGTACACCCCGACCGCCGTTCCGACCAGCCCGCCGGCGAAGGCACTCAGGCTGGTCGCCCGGGTCGTGAACATCCCCAGCCAGAAGATGGCCAGCACCGGCCCCGTGAACGTCTGGATGACCTTGTTGCCGATCTCGAACAGCGTGCCCAGCCGTTCCAGCTGGCAGGCCAGCAGCGTCCCGGCCAGGCCGGCCGCGACCGCCGCGACGCGAGAGAGGAGCAGCTGGAACCGCTGCTCGGCGGGGTCGGGAGTCTCCGCAGGACGACGACGGCCGCGGATCAGCCGGTTGTAGAAGTCCACGAAGATGACGGTGCTCTGGGAGTTGATCGCCGAGGCGATGGCCGACAGCGAAGCGGCCATGATGGCGGCGATCACCGGGCCCGTCGTGCCGCGCGGAAACACCTTCGCCATGAAGTAGGGGAAATAATAGTCGGTGTTCCGCGCCACCCACTCCGGAAGCGCGGCCGACCGGAAATAGAGGCTCAGGGCCACGCCGACCAGCGTCAGCGTCACCATCCAGACCGAATCGCTGACCGCCGTGATCAGGAAGCCCTGCCGCACGTCGCGGATGCTGCGCGACGTCTGGAAACGCTGCACCATGACCTGGTCGCTGGTGTAGCCGGTCAGCCGGCCGACCAGTGTGGCGATGAGCACGCCATACCAGGTCACCGGCTCGCGGAACAGGTCGACGATCCGGGCGGCCGGACCTCCCGCGGTCGCGGCCCCGGCGGCGGGGGGCGGCGAGCCTTCCAGGGCGGCGGCCAGCAGCCCGCCCAGGTCGATGGGCACGTTCATGAAGATCACGACCGCCGTCAGCAGCAGTCCGCCGAACATCACCAGGAACTGGATCACCTCGGTCCAGATGACCGCCTTCACCCCGCCCAGCATCGTATAGACGGTCGCCACCAGGCCGAGCACGAAGATCGTGGACTTCAGCGGCAGCCGCCCTCCCGTGGCCGTGTGAAACGCCAGGCAGGGGACGTACAGCGCCGTCGCCATCCATCCCAGCCGCCAGAGGATGAAGATGGACGCGGCCAGGCATCGCACCGCGACGTTGAAGCGGTTCTCCAGATACTCGTAGGCCGAGTACACGTCGAGCCGCCGGTACATCGGCATGGTGACGAAAAAGGCATACGGGTACAGCACGAACCACGAGAGGCTGCCCAGCACGACGGCGATGCCGTACTTCAGGAAGGCCGAAGGCTGCGTCAGATAGTCGATGCCGCTGTTGAGCGCGGCCATCAGCGACAGCCCGATCGGCAGCCAGCTCATGTGCTTGCCGGCCAGGAAGTACTCCTTCACCGTCCGCTGGCGCCGGGAGTGAAACCAGCCGATGCCCAGCAGCATCAGCAGGTACAGCCCGATGATCGTCCAGTCGGGCCAGCCGAACGAGAGCCTGTCTTCTATCGGATGCACGCGGAGTCCTTCCGTCCGGCGGCCTCTCGCGGGTCGCCGGACTCCTGCGCCGTGTATTCCAGATCGTCGAAGTACGCCTCGATGGAGTGTCCGCCGCGATGCCAGCTCAGGAAGCCGAACCGGTCGAGCGCGGCCCCCCCCGCGATCAGCGGCGGCGGCACTTCGGCCGAGACCGTCGCGTCATCGAGTGTTGCGGTGACCGTGCCCGGCTGCCCCTTCGGCCCCGGCAGGTAATGAATCGTCCAGGTGTGCGGCCGGCCGTCCGGCCGCCGGATCGGACCCCCCGGCCCGACCAGCGGCGTCTCGTCCGCGCTGCGCATGACGGGGCGGAGGTAATGGCCGACCTCGCTGGGGCCCTCGACGAGCAGGCCCGTGAAGTTCACCGGCGGCGCCCCGATCGGCGTCCGGGCGTTGTACCAGCCGAACAGGATGGCGCTGTCGGCTCCGGCCGCCTTCAGGCAGATGCGGCCCGAAGCCTTCAGTTCGCAATCCAGAGAGAGTTCGCCCACCGGCGCGCCGCAGGCCAGAGCCTCCTGCGGCCGCGTCGCCTCGATCCGCCAGACCAGTCCGCCGATCTCGCCGGGCTCGCCGCCGGCAAGAGCGCTGTCGCGCCAGCCGAAGTCGTGCCACGGCCGGATCGCGCAGTCGTGGAACGTGGAACGGCTGCCGGCCTCGTCCCACTTCGGGTCCGTCGCGAAATCCTCCCGCTCGCCGTCGATCTGGAGGTCGTCGAGCCAGACCGTCAGGTTGTTCCCCGAGTTCTGCACGTTCAGGATGCCGAAGCGGTCGAACACCGCGCCTTCGGCGCGATGGCCCTTCACCATCGCCGCGGTGTAGACCTGTCCGTCCATGGTGAACGTGATCAGACCGTCCCCGCCCGCGCCGGCCGGGTCGAACTCCAGCGCCCACGTGTGGGACCTGCCGTCGGCCGGGATCATTGGCGTGCTCGTTGTCTGGTACGGGCCTTCGAACGTCGTGCCGCCGCCGGTCTTCCACGTCTGCGTGCCGTACTCGAAGAAAACCCGGAACCGGTCCTGCTCGCCGTCGATCCGGAACACCAGCGAATTGGGCGTCCGCCAGCCGCGCGAGGCGCTGTGGAACCAGCCGATCATCACGCCGCTGCTGCTGGTGCTCCGCGTGACGCTGAACCGGCCGGACGCGCGGAGCCGGTCGTTCAGCGTCCGGGGGGCAATCCGCCGGGCGTAACAGGCCGGCGTCAGCGAGCGCCAGACGCTGCCGCCGATCTCCCCCGGGCTGCCGCCGGCATGAGCGGTCGGGCTGTAGCCGAAGTCCATCGTCTTGGTCACGCAGGCAGAGGCCGGCGGAACGTGACCGCGGGCTTCCCAGCCCGGGTCGCCGGCGAAGTCCTCCCGCACCTGAACGGTCGGAGGTCCGGCCGCGGCCGAGGCGATCGGAAGGCCCGCGGCCAGGCCGACGATCCACAACCACCTCCGCATGCTCCATCCTCCCGAAACAGCACGCCGCAGGCGGTTCAGGGAGCGAACTCAAACGCGAAGAGACGCGCCCGCCGGATCCGGAACTCCAGCCGAACAACGCGGCCCTCCAGCCCGCTCAGCGCCCGGGCGGTCCGCCCGGCGTCGCCCCAGACCACCGGCAGACGCAGTCCGTCCCCGCGGAGCGGCCGGCAATCCTCCGGGCCCAGGTCCGCCACCGGCCGGTCGCCCTCCAGCACCGCGACCGCCAGCGGGCCGGGCAAGCAGTCCGCGTTGACCAGCAGACGGCTGAAACGCCCGTTCACCCGCAGCGGAACCGTGGTCAGCACCGCCTGGCCGTCCGGCTCCGAGGTGCGAGCCACGTACCGGTCCAGCGGCATCTTCACCAGCCCGATCTGACGCTCTTCGAAACGGTTGGCCTTGTGCCCCGAGCGATAGCCCGCGTAATAAAGGTAAACCTCGTCTCCCACGATCCGCTGCTCGTCGATCCAGGCGTGCGAGCGGTCCCACGAGCCCGTCGGACCCCGGTCCAGGAACACCTCGCGGTCCCGCACCCAGTGCCGGCCGTCGCGGGTCCAGGCCAGCGTCGTGTAGCCGGTGCCGAAGCCGCCGCCGCGCTCCCGCAGCTGTTCCGGAGGGTCGCTGAACAGGTCGTCGCGCAGCACCTTGACCATGCCCAGACGCACCGGACCGCGGTCAAGGTAGCCGTTCATCGCGTAGAACTGCGTGTCGCCCTCGTCAAATGCGTCGTCGGCCCGCAGGACGATCCACGGCGGCTCCCAGGATTCCAGGTCGGTCGAGACGCTCTGAAACGTCGTCCGCCGCTCGCCCCGGAAACGCGGGCTGGAAATGACGGCCGACAGCGTCGCGACAAAACGCCCGCGGAGAGAGTCCCACGAGACGTTGTTGATGTCGTGGTTGTGGCGGATCACGACCTCCGGCCGGATCAGGCGGAAGTCCAGGCCGTCCGGCGACACGGCGATGCGCAGGCCGCCCTCGTACCAGTAGCTCAGCACGTAGCGGCGCGACGGATCGCCGCAGTCCGGGCCTCGGTCGAGGACCTCCGAGCCGAACTGGATGGGGCCGGGATCCTTGAGGATCCGCGCCGGCCGGAGCCATTGGATGCCGTCCGGCGATTCCATCGTGGCCACATGCGAGCGCCGGCCGCTGCGGGCCTCGTCCGCCACGCCGAACCAGATGCGCAAGCCCCCGGATTCCAGGCCTGGCCACACGGAGAAATACGGCTGATACACGCCGTCCTCTTTTCCCCGCACGAGAGGATTGGGAATCGCCGGATCACGCTTCGGCGGTATGACCTGCCGGACCAGATTGCGGCTGGAGGCGATCAGCCCGTCATCCACGAACAGGTGCGGACCCGGCCGGACCGGAATCGGATCGGCCGGATCCGGCCCGGCGGCGCGCGGGATGTAGACGGCGGATCGGTCGGGCGCTGCGGCATGGGTTTCCGGTACCTGGGCGGCGGCGCCGGTGGCGCCGGCAATCAGCAGAACTCCGGCCGGCATGTGGAAGCGAAGGAGTCGCATCTTCTCGTCCGTCATGGCCCCGGCGGTCCGGAGGCCTGCCCCGCGCTTCGGCCCGCGCCGGCGCGTCGGGGCTCAGTAATTCGTGTACGACCCGTCGCCGCGACGCCAGTGGGGGGGCTCGGTCATCTCGGCCGGATGAGCCCCGGCCGCCTCCAGGTTGAACTTCACCCCCAGGCCCGGCGTCGCCGGCGCCGTCAGATGCCCGCCTTCCTGCCGGAAGGAGCACTCGAACACGTCCGGCAGGATGTCCTGCGGGGGCCAGAGCACCTCCTGCGGCCCGGCGTTGTCGCAGGCCAGGTCCAGGTGCAGCGACGCGGCCGTGCAGACCGGCCCCAGCGGGTTGTGCAGCAGCAGTTTCACCAGGTGCGTTTCGGCCATGGCCGCGATCTTGCGGCCGGCCGTCAGGCCCCCGCAGATGCACAGGTCCGGCCGCACGTAGTCGACCAGCTCCTCCTCGATCACCGTGCGGAACTCCCACGGCCCGGCCCATTGCTCGCCGGCGGCCAGCGGAACGTGCGTGTGCGCCCGGATGTGGCGATAGCCGGCCGGATGCTCCGCGCGAATGGGATCCTCGACCACGAACACCCGCAGCGGCTCGCAGGCCCGGCAGAACCACACCGCCTCCGGCGGCGACAGCCGGGTGTGCAGGTCGACCATCAGCTCCAGCGCGTCGCCCACCGCCTCCCGCACGGCGCGGAGCTGCCGCAGCGCACGCTCCATCGCGGTCGGCGCGTCGAACACGCCGTCGATCGCGTTGGGCGACACCCGGAAGTAGCGATTGCCCTCGGCCGCCATCCGCTCGGCGGCCTGGCCGATTTCGCGGTCGTCGGCGTAGAGGTTGCCCTCGGCCACCGCCTTCATGCGGGGATGCTCCACCACCGGCGTCAGATAGCCGGGCTGGAAGAAGCAGGCCACCCGGTCGCGACACCGCCCGCCCAGCAGCTCGTAGACCGGCACGCCCAGCGACTGACCCTTGATGTCCCACAGGGCGATGTCGATCGCCGAAAGCGCCGACCCGATCAGCCGGTCCGCCGGGTAGAACCCGCCCCGGGCCATCCGCTGCCAGAGGTGTTCGATGCGCATGGGGTCCTCGCCGACCAGCCAGCGCTTCAGATGCAACACCGCTCCCTCGACGGCCTTCCACCGTCGCTGCAGCCCGGCCTCGCCGACGCCGGTCAGGCCTGCGTCGGTATGCACCAGCACCGGCACCAGCGTGCGCCCCGGTGCCTGAACCGGATGAACCGTGATGTCCGTGATCCGCATCGGCCCACTCCTGTCGGCCCCCGAAACAGGGCCGCCGCAGCCTCCTTCAGCGCCTTCGGGCCTCCCACATCGCCGGATCGACCAGGTACTCCGGCCGCCGGCCGCCAAGCACCGCCACGGCGTTGTCGATCGCCAGCCGGAAGACCGCATGCACGCCCTCAATCGCCCGGTTGCCGTGGTGCGGGGCGAAAACCACGTTCGGGAGGTCCAGCAGCCGGCAATCGCCCTCCGGCGGGGGGTCGTCCAGACCCGCGCCGGCGATCCGGCCGGACAGCACCGCCTCCACCAGGGCCTCATGGTCCACCAGCTCGCGCCGGGCAGTGTTGATCAGAAAGGCCGTCGGCTTCATCAACGCCAGCTGGCGCCGGCCGATCATGTGCCGGGTCCCGCCGTCCAGCCGCACGTGCAGCGACACGAAGTCGCTGGCCCGCAGCAGCGTGTCCAGGTCCGTGAGCCGGATGCCGTGCCGCCGCACGAAGGCCTCGTCGGGCGACGGCTCCGCCGCCAGCACGGACATGTCGAACCCCGCCGCCCGCCGGGCCACCGCCTTGCCGATCCGCCCCAGGCCGATGATGCCCAGCGTCCTGCCCCAGACCGCCGTGCCCATGCCCCGCGCGTGGTCGCCCCGGCAGATGCGCTGGTGATACGCCGGAATCTGCCGCGCCACCGCCAGCATCAGCCCCATCGCCATGTCGGCCACCACCTCCACGCCCTCCGTCGCCGGCGCGAAGGTCACCACGATGCCGCAGGCACGGGCCGCTTCCACGTCCAGCCAGTCCCAGCCGCTGGCGGCGATGCTCAGAACCCGCAGGCACAGGTGCCGCTCCATCTGTCCGGCGGTCGGCAGGTGTCGCACCGCCGCCGGCAGAATCACGGCCTCGACGCCCTCCAGCAGCCCATCGGCCCGCCGTTCGTCCAGCGCGGCGAAGGCCGGGTCGCCCCGCCAGGACACCCCCGTGGCGTCCAGGTACGCCCGGTGAGCATCGAGCACCTCCAGGCAGGTGGGATTCAGCACCAGCAGTCGCGGTCGATCGCTCATCCCTCCGCCACCACCTGCGGTTCACAGTATTCCATCAGACCGTCAACCCCGCCCTCGC
The DNA here is from genome assembly GCA_964611365.1 of uncultured Planctomycetales bacterium. GTDB lineage: Bacteria > Planctomycetota > Phycisphaerae > UBA1845 > PWPN01 > CALLOB01. The sequence goes on from CAZSYS010000008.1 coordinate 18,894, forward strand.
GCCCGTAGCCGGATTCCTTCATCCCGCCGAACGGAGCCTCGGGCGTCGGACCGGTGCCGGTGTTCAGCCCGACGTGCCCGAAACGCAGCCGGCGGATCATCCGCCCGGCCCGACGGGCATCGCCGGTGAAGAGATAGGCCGCCAGGCCGAACGGCGTGCTGTTGGCCGCTTCGATCACCTCCTCCTCGTCGCGGAAGGTGCTGATCGCCACCACCGGTCCGAAGGTCTCCTCCCGGCAGACCAGCATGTCGGGCTTCACGCCGGTCAGCACCGTCGGCGGATAGAACGCGCCCCAGTCATTCGCCGGCCGCGGAGGGTCGTTGCCCGCCAGCCGCCGGGCGCCGCCCCGCAGGGCGTCGGCCACGTGGGCCGCGACCTTGTCGAAGGCCGGCCGGTCGATCAGCGGCCCGATGTCCGTGCCCGGATCCAGGCCGTCGCCCACCTTCAGAAGCGAGGCCCGCCCGGCGACGGCCTCGCTGAACGCCCCGGCCAGATCCTCGTGCACGTAGACCCGGTTGGTGCACACGCAGGTCTGTCCGCCGGCCCGGAACTTGTTGGCCATCAGCGCGTCCAGCGCCGCGGCTGGATCGGCGTCGGGGAAGACGATGAAGGGCGCGTTTCCGCCCAGCTCCATCGCCAGACGCTTGACGTGCGGAGCCGTCTGCCGGGCCAGCAGCTTGCCCACCTCCGTCGAGCCGGTGAAGCTCACCACCCGCACCGCCGGATGCCGGCAGAGCACCTCGCCGATCGGTCCGGCCGGTCCGGTCACCACCTGGATCCTGCCGGCCGGCACGCCGGCGCGCCGGGCCAGGCCCCAGACCGCCAGCGTGGACAGCGGAGTCCGCGCCGCCGGCTTGATCACCGCGCTGCACCCGGCCGCCAGGGCCGGGGCGAGCTTCTTGCCCAGCATCGCCAGCGGAAAGTTCCACGGCGTGATCAGCCCGGCCACGCCCGCCGGACGCCGGTGGATGGTCCAGCGGCAGTTGCGCGGCCGCTCCGGCAGCACTTCGGGTTTCAGGCGGTCCATCTGGCGGGCGAAGAAGGTGAAAAAGCCCACCGTGTAGTCGACTTCGGCGACGGATTCCTTCAGCGGCTTGCCGTGCTCCAGGGTGATGATCCGGGCCAGCTCCCGCTTGTGCGACTCCAGCAGCCCGGCGATGGCCTCCAGCCAGGCCCGCCGCGTCTCCAGGGGTGGTTCCGGCTCCAGCGCCGCCGCGGCCCGGTCCACCGCGGCGCCGGCATCCCCGGCGGACATGCGCGGCAGACGGGCCAGCACGTCGCCGCGGGTCTTGTCACGCACTTCAAAGCAGCCCTCCGGAGATCCCGCCCGACCGGCGGCCACGAGATCGATTCCATCCAGCAGCTCCGACGCAAGCATCAGCATCCCTCCTTCAGGCAGCCGCTCACGGCCTCGGCCATCTGCACGGTCGTCAGACGGCCGCCCAGATCCGGCGTGCGGGCTCCCGAAGCCAGGGCTTCGTCCACCGCCCGACGGATCGCTTCGGCGGCCGCCGGCTCCCCGAGCCACTCCATCATCGTCGCCCCGCTGAGGATCTGGGCGACCGGATTGGCAATGCCCCGGCCGGCGATGTCCGGCGCCGAGCCGTGCACCGGCTCGAACATCGACGGATGCCGGCGCTGGGGATTGATGTTGGCGCTGGGGGCCAGCCCCAGTCCGCCGATGATCGCTCCGCCCAGGTCGCTGAGGATGTCGCCGAACAGGTTGCTGGCCACCACGACATCGAAACGGCCGGGACGGCGGACGAAGTCCATGGCCGCCGCGTCCACATGCAGCCGGTCGGCCTCGACGTCCGCGTACTCCGGCCGCAGAGCCTCCAGCACCTCGTCCCACAGCACCATGCCGTATCGCAAAGCGTTGGACTTGGTGATCATCGTCAGCCGGCGCCGGCGCGTCCGGGCCAGCTCGAAGCCGAAGCGGAGGATACGTTCGACCCCCCGGCGGCTGTGCACCGCAGTCTGGATGGCGACCTCCTCCGGCTCGTCGCGCCGCACCCGCCCGCCGCAGATCGAGTACTCGCCCTCGGAATTCTCGCGCACCACCACCAGATCGATGTCCCCCGGGCGGGCCAGCGGCGAGGGCACGCCGCGGAACAGCCGGCAGGGACGCAGGCAGGCGTACTGGTCGAAGCCCTGCCGCATCCGCATCAGCGGATCCAGCGTGATGTGGTCCGGAATCCGCGCCGGGTCGCCCAGGGCCCCCAGGTAGATCGCATCGAACGCCCTCAGCACGTCCAGAAAGTCCTCCGGGGTCGTGCGGCCGTGCCGGAACCAGTAATCCGCACCCCAGGGGAAGCGGGTAAACTCGAAGGCGAACCCGCCCGTCCGCTCCGCCGCGGCCTCCAGCACGCCCAGGGACGCGTCCAGCACCTCCGGACCGATGCCGTCGCCGGGATACAGCGCGATGCGGTAACGTTTCATGCGTGCGATACCCTCTGCCGCAGACCGGCCAGCAGGCCACGCCACGGATCGATCAGGTTGGTGACGTCCCCGCCGGCGAAGACCAGGTCGCAGCCGGCCTCCAGGGCCGCATCCAGCAGCGGCCCCGGACCGGTCAGAATGCCCGCGTGCCGGCCCGCCGCCCGCGCCCGGCGGATGCAGTCGCAGGCCGTGCGGATCAGCCCCGGCGCGGCCAGGTCGCCCCCGCAGCCCAGACTCATCGAGAGATCCCCCGGACCGATCAGGATGCCGCTGAGCCCCTCGACCGCGCAGATCGCCTCCAGGTTGGCCACCGCCTCGACGGTCTCGATCTGGGCGATCAGGTGCGTGCGACGATTGGCGGCCGCGAACGCCTCGGCCACCGGCGTCAGTCCGTAACCGACACCCCGGCTGCGGGCGTTGAAGCCCCGGCGCCCCAGCGGCGGAAACTTGCCGGAGGCGACCATGCGGGCGGCGGTCTCGGCGTCGTCGACCATCGGGACGATCACGATGCCCGCCCCGGTCTCCAGGGCCCGCAGGATATGGCAGCGCTGGGCGTCCGGAACGCGGATCGTGCCGGTCGCCCCGGCGGCCTCCAGGGCCATGCAGATGTGCTCGGCCTCGTCAAAGCCCGACGGCCCGTGCTCGATCTCGATCCACACGGTGTCGAAGCCGATCCGGGCCGCCAGCTCCGCCAGCCGGGGCGCACCGCTGTAGACCGCGACTCCGGCCACCACCCGCGGCAGGCCGTCGGGCGTTCTGAACAGGTCGTCCGGATGATGCCGCATGAGACGGACCTCCCCTGAGGCGCGGGCCGCGCCGGGCTCAACTCACCCACTCGGGCACGAATCGGCCCGACCGCGCCCGTCGAGCCACCAGCTCACGGGCCACGCGGATGTGGGCCCGGGCGAGCCTCTCGGCCTGCGCCGGCCGGTTGGCCGCGATCGCCCGCAGAATCCCCATGTGCTCGCGGAACACCTCGTCCGGGTCCCGACCGACCCGGATGACCTTGCCGAACACCCGCCAGGCATTCGACAGATTGACCAGCATCCGGTTGCCCGACAGCCGCAGCAGCTCGTGGTGAAAAGCCCGGTCAATCGAGGCCATCTCGGCCGGCCGCCGCGCACGCCCCAGCGCCCGGATGCGCCCGGCCATCACTTCCAGATTCCCAAGCTCCTCCCGCGTGGTCCGCCGGCAGCACAGCCGCACCGCCAGAGCCTCCAGGGCCTCCCGCACCTCGAAGGCCTCGATCAGCCGGGCAGTGTCCAGCCGCCCCACATACACGCCGCGGTTGTCGACCGGTTCCACCAGCCCGCTGGCCTGAAGCTCCAGCAGGGCCTCGCGCACCACCGAGCGTGCGACGTTGAGCCGCCGGGCGAGCTGCTCCTGCACCAGCCGGGTGCCCGGCTTGTGCGTGCCGGCGAGGATCAGCCGCTCCAGCGCGTAGCGCACCTGGTGGCGGGTGACCACACGCCGGGGCCCGCGCGTCGCCGGACGGCGGGCGGCAGTCGTGCTCGCGGTTGCGGAGGAGGGGTTCCTCATGGCCGGATCGTCGGGCCCGGGGTCTTAACTGGCGACAAGATCACGAAACTGTCGACAGTTTACCCGGGCCTCGACCCGGCCGTCAACCCCGCTCGCGCGGCGCCGCCAGGCCTGCGGCCGGTACCGCGCCGGGACCGTGATCGCAGGAGCGGTCAGCGAACCAGAAGATGGACAAAGAAGGGCGTGCGGGGGACGGCCTGCCAGCCGGTTCCCGGAGGCGGTTCTCCGGGTCTGCGGAATCCGACCAGTGCCTTGGCCGGCGTTCCCCGGCGAAAAACCTCGATCAGCCTGGCCTGCTCCTCCGGCGAGGTCTTCCAGAAGGCCTCGGCCGGCCTCAGCTCCGCGACGATCCTCACCCGGGCGACCGAGGCCCAGTACGAGCGCGACTTCTGGGCCTTGCCGATGTGGCCGACGGTGTCCCCCGGGCCGATGCCAAGGTCCGCCAGGCCGCAGGCCATCTGCCAGGCCGGGTGGCGGGCCGTGTCCGCGCGCCACCGCAGGTCCGTGGCTGTCTGGGCCATGGCCGGGGCCATGGTTTCGCCGATCATGAAGACCAGGGCCGCCGCCGAAACCAGCGTGCAGCCTTCAACCAGCCTGCGGGACACGCGGCCGGCGGGCACCGCCCGCAGCACACCGGCCCAGACCATGACCACGAAGGCGGCGATGTAGCGCGGCAGCACCAGCAGCAGCGAGAACAGGCCGATCCCCGCCAGGGCCGGCAGGAGAATCGGCCATTGCGCCGCCAGTGCCCGGACCGTCTGGCCGGTGTGGCCGGCAACCATGATCGGCAGCAGAAACGCCGCAATCATCACGCCCTGCGGACCCAGGCACAGTCCCGCCAGCGTCCTGACGCTGCACGCCAGGACATGCAGCTGGCCCCGGAGGTTGAAAGGCGCTTTCAGCCCTTCGTACCACCAGGATGGGTCGTACCAGAACGAGTAGGAACCCCCGATCGGCTCGGCGAACTCCTCGATCGTCGGGTGCACGTGGAGCCGGCGCTTGGGGTGCACCGGCTGCCCCAGCCCGGGCACTTCACCCTGCCATCCGAACAACGGGTTGTCCCCGGACTCGTCGTGGGCCTCATAGGCCGGGTCGTAACCCGAAACGTATAACGCATAGCCGATCCGTCCGACGTCGCCGTAGGTCCACCGGCCCTGCTTCGCCGACAGCGCCAGCACGTAGGGCCCGGCCGTCAGGCCGAAGACGCCCAGAGCCAGCAGCGCCGGTCGCAGGCGGGGACGTCCCCGCCCGGCCGCCACGGCGGCCGCGACAATGAACACGAAAGCCAGTACGAAAAGCACCGTCTTGGCCAGGTACCCGATCCCCAGGACCATCCCCAGGCCCGCGAAAACCCGGGCCCGCGCGTCTCCTGCGCGGACCCTCAGCACCAGTGCCGCGGCCCAGTAAGTGAAGCCCATGACCAGCAGATCCGGGGTGCAGCGGCTCAGACCGATGAACTCCAGGCTGGTCCGGGCGAACAGGCCGTAACCCAGCGTCCACCATGCCCAGGAGGGCAGACCGCAGCCGCCAGCGGGGATGCCCTCGGAACCGTCGGCATCCCCGCGGCCCCCGGCCGATCGGCCCCCGGCCCAGAAACCGTGAAAACACGCCAGCGTGAATCCAAAAACCAGCAGGTTGACCAGATGAGCGACCGCGGCCTCGTATGCCGGCGTGGGCCGCAGGACGACGAACGCGGCGGCCACCAGCGCCGGATACAGCGGGCTCCAGTAGCCGTTGATCAGTTCCCCCGGACGGCCCTCGGCCGCCGCGATCGCCATGTCCATGTAGGAGATCGCGTCGGCGTCCATTTCGTAGCGGCATGCCCACGCCTGAACGGCCGCCAGCAGTATGCAGACCGGCGCCAGCCTGCGCCACGCGGTGCGCGAATCCCAGGCCGTCAACGGAGCCGCGTCGCTGCGGATCATGGGCAGGGAGGGGGCCGTCGTGGTCATGCCGGTTGATCGGAACGTCCCGGCCGGCGGTACAGAAAGCCGGCGTCCGCGCGACGGCTCGGGGGACAGTCCGACACTCCTTCGTTTTATCGGTCCTCGCCGAACTCCGGCCATGCACGGGACAGGGCCACCCTCTTCAGGCCCCCAGCCCGCCCGCCGGCTTCTTTCAGGCCCGGTAAGTCGGCGGGACACGCTGTCCCACGGAGGCCACCCCGGATCGCCTGTGGAAGGGGCGGACTCAGGCATGCCCCCGGCAGCCGGCTGGCCCGACAGGCCGCGATGTGGTAAACGATGGCCATGCAAAACGACATACCGGCTTCAGCGGACCAGACGCCCGCATCCTGCCCGGCCTGCGGGCCGGCAACGGTGCCCGCCGGGCCCGATCCGGTCGCGGCCGTACCGCCACCCCCTCACAGCCGAGAGCCACGCCTGCAGTCCCTGGACGTCTTCCGGGGCATCACCATGGCGGCCATGCTGGTGGTGAACAACCCCGGCAGCGGGACGCACGTCTTCGGCCCGCTGCGCCACGCCGAGTGGAACGGCCTGACGCCCACTGACCTGGTGTTCCCGTTCTTCCTGTTCATCGTCGGGGCGGCCATGCCGTTCTCCTTCGACCGCCGCGTCGCCGCCGGCGCGTCGCGGGTGCGGCTGTTCGAACACGTGGTGCGACGCGCCGCGACGCTCTGCCTGCTGGGGCTGGCGCTCAACGCCTGGCCCCGCTGGCCGGGAGTCGCCCCGTTCTTCGGGCTGACCGGTGCCTGGGACTGGTCCTGCTGGAAACCGGTGCTGCCCTACGTCCTGGGGATCATCGGCCTGTCGCTGCTGTTCGCCCACGAGCCGCCGCTGGGCTGGCCGCCGGGGGCGCCGGCCCGCATCGTCAAGATGGGCGCCTGGCTGGTCCTGGCGGGGGCCGCGGCCTGGTTCGTGATCGACTTCGACCGCTTCACCGAGAGCCGCCTCCGCGTGCCCGGGGTCCTGCAGCGGATCGGCCTGTGCTACCTGCTGGCCTCCATTGTGGTGCTGGGCTGCTGCACCCGCGGCCGGGTGTTCTGGACCCTGGCCCTGACCGGCGGTTACTGGGCGATCCTCCGCTTCGTCCACGCCCCGGCCGACTACCAGACCCCGCTGCACGCGACGCGCCCGCTGGGCGTCCTGCACGACTGGATCGACGTCCAGGTTCTCGGGGCCCACCTTTACAGCGAACGACCCGACCCCGAAGGCCTGCTCAGCACGCTGCCGGCGGTCGCGACGGTGCTCCTGGGTGCCCTGGCCGGCACCGGCCTGCGCAGCCGCGCCGCCCCGGAATCCCGGGCCGCCTGGCTGTTCATCGCCGCCAACGTGCTGCTCGTCGCCGGCCTGTGGATCGGCATGGTCCTCCCGGTCAACAAGAAGATCTGGACGAGCTCCTACGTCTTCGTCACCGCCGGGCTGGCCATGCACCTGCTGGCGACCTGCTACTGGCTGGTGGACGTGAGGGCACTGCGGGGGTGGGCCCGGCCGTTCATGGTCCTGGGGACCAACGCCATCGCCGTCTACTGCGCATCGGGCGTCGCGGCACGCTGGCTGGCCACCGCGCCGGTCACCCTGGCCGACGGGCAGACCACACCGCTCAAGACGCACCTGTATCAGACCATCGCCGCCTGGATGGTTCCCGTCGGCCACGGCGCCGCAGCCTCGGCCCCGGCAGGGGCCCTGGCGGAGTGGGCCGCCTGCGGCGCCTCGCTGGTGTATGCCCTGGCCTACGCCGCCCTGTGGTGCCTGTTGTTCACGCCTCTCTACTGGCGCAGGATCTACATCCGGGTCTGACGGGCCCGCGGCCGCACCCGGCCCGTTCGCGTCCGGCTCCCCGGGGGTGTGGCCGACCGGCCGCACGGCCCCTACGCTTGAGGTGTCCACAGGGCCGCGTACCGGCCGGTTCTCCCGCCAGGCCCCGTGCGAGCAGGCGGGTGGGGCCCGCGTCCGACCCGCGACTCAAGACCGGAGATGCCTGATGAGCGTGCTGACCCAGGACCGCCTGCGCGAAGCCTTGCCCGCCCTGCCCGGATGGACCCTGACCAGCGAAGGCGGACGCTCCTGCCTGCGAAGGACCATCCAGACCGGCAGTTTCATCAAGGGGCTGGGGTTGGTCACCCAGATCGCGATCCTGGCGGAAAAGGCCGACCACCACCCGGACGTGCTGCTGACCTATCCCCGCGTGGAATTGACGCTGACCACCCACTCGGCCGGCGGCCTGACCGAAAAGGACCTCGCCCTGGCCGGCGAAATCAACCGGCTGGCCTCCTGAGGCTCTCGATGCTCCCATCCGACCGCTGACCGGCCGGGTTCCTCGCAGGTCAGTTCTGCACCGCCGGCATAGGTCCGGCCACCTGCTCGTAGAGCGTCCGAAAGTGCTCACCCCACTCCTCGGCCAGTCGCGAACCGGCCTCAGGATCCGTCTGTAGCTTCCCGGCCGCGGCCATTGCCGCCGCCGAGTCCATCGGCGGCTTCCGAAGCGCCGCCAGACGCGCCGAACCCTCCCCCTCGGCGGCGGCGATTCGCCAGGCCCGCTGCAGCGCCAGGTGGTTGCGCCCGCAGGCGGCCGTCAACAGCGTGGGCAACAGTGTGGTCCAGGCCGCCTCGGCCTTCGTGTCCAGGATCATCGGAGCCGACGACGACTTGAAGGGGTTTCCGGGGACCACCAGCCGGTCGGCGAACTCCTCGTAGACATCCGGTCGCACCGGGTAACGGTACAGGGCCATGCCGTCCGGCCCGCCGGCCTCGTGCGGCAGAGCCCACAGCCGCTGGCCTTCCGCCGAGAGCACGAACTCCAGGAATCGCCTTGCGACCACCCGGTTGGCCGCCCCCTTGAGCACCATGATCGGGTCCGGCGTCAGCACCGCCCGGTCCGGCTCCGGCCCGGCGTAGGCGAGCGTCTCGGGATCCAGGGCGATGGACATACGGGCCACGAAGTCCGGCATCAGCCCCGCGATGGCCAGCCCCGAACGGATGTGCGGCGCCACCTGCGAACTCGAGCTCAGCACGCCGTTGCAGTTGGCCATGATCCCCAGCACCACCGGCCAGCCCTCGTCCCAGCCTCGCTCCAGCAGAATCAGCACCAGGCACTGCAGGGTGCTGCCGGAGGCCGAGGGGTCCGCGACCGCCACCCAGCCCCGGTAGGCCGGCGCCGCCAGGTCGGACCAGCCTCGCGGCGGCGGAACGTCGCGGGCCGCACAGCCCGTCCTGCTGTAAAGGATCCCGAAACCGCTGAGGGCCGATCCGAACCAGGTGCCGTCCGCCGCCCGCAGCGGCTGGCCGTGAAGCTCCGCCGGCAGCCCGGCCAGCAGCTCCTCGTCCAGCGCGATCGGCTCGGCATAGCCCCGCGCGGCCACGTCTTGGTGCACCGCCACGCCGCCGCCGAAGAAGATGTCCGCTCCGGCGTCGTCCTGCTTGCGGGCATAAAGCTCGCGCTGGCACTCCAGCGTGCCCTTCTGGATCCAGCGGATCGTCAGGACTTCCTTGTACTTGTGCTCATACCAGCTGCTGAAGCGGTCGCAGAAGGCGTCCCGGATCTCCGGGCCGTGCGGCGACAGGACCACCAGGTTGGCCTGAACCGTCGTGTCCGCCCCCGCGGTGGGTGCATCCGCCGGCCGGCAACCGAGCCCCGCCAGAAACGCGACCGCCGACAGCAGAACCCCCGCTCGAACCGCTGATTCGCTCATGGCCGACACCTGCCTGCCTTTCGCCAAGCGCGGCCGCGTCGCCGAAGACCCGCCTGCCGGCGGCACGGCACGGCCTGGCCAGGCATTATAAGGACCGCCCCGAAACCTTCCAGGGTGTCCGCCCGGCGCTCGTGGAGCCCCTGCGGCGGCCGGCTGACCGGCGGTGGGCGGTGCCTGCCGGCGCGGGTATAATGCCCTGCGCACCGGCCGGCGGCGGCCGGCGCTCATCCTGCGGCGATACAACGAGGCCGACATGCGAAGCGACCTGATCAAGCGCGGCGTCGAGCGGGCGCCCCATCGGAGCCTGCTCAAGGGTACCGGCAACTACACCGACGCGGACATCGACAAGCCCTTCATCGCGGTGGTCAACTCGTTCGTCGAGATCATCCCCGGCCACGCCCACCTCGACAAGGTGGGCTACTTCATCAAGGAGCAGGTCCGCGCCGCCGGCGGCGTGCCCTTCATCTTCAACACCATCGGCATCGATGACGGCATCGCCATGGGCCACCTGGGCATGAAATACTCGCTCCCCAGCCGCGAGCTGATCGCCGATTCCGTCGAGGCCATGATCGAAGCCCACCGCTTCGACGCCATGATCTGCGTGCCCAACTGCGACAAGATCGTCCCCGGCATGATGATGGCCGCCGCCCGCTGCAACATCCCCGCCATCTTCGTCAGCGGCGGACCGATGGAGGCCGGCCGCACCTCCGACGGAAAGACCATCGACCTGATCACCGCCTTCTACGCCGTCAGCCGGCACGGCGCCGGCCTGATGACCGACGAGCAGGTCGCCGACATCGAGAATCACGCCTGCCCGACCTGCGGAAGCTGCTCGGGCATGTTCACCGCCAACAGCATGAACTGCCTGGCCGAGGCCCTGGGCATCGCTCTGCCCGGCAACGGCACCATCCTGGCCACCAGCGAGGACCGCAGGGAGCTCTACGCCGCCGCCGCCCGCCGCATCGTCGAGATGGCCCGGGCCGGCGGCCCGCTGCCCCGCGAAATCATGACCCGCCAGGCCTTCGACAACGCCATGATCCTGGACATGGCCATGGGCGGCTCGACCAACACCGTCCTGCATATCCTGGCTATCGCCCGCGAAGCCGGCGTGCCCTTCACCATGAAGGACATCGACGAACTCTCGCGGCGCACCCCCAACATCTGCCGCATCGCCCCCTCGGCCGGCGATGGCGGGCGGATCTACCATATCGAGGACTGCCAGGCCGCCGGAGGCATCACCACCATCCTCGGGGAAATCCTCCGCGGCCGTCCGGGCCTGCTCCATGCCGACGCCCTGACGGTCACCGGACGCACCCTCGGCCAGAACATCGCGGACCACGACATCCGGGCACGCGGCGAACGCGTCCAGACCCGCGGCATCAGCTCCAGGGCTCGCAGCAGCCTGAGCGTGTATACCGAAAACGCCGAAAAAGCCGGGGCTCCGGTGCTGGCCGTGCTCGACCGCAACGCCTTCGACCCCGCCGACTGCATCCGGTCCGTCGACCGGGCCTACTCCCCCGAGGGCGGGCTCAGCGTGCTGTACGGAAACATCGCCCCCGAAGGCTCCGTGGTCAAAACCGCCGGCGTGGACCCGGCCATGCTCCGGCATACCGGCCCGGCGGTCATCTTCGAGAGCCAGGAGGAGGCCTGCGAAGGCATCCTCGCCGGCCGCGTCAAACCCGGCGACGTGGTCGTCATCCGCTATGAGGGCCCCAAGGGCGGTCCGGGCATGCAGGAGATGCTCGCTCCCACCAGCTACATCAAGGGCAACCCCGCCCTGTCCAGCACCGTCGCCCTGATCACCGACGGACGCTTCAGTGGCGGCACCTCCGGGGCCTGCATCGGACACGTCAGCCCCGAGGCCGCCCGCGGCGGCCCCATCGGCCTGCTGCGCGACGGCGACATGATCGAGATCGATATCCCCGCCCGCACGCTCAACGTCCGGCTCAGCGAGGCCGAGCTCGCCGAACGGCGAAAGGCCTGGAAGGCCCCGCCTCCGAGGTATACGACCGGTTTCCTGGGCAAGTACATCGCCATGGCCACCAGCGCCTCCACCGGCGCGGTCCTGAACTGGTCGTAACTCCCCGCCGGCTCCCTTGCCGGCACAGGCCTTCCGACGCAATGGGGCCGGCTCGCCCCTCCGGTTCGCCGGCCGACCGCCCGCCGGCCCCGGAGGCACCAGCCCCTCCACGTGCGGCAGTCCCTCGCGGGCTCGGGCGAGGATCCGGCACCGCCGAACCTCGTGGTCAGCTGCCCTGCATCGCAGCTGGAAGCCGGAACGAGTTCGCTTGACCGCCTTACGGGCCGTCGATAACCTGCCCGCGTGGCAAAGCTCAACGGCAAAGAGATCCAGGAACTCGCGCAGAGGATCATCGCGGAAACGCCGGGGGGAATCCGGTATTCAGCCCTGGTCCACCGGATTGCGCAGCTACATCCCGAAACGCCAATCAACACCATCCACGGCAACGTGTGGAACCTCGACAAGAAGCTGAGCGGTCAGGTGCTCAAGCCCAGCCGGGGCCTGTTCGTCTATACCGGCTACAACCGGTCGGACGAGCAGGAAACAACAGAGACGCGTGTCGCCGTTCAGGAAAGCCACTATTACGAGCCTTTCGCCGAGTGGCTGAGAACCGATCTCGAAGAGGCGACCGAAGCAGCTGCCCTCGGGGGCGCCGGCATGCGCAGCAAGTGGGGCACGCCAGACGTTGTCGGCGTATTCAAACCGCTACCGAGCAACCGTGTGAAGTTCGACCTCGAGATCGTGTCGGCAGAAGTCAAGGTTAATCCGAACGAGTCGATTGTGGCGTTCGGCCAGGCGATGGCATACCGGCTTTTCTCGCACAAAGTCTATCTGGTTCTGCCGTCGACCGTTCCGCAGGATGATCAAAGTCGTATCGAAGCTCTGGCACTTCTGTTTGGCGCCGGCTTTGTTCTGTTCGATCTCAATCCCGAAAGCCCGGACTTCCGTGTGCGCGTGCGCGCCCAGCGATTCGCTCCAGACATGTTTTACGTCAACGACTTTGCCGACCGCCTTCACAACTTCGACCGGACCCTGTTCAACCGTCTTTTCCAGTAGCCGAGGTAGCGTCAAGTCCTGTGTAAATTGCCTCGGGGCATCCGGCCGCTCCATTTCGTCACGCCACCTTCGATTTCTTCTTTGAGGATGAAGCAGGCAACGGCACCGTCGGGCAGAGGTGGGCCGATTTCAGCCGCCGCCACCGCCGGCTGAGC
>CAZSYS010000009.1:0-12328 GCA_964611365.1 uncultured Planctomycetales bacterium
CCCCGGGACCGCGCCGGCCCGAAGCCGCACGGCCGCCGGCGGCCAGCTGCGCGCGTCCAGCGTGCCGACCACCAGCTTGCGAAAGACGCCGAACCAGCGGCCGTCGAAGTGCGAGCCGACCATCGACTCCATCTCCCCCAGGGCTCTGTCGGCGGTAAGCACCTGCCGGTACATCCGGTGGCTGGTGAGGGCGTCGAACACGTCGCAGATCGAGGCCATCCTGGCATAGCGGTGGATGCGGTCGCCCGGCAGCCGGCGCGGGTAGCCCGTGCCGTCCATCCGCTCGTGGTGTTCGACCATGATCCGGCCGGCCGAGATTCCGATGGGCACGGTGCCCGACGCCAGGCTGAGCGACCGGGCGGGATGCTGGCGGACGGCGGCCCACTCGGCGTCGGTGAGCTTGCCGGGCTTGTTGAGAATCTCCGGGCTGACGGTGATCTTGCCCAGGTCGTGCAGAAGGCCGCCCAGCGTGATCTGCTCGAGCTCGGCCGGATCACCGACGCCGGCCACCACGGCCAGGGCAGTAAGGTATCCGGCCACGTTGACCATGTGGGTGGTGGTGTAGTGATCGTGGGCGTTCATGGCCGCCATGGTGGCCAGCGGGCGGGGATCGGCCAGCACCCGGCGGCTGATGTGGCGGACGATGGGAACGGTGCGGCGCAGTTCGTCCAGGCTGCCCGGGTCGGCGAAGATCTCGTCCAGCAGCCGCACCGCGGTGTTGTAAAGGATGCGGGCCTTTTCGCGGTCCGCCAGGTCGGGATCGCCCATGGCCTGGTCCAGCCGGCTTTCCAGGAAGCGGGTGTAGGACTGGTGATCAGCGGTCCGCAGGTACAGGAAACGGATGCGGTTGGCGGCCAGGCGGTCCAGCAGGCGGGCGGGCATCGCCAGTCGGCGGGTGCGGAAAAGCACGAAACGCGCCCGCCCGTCGATGATCTCGCGGCTGTAGAGGTCGAAAGGATACCGCTCGGCCAGCCGCAGGACGGCCAGCGGCACCGGAACGTACTCGCCGCGGGGATGCAGCCCGGAGTGCTCGGTGACCGGCGGTGCACCGCGTGCGTGCCGGCGGGAGTCATCCCCCGGAGGCTCGACCGTCGCGGGTCCGGCCGGCGGCATGACGCTCATGCGAAACGCGTGCAGGCCACGAACCGGCGCAACGGACCGGCCGGCTCAATGCGGCACACGCGGAACTCCTCGCACTGCGGAACGCACTCCTGCGGGCTGTCGGTACAGATCGAAACCCGCTGGCCGATCTGGAGCGAGTCCTCGCAGGCGGTGATGAAGGCGACCCCGCTGCGCGACGTGTCCGAGGTCCATCCCTGCATGAAGCTGCCGTCGTTCTCCCCGAGGTACCAGAGCTTCCCCGGGCATGGGAACCTCTGAGACGACCTCCGCTCCCATGGGTGCTGCCGTGCGTTCATGGTCCAATCGCCCTCACGAGGGATCTTCCGGGAACGTCCGCGGCGCCGTCCCTGGCGTGCACATCCGTCGATCGACCGTGGTCCTGCTGCTGTGATCCTTGTGGTGCGTCGTCCTGATCGGGGGCAGGCTTTGAAAAAAACCGTCCCTGCCCCCAGGCGTCCGATCGCCTGCCGCTGAGATGCCAACGGCGCCAGAGGATAGTCGGCGGCCTCCCGGTCATCAAGGGGGTTTTCGCCCGATTCAAGGCTTTTACCGGACTTCACCAGACCGGCAACGGCTGACGGCACAACGTCATGTCCGGCTCTCTGCGTCCGGTAAAGTGCGGACGCAGGCAGGCGATGCGGCTGGCCCCGCATGCCGGCGAGAACAACCTGAAAGTCGTTGCTCACGCAAAGCCATGCCACGGCGATCATTCCGAGAAGCCCGCGCCTGTGAAATCTTTCCGGGAGCACGGGACGCAGACGCCGGTCGGCCCCCCGGACCCCCGTCCATGCGGCCAGCCGTAAACGGCCGGCTGTCCCGTTGGACACCCCGGCACTACAATGCCGCCAACGGCGGCCATTGCGGCTGAAAAGCCGGCGGCGGTCTGACGGCCGGAGGGCATGACGGCCATGCGGCTGGGTTTCATGACTTGCTGGGATCCCGAGCGGATCGCCTTCGCGCGACAGCACGGCTTCGGCTGCGTGGAGCTCGTCGTCCAGCCGGACTGTGCCTTCTTTCCCGGCGCCGACGGCTGGCGCTGCCGCGCGGCCGAGGTGGCGGATGCCTTTCAAGAGTCCGGCCTGCGGATCAGCTGCCTGGCGGGCTTCTACGTCAATCACCTGGACGACGATCCGGCCGTCGCCGTCGCGCACCACGCCCGCGTGCGCAACACGATCCTGCTGGCCGAGGCCATGGGAGTGCCGGTGGTGGCGGGCTTCGCCGGGCGGGTCATGCATGCCGACCTGGAGGCCTCGCTGCCGCGCTTCCGGGAGGTCTGGAGCGGGCACGCCCGTTTCGCCGAAGACCACGGCGTGAAGATCGCCTTCGAGCACTGCCCGATGGGTGCGTTCCACGGCCCCCACGGCGGCATCAACTGCATCTGCACGCCAGCCATGTGGGACCGCTGCTTCGACGCGGTGCCCTCCCCGGCTCTGGGGCTGGAGTGGGATCCGTCCCACCTGGTCTGCCAGTGGATCGATCCGGTGGCCAATCTGGTGCGCTACGCCGGCCGGGTCTACCACGTGCACGTCAAGGACGCGCGGATCGATCGCGTGCGCCTGGCCCGCTGGGGGCTCTACCACCCGGGTGTGGCGGAGCACTGTTTCGCCGGCCTGGGCGAGACCGACTGGCCCCAGGTGATCAAGGAGCTGTACCGTTCGGGCTATCGCGGAGATCTGAACATCGAGGGCCGGCACGACGCGGTCTACCGCGACCATCCCGAGGGACCGCACCTGGAGGACCGCGGACTGCTGATCTCGCAGCGGCACCTGCAGCCCTATCTCGACGGGGCCTGAGGCCGCGTGGTCCCGCGCGCGGGACGCCGGCAGCGTACCTGGGGAGCCGAGCATGAGCATCCTGGTCGATGCGGACACGAAGGTGATCTGCCAGGGCATCACCGGAAAGGCCGGGGCGTTCCACGCCGAGCAGTGCCTGAGATACGGCACACAACTCGTCGCGGGCGTCACCCCCGGCAAGGGCGGGACGACCGGCGGACCGGGGCTGCCGGTGTTCGACTCCTGCCACCAGGCCGTGGCCGCGACCGGGGCGGACGCCACCATGATCTTCGTGCCCGCCGGATTCGCCGCCGACGCGGCCATGGAGGCCGCCGACGCCGGCATCCGGCTGGTGGTGCTCATCACCGAGGGCATCCCGACGCTGGACATGGTCCGGCTGCGCCACGTGCTCGACGAGAAGGGCGTTCTGCTGATCGGGCCCAACTGCCCCGGCGTGATCTCGCCGGGCCGGTGCAAGATCGGCATCATGCCCGGCTACATCCACCGGCCCCCGGAGCCGGGATCCAGGTGCATCGGGCTGATCTCGCGCAGCGGCACGCTGACCTATGAGGCCGTCTGGCAGTGCACCACCCGGGGAATCTCGCAGTCCACCTGCGTGGGCATCGGCGGAGACCCGGTCAAGGGTCTGAACTTCATCGAACTGCTGGAGATGTTCCAGCAGGATCCGGAGACCGACGGCATCGTGCTGATCGGCGAGATCGGCGGTTCGGACGAGGAGCAGGCCGCGGCGTACATCCGCCGGCACGTCACCAAGCCGGTGGTGGCCTTCATCGCCGGGCGGACCGCTCCCCCGGGACGACGCATGGGACACGCCGGCGCGATCATCTCCGGCGGCGAGGGCACCGCGGCCGGCAAGATCGCGGCCATGGAGGCCGCCGGCATCACCGTCGTCGATTCGCCGGCCGACATCGGCGCGACCGTCGCGCGAGTCCTGGCCTGAGCCCGCCCCCCCCGGAGGCCGCAGGCCAGGCGTCGCAGGCGTGGTCTCACCATACCCTTATCCAGCCCCCCCCCCCGCGGGGCCGCGGCGCGACCGCCGGGCCCCGGGAACATTCAGGAACCGCGCGCCGACAGCAGCGGAATGGAACATGGGCGGCGCACGCGAGGCTGCGCGTCTCGAAGCATTCCGCCGCCGGGACACCCTGACCCACGGCCGCCGGCCGCGGTGGTCCTTCTTCCCGGCTCGCGGTTCGCCGCTTGCCCGGGGTTCGCCCCCGGCGCCGCGACTCACGGACCGCCGTGGAACCCGGCCAGGACCTCCGACGTCCGCAAGGCGCGGTCGTAGATCCGCAGGCTCAGGATCCGTCCGCCCGGGGCTCGGCCGATCCGCAGCGGGCATCCGGTGTTGAGGTCGCCGATGGCCGGGTTGAAGCGGCCCCATCCGTACTGGCGGACCTCGCCGCCGTCGCAGAGCACGCCGTCGACGATGAAGGTGACGATCTTCGGCCCCCCGTCCACCACGGCCGCCAGATGATGAGGCCTGCCTGCCCGGATGACCCCGGGATCGGTGTCCCACGCCGACCGGCTCCGGCCGTCGCTCAGCACGATGCGGATCGTGCCGGATTCCGTGGTCTCCAGCGCGATCCCCTTTCCGGCCTCGTCGGTCATGTCCAGCAGCCGCTGCCCGGCCCCCAGACCGGCAAGCTCCACCCACAGCTCCACGGTGAAGCCCCCCCCCTCCGCCAGGTCCGGCAGCACCGGCGCCGCCACCGAAAAGGTGTCAGGATGATTCTCCGGGGCCACAAAAACCATCCTGACACCTTTTTCTTCCAGCACCAGCCCCTTTTCCGTCGGTGTGCGGTCACGACCCTGGTTCCACAGGCCTTCCAGAAGCGCCGGATCGATCTCGTGAACACGAGCCACCGACTTCTGGGTCTCGGTGATCCACAAACGCCCGTCCTGTTCGACGAGGTCGGGATAGCTGATCCGGACCGCAGGATCGTCGTCATACAGCAGGATTTCCGGCTGCGACCAGTGAATACGCCCGTCCTTCTCGAGACCGCCGCTGATCCACGCCGGATTGCGGTCGTTGAAATCCCTGCCGCCGTGGTTGTGGTACCACAGCAGGTAGCGGCCGCCGGAGGTCTTCCACACGCGCGGGCATGCCCGGGGGTGCTTGATGAGCCTGCCGCCGGGGCGGTATGCGGCATAGGCCGGCGGCGTCCAGCTCCGCCCGCCGTCGCGGCTGTAAGCCTCGCAAGGGTGGCCGTCCACCGTGCGGTACACCGTGTACAGCGAACCGTCGGACAGTCCGACGAGGTTGTGCTCCTCGGCGATCGGGCCCCCGGGAGCCCGCAGGCCGACGTCGCCGTCGGGCAGCATCCGCCACTCGTGCCGGTCCGGGTCGGGCTCGGCCGGAAGGTTGTCCGAGCGGAAGAACCAGCCCTCGCTCTCATCGATCAGGTACTTGCCGATCTTGCTGAAGCCCAGCAGCACCGACCGGCCGGCAATGATCGGCTTGCCGATGCCCCAGAACATCTGCACCCGGCCGCCGTAATCGTTGCGGCGGTCAATCCCGGTCTGGCGGACGGGGAGGCGGTATCGCCTGGCCGACCACGTGTGCCCGTGATCGTCGGAATACCTGTAGACGTACCAGCCAAGCATGTCGGCGCGGACGTTCCGGCGGTCGCCCACATAGTCGATCCGGTCGCCGTTATAGTCGTAGAAGACGTACACCCGCCCGCCGGGAACCACCAGCGGCATCGCCCAGGATGCCTCCGGGCCGTCGGCCGGCTCGATGTCGATCAGCGGCGACCAGGTGCGGCCATGATCGTCGCTGATCGTGGCCACGACGTGCTGGCCCCTGTGGCCCTCTTCGCCGCGGCCGGTGGTCAGCGTACACAGCCAGCGGCCGTCGGCGGTGACCACCACGTACGGCTGGTCGCAGTAGCCCTCGTCGGGAATGACCAGCCCGTGGCGGATGTTGCGCGGATCCGACGCGGGGCGGGTCTCGCTTCCTGCCGCAGGAGGCCCTGCCGCCGTCAGAAGCAGGGCGAGCAGCAAAGACATGAGTTGTCTCCGTGAAGGCCGTCTGCGCTGCGGAGGCCTCCCGGGCCGGCTCCGGATCCGGGAACGCCGCAGACATGAAGAACCGCCGGCGGCCCCTCCCGCACGGTCGACTCGCGGGCGGGGTCGTCCTCCATGGCCGCAGACCGGCCGGGCCCGGCGCCGACCATCGGGATGCGCGAGGCGGGAGTCGAACCCGCACACCTTTCGGTACAGGATCCTAAGTCCTGCGCGTCTGCCAGTTCCGCCACTCGCGCGAGCCGACCAGGCGGGCAGCAGGGGCGTCGCGACCCGGCCGAACGCCGCAGCCCGGCCTGTGAAGCGTCCGGCTGCCAGTGTAATCGACCGAAGAGGGCCCACCAAGACACACGGCCGCCGCAGCGGCGGCGAAAACCGCACGTCGGACAGGACGGAGCGTCACCGGCTTTCCGGGGGCACGGCAGTTCCCCGGCCTGCTCCGAAGACCGGAGTCTGCGGGCCGGATGGGCTCAGCCTCCGCCGATCAGGACGCCTCACCGGCCGGCCAGCGACCACCGTCGCCGGCGTCAACGGCCGGCGACCTGCAGCCCGCGGCTTATGCACCCGTCCTCGAATCGCTGCGGGTGGCGACCTGAAGATCGGGGTCCTTCAGCCGCACGCTGGCCTGGTCGGGCGTGCTGGTCGTCAGGAACACCGACGCCCCGATGACCGAGCCGCTGCCCAGAACGGTCTGACCCCCGAGCACCGTGGCGTTGGCGTAGATGGTGACCCCATCCCTGACGGTCGGATGACGCTTCTGCCCGCGGATCAGCCGGCCGCGCTCGTCCTTGGGGAACGACAGCGCCCCGAGGGTCACGCCCTGGTACAGCTTGACCTGGTCGCCGATTTCGGTGGTTTCGCCGACCACCACGCCGGTGGCGTGATCGATGAAGAACGACCGGCCGATGCGGGCGCCGGGATGGATGTCCACGCCGGTCACCGCGTGGGCCCACTCGGTCATGATCCGCGGGATCAGGGGCACCTCCATGACGTGCAGCTCGTGGGCGAAGCGGTACACGGTCACCGCCAGCACCCCCGGGTACGCCATGATGATCTCGTCGCAGTTGACCGCGGCCGGGTCGCCGTCGTAGGCCGCCTGGACGTCGGCGGCGAGCATTTCACGCAGTTCGGGAATGCGCTCCAGAAAACGCATCGTCCGCTCGCGGGCCAGACGGTCGCATGACGTCAGCCGGGTGCTCTCGCAGGCAGGGTCGTCCGGCCCGGGGCAGCCCTCCAGCTCGTTGGCCCAGCACAAGGCCTGGAAAATCTGATCATAGAGCTTCTCGGCGATCTTGGGCAGCAGCTCGCCGACGTGGAAGCGGATGTTGTGGCGGGTCAGGTTCTG
This sequence comes from uncultured Planctomycetales bacterium, assembly GCA_964611365.1. Taxonomy (GTDB): domain Bacteria; phylum Planctomycetota; class Phycisphaerae; order UBA1845; family PWPN01; genus CALLOB01. Next base: position 7,285 of record CAZSYS010000009.1, read on the forward strand.
CCGGCCGTAATAGCCGGGGTAGACCAGCTCCAGCAGCATCTGCACGATCTCGATGATCTCCCGCCGGCTGGGCAGGTAGACGCGGTCGAGATGACGGGTGCGCTCGTCGGCGTAATAGCTCTCGACGATGCGGTCCACCAGAACGGGCAGCTGGTCGCCGATCTGAAACTTGCGCGGCATCTGCAATCTCCGGTGCGGCCATGACGCTCGGGAACGTTCGTCCGCGGAATCGTGGGAGTCGGCCGGACTCCGCCGGGGCCATGCATGATGGCCGATTATAGTCCGGCCGGCCGCTCAGCGGCAAAGCAGGCCGGCGCGGCCCCGGCGACAGATCGGCCCCGGCCCCCGGGCCGCCCCGGCCGCTCATGCGGCCTGCGCGCCGGCCGGAAGCGGCTCTGCCGCCGGACTCGTACAACCGCACGCCCCGCGGTAGAATGCCCTGCCAATGCAGTGTCCCGCGAGTACCTTTTAACGGCGGAACCACATCGTGATCAGCAACGCAGCGGGTCCGGCTTTTTGCCCCGAGGTGATTCTCTTCGACTGGGGCGGCACGCTGGCCGACGTGGCCTGGCAGGAGCAGCGCTTCGCGGAGGCGGCCGCAGCGCTGGCCTCCTGGCTGGACGTAGACGCGGCCCGGGCGGACGCAGACAGCCTGGTCAAGCGGATCTACGCCGCCGAAGCGGCTGCCGCCGCCGACCCGGAACTCCGCGAGGCCGACCTCCAGGCGGTGGTACGCGAATGGGCCGGCGCGCACGGCCGGCCGCTGACCGGCGCACGGCTTGAAGATGCCGTCGACCGGGTCGGGCAGGCCTGGATCGGATCGCTCGAACCCTTCGGCGGCGCAGCCGAGGCTCTCCGGCAGCTGCGCGATCGCGGCTGCCGGCTGGGCCTGGTGAGCAACTGCCTGATTCCGCGGTCCTTCTGCCTGATCGAGCTGCGGCGACAGGGCTTTCTGGACCTGCTGGACTTCCAGATCATCTCCAGCGCCGTGGGCCACCGCAAACCCTCGCCGGTCATCTACCGCGCCGCCCTGCAGGCCGCCTTCCCCCAGGGAGTGCCGCCTTCGCTGTCGGGCGTGCTGTTCGTCGGAGATTCGCCGGCCTTCGATGTGGCCGCGCCGGCCGACATGGGCATGCACACCGCCCTGGTCCGCTGCCGGCGGGGCATCTGGCCGGCTGAGGACTACGCCCGGGCCAAGCCGGATCTGCGCCTTGACTCGGTCGCTGAACTGCCCGACCACCTGCGACTGCCTTGAGCCGTTCGCCGGCGGGACTCCGCCGGTCTTCCGTCCCACAGCCCCGCTGCACGTGCCAACTGCGGAACGGGCGGGCCCGCGTGATGCACCGTCACCGCCGGCTGCGGCCACCGGCACACGCCGCGCCGGGGCGGCCGCGAACGCCGGAGACAACGGCCGGAGGCGTGCGCGATCGTCTGTTTTTTTCCGGCTTGAGGCTGGCATCGCAGGATTCTGTCCATTAAGATAGAACCCCGCGGGGCCACCCATCTCCCCATGAGGCCCCGCCGCCGGCGCGGAGACCGGCGGCACCCGGACGGCCACGGTACAGCGAGGGGGACATGAGGCGCCGAATCGGATCGCTTCTGCCCGTCGGCTGCTGGATCCTGGCGACGGCCGGATCGGCCGCGGCGATTGCGCCTTCGCAGGTGCTGGTGGTCTTCAACAGCGCCTCCAACGACGCCGGGGCGGTCAAAGACGCCTACCTCGCGGCTCATCCCGACATCCCGGCGGCCAACGTCCTGGACCTCAACCGTCCGTCGCTGGCCAACCGGGCCACGATCACGTATGCCGAGTTCGTCTCCGGCATCCGCGACCCCATCCGCGGTTATCTCAACAGCGGCAGCGGCCCCACGCCCGCCGGCATCATCGCCATCACCCTGATCCGCGGGATCCCGCACCGCGTCGACGACACCGACTCCCCCGGCATCGGCGACATCCCGTACGACGCCGCCGGCCCGGACATCGGCGACGAGCTCAACGCCCGCGACGCCACCTGCGCGGCGGTGGATGCCGAGCTGGTGCTCCTCTGGCAGAACCTCGAGTCCGGCGAGGCGGGCGGACCGATGGACAGCAAGTCCGACAACCTCATCGACAACCCTTACCACAACCTGTTCAACGCGCCGATCAGCGGATGGTCCCGGACGTACATCACCACCGCCAAGACCTTCACCGCCAACAACCTCATCTGGCAGTCCAATCCCCCCCAGACCCGCTACCGGCTGACGCCCGGCGACATGTACCTGGTCTGCCGGATCGACGGGTCCACGGCCGCGCACGCCATCGCGACGATCGAACGTGCCGCCGGCATCGTCCACAACCGCCGCTACGGCTGGATCCTCCTGGACGAGGACGGCGGCGACGACCTGGACGACGACGACTTCCTCGGACTGTTCAGCGCCGGCAACGACTACGAGGAGGCCCGCGACGCCCTCCTGGCGGACGGCTGGCCGGTCCGTTATGACCACAGCGACGACTTCATCGAGGCTCACGAGCACACCGAGCCGCTGATCGCCTACGCCGGCTACGGCGAAAACCACTCGCCCGGCCCCCCGGGAAACGGGACCTACATCGACGGCTTCCACCTGGCCCGGGGAGCAGTCTTCAATACCCTCGAAAGCTACAACGGCAGGGCGCTCAACGGCCTGGGGACGCTGTTCAACCAGGAACAGGTGGCCGACTTCCTCGCCGCCGGCGGCACCTTCGGCGTGGGCCACGTGTGGGAGCCGTTTTCCTTCACCGTGCCCGACAACGAGCTGCTGCTGGTGAACTTCCTGGTCCACCGGCTGACCTGGGCGGAGGCGGCCTACTCGGCGCTGCCGGCCTTGAGCTGGATGCAGATCGTGGTCGGCGACCCGCTGGCCCGGGTCGTCGAGGTGGTGGACTGGATCGGCGACTTCGACGCCGACGGCGACGTCGACCCGGCCGACGCGGACATTCTCGCGGGCTGCGCCTCGGGGCCCGGCGTTCCCCGCCCGCCGGGCGACTGCGTCCGGACCGACCTGGACGGCGACGGGGACGTGGATCAGGCCGATTTCGCCGTGCTCCAGAGAGCCTACGCCCCCCGCCCGGCCCCCTGAGCGGTCTCGACCGGGCGGCCGTCGCGATCCGGCCGCGCCGGACTTGCGATTTCCCGCATCCCGGGCAGAATACCGCTTTTCGCCAACGCCGGCCGGTGCGGGTCGGCGCGCCCCGAGGCCGGCCTCGACGGCACAGGCGGCCTGCGGGGATCGACGGCCGGTCGCATCCGAACAGGGAGCATCGCTCATGCCCGGACTCACAGCAAGCAAGGCGGTCCTCGTACTCCTGCTGATCACCCCGTCGCTGGGAGCGGCGATCACCACCGAAACCCTCCTGGACGAGCTGACGGACCTCCAGCGGCTGGCGCGCCTGCCCGATCCTCCGTACGTCACCCGCCAGTTCTCCAGCTACGACCGGGCATCCAGAAGCCCGACCGAGGACTGGTTCGCCAACGGCGACTCGGGCCAGTACCTGCGGATCGAGGAGGTCGACGGCCGCAAGGAGCACGTGATGATGGACGCCGACGGCCCCGGCGCGATCGTCCGCATCTGGTCGGCCAATCCCCAGGGCGTGCTGCGGATCTACATCGACCGGAACCCCGAACCGGTGATCGCAGCCCCGATGAGCGAGGTCCTGGGCGGCATGGTGCCCGGCCTGCCGGTGCCGCTGGCCGGTGTGCGGTCGCGCGGATGGAACCTCTACTTTCCGATCCCGTACGCCACGCACTGCAAGGTCACCAGCGACCATGGCGGCTTCTACTATCACGTCAACTATCGCACCTGGCCGGCCGGGACCGAGGTAGCCAGCTTCCGGTCCGCCGATCTGGTCGGACTTCGGCACAAGATCTACGGCACCGCGGCACGCCTTCTGTCCATCCGCGAGGACGTGCCGCCGCCGGCGGACCGGCAGAAGCAGACCTATGAGCAGACGCTGGCCCCCGGCGCGGAGGCGGTGCTCTGGACCGGCACCGGGCCCCGGGCGATCGTCGGGTTCCTGACCCGGCTGGCGGCCGCCGACCTGGAGGCCGCGGCCCGGGCCGTCGTCGTGGACATGACCTTCGACGGCCAGCAGACCGTCGAGTGCCCGATCGGGGACTTCTACGGCACCGCGCCCGGCCTGAACCCGTATGCCTCCCTGCCCATGGGCATCACCGTGACCGACGCCGGCACCGAGCTGTGGAGCCACTGGTGGATGCCTTTCGCCCGAGAGGCCCGGATCCGCCTCCGCAACCTCGGCCGGCAGGAGGTGCGCCTCTCCGGCGGCGTCTCGACCGTGCCGTGGACGTGGGACGACCGCAGCCTGCTGTTCCATGCCGGCTGGAGAATCGAGCGCAACCTGCCGACCCGGCCGTTCAGCGACTGGGTGCACCTGGAGTGCAAGGGGCAAGGGCGATTCGTCGGCGGCCACCTGCATATCCAGAACCCCCACCAGGGCTGGTGGGGCGAGGGCGACGAGAAGATCTACGTCGACGGCGAGCCGTTCCCCAGCCACTTCGGCACCGGCACCGAGGACTACTACGGCTACGCCTGGTGCTGCAACGAGCGCTTCGTCCACGCCTTTCACAACCAGCCGCGCTGCGACGGGCCGGCGAACTACGGCAACAGCTCGGTCAACCGCTTCCACATCCTCGACGACATCCCCTTCACCCGGCAGTTCAAGTTCGACATCGAGAACTGGCATTCGGTCGGGGACGCCACATACCACCGCGCGGCGGTCAGCTACTGGTACGCCCGCCCGGGCGGCAGCAGCTTCTTCAGGCCGCTGACCGCCGAGGACGTGCGGCTGGACGTGATCGAGCCGTTCAAGGTCTTCCGCGTGCCCGGCGCCCAGGAGGGCGAGAGCCTGCCGGTCGTCAGCAAGACCGCCGGGCAGACCACGGTGCAGGGTCTGGGCGGCGGCAACCGCTGGAGCAACGAACAGCACCTCTGGTGGACCGACGCCGGACCGGGGGCGGAACTGACCGTGGCGTTCGAAGCCCCCGAGGCCGGACGCCTCGCGGTCACGGTGAAT
>CAZSYS010000009.1:12338-30828 GCA_964611365.1 uncultured Planctomycetales bacterium
GCCCGCAGCGCCTCGTACTCCACGACAATCTTCGCGGCGGCACGCCGCGCGGTCACGGTGAATCTTACGAAGGCGGGGGATTATGCCCGGGTGCAGCTGCTGATCAACGGCCGGGAGGCCGGCGGCGTGATCGACCTGTATCATGATGGCGTGACCGCCACCGGCCCCATCGAGCTGGGCGAGTTCGATCTGGAGAAAGGCCGCAACCTCCTGACCATCCGCATCGTCGGGGCCAACGAGGCGGCCAAGAAATCGTATATGTTCGGCTTGGATTATGTTCTGGTCCGCTGAGCGGCGGCCAGGGACCGCCAGCCGGCCGGCCGGGCGCCGGCGCGTTGGGCAGTCGGGCCTTCGGGGGTATAATCCGCTCGCCGCCGTGGTCCCACGGCCGGCTTCGCACGGCCCGGACCGCGGGACGGCCCCCGGGCGGGTCGCGATCCGCCGGCGGCAATACATACACGGAGAGGATGATCCATGGCCCGTGAGATCCGCCCGCAGCACGCCAGACTCGAGACCGTCGAGCCGCTGGGCAAGCGTGTGCTGATCCGCAAGGATGAGGACAAGAAGAGCACCAAGGGAGGCATCGCCCTGCCGGACAGCATCGAGATCCCGACGATCACCGGCCGCGTGGTCTCGGTCTCGGCCCAGGTGCGCAACGACGAAAACTTCCCCATCCGCCAGTACGACAAGGTGCTGTTTAACCCCAAGAATTCCATCCCCGTGGACTTCGAGCCGGGCAACCAGCTCTTCGTGGTTCCCATCGAGGACGTGGTGGCCGTGTTCCGCAGCAACCGCCGTCCGGCCGCCAATACCTGACCGGCCCAGGTCCGGGCCGGCCGGCGATCCGGCACCGTCCGGCGGGCGGCGGACGACCGGCGTCCGCGGCGGGCGGCGGAAAACCCGACGGACGAATCGGCCATGCGACCTGCCCTCCCCTCGCTGATCGGCATGATCCACCTGCCGCCGCTGCCGGGCAGTCCGGCGAACCGCTGGCCCCTGGCCCGGATCTGCCGGCAGGCCTGCCGTGACGCCCGCGTGCTGGCCGACGCCGGCTTCGACGCGGTGATCATCGAAAACTTCGGCGACGCCCCCTTCCGGCCCGACCACGTCGATCCCCACACCGTGGCCTGCATGACCGCGGCGGCCGAGGCCGTCTCCCGGGAGATCGCCATCCCCGTCGGCATCAACGTGCTGCGCAATGATCCGATCGCCGCCCTGGCCGTCGCCGCCGCCTGTCAGGCAGCCTTCATCCGGGTCAACGTGCATGTCGGGGCCTGCCTGGCCGATCAGGGCATCCTCCAGGGCCGGGCCGATGAAACCCTGCGTTTCCGACGGAAGATCGGCTGCCAGGCCGCCGTGCTGGCCGATGTCCACGTGAAGCATGCCCGGCCCCTGGTCCCGCAGCCGATCGCCGAGGCCGCCGAGGAAACCGCCCGTCGCGGCTACGCCGACGGCCTGATCGTCAGCGGTCCGGCCACCGGCCGGCCGGCGCTCATGGAGGACCTCCACGCGGTGCGGGCGGCGGTTCCGGATCGCCCGCTGCTGGTCGGCAGCGGAGCCTCGGCCGAGACCGTCCGGGATCTGCTGGCCGTGGCCGACGGCGTAATCGTCGGCACGGCGATCAAATACGACGCCTGCACCACCTCGCCCGTGGACCCCGACCGTGCCGCGGCCTTTGTCGCCGCCGCCAGGAGCAGGTCATGAAGCCGCGACAACCGGCCGCCCTCCGCCCGCGGATCCATCTGACCTCGGTGGGCAACCCGCCCCTCAACGATGTGCTGCGCCTCGGCGTCCGCCGGCCTGAGGAACTGCGGGACCTCGTCCAGAAAGCCGTGGGCGAGGCCTTCGAGGCGACCATCAGCCCGCGAATGCTGTTCGCCGCGGAGCCGCCCGACGGCAGCGGCCGCACCGACGACGCCGAACGCGCCACCGAGATCCAGAGCTGCCTGGCCGACGACCGTGTGGCCGTGCTGGTCACGCTGCGCGGCGGGGCCTGGTTCACCCGCGTGCTTCCCAGAATCAACTTCGAGGTGCTCCGCGCCCGACGGCGCCGCATCTTCATCTTCGGATTCAGCGAGATGACCACGCTGGTCGCCGTCGCCGGACAGTACCCCTCGGCGGTCGGGCTCTACGATCTCGGACCGGGCTTCCTGTTCACCGGCATGCGCCGTCAGGCCGAACAGAACCTCGACCGTCTGACCGCCGGCATCGAGCTGCCCGAGGCTCAGCGGCCGGGCTTCGCCGCCGGCTGGGCGGCGGGCCGTTTCCCCCAGGCGTTCGCCGCGTTCTTCGGAGAGGTAGCCGACATCCTCCTGGGCCGCGGCAGCCCGCGCGTGCCCGTCGGGCGCCTGCGCCAGGGCCGCATCCCCCCCACCGGCGAGATCACCATCACCGGCGGCAACCTGAGCCTGATCCTGCCGATGCTGGCGTCTCCCTATGCGGGGGCATTCGACACCCGCGGCAAGTGGCTGGCGATCGAGGACATCAACGAGGACGCCGAACGCATCGACCGGATGATCGCCGGGCTTTCGCTGGCCGGCCTGCTGGCCCGGGCCGAAGGAATCATCCTCGGCGACTTCCACCACGACGGCAAAAGCCTCTCCGAGACAGCCTACCGGATCCTTCGCCGCCACCTGCCGCCGGGATCAAACCGCCCGGTGATCACCCTCGAGAACTTCGGCCACATTCACCCGATGGCCCCGCTGCCGATGCACCGGCCGGTGACGCTGCGGCGCCGGCGGGCTTCCACGGGCCAACCGGGAGTCGAAATCCGCATCCCCTGGTCGTCATGGGCGGATCCTCCGACCTCGGCGGCCTCCTCGCCGGGCCGGGCCGCTGGCGGCTCCCGCCGGCGGCCATCGTGAGGTTCGGCGCCTAAGAGCCGACCATGGGCAGGGCGACCACCTCGGCCTCCCCAACCCCGGGAGCCGACACGCTCAGCCGGATTCCAGGCACGGCACAGGCGGTCTTCACCAGTCCCAGGCCAACCGGCCCGCCCAAACGCCAGGAGAGGACGGCGCCGGTGACCCGCCCGACGGGCTGGTCGCCGGACACCAGCGGCACCCCGGGCGAAACCGGCTGTGCGCCGGTAAACCTCAAGCCCACCAGCAACCGGGCCGGGCCTCCACGGCTGCGCATACGCTCTACGATCTCCTGTCCCAGGTAGCAGCCCTTGGTGAAACTCACCATCTGCTGCATCCGACCGGTTTCCGCCGGCAGCGTGTTCTCGTCGATGTCCTGCCCCCAGGCTGGCAGCCCCTGCTCGACCCGCAAGACCTCCAGAGCCTCCGGGGCGGCCGGGATCAACCCGTGGGCCCGACCGGCCTCCAACAGGGTGTGCCTGAATAACTCGGCCGACGACGGCTCCACCAGCAGTTCGAAGCTCTCGGCCGCCGGCCCGTCGCGGCGGACAAGAACGACCGGCCCGGCCGGACACTCCGCCGCTGACCAGCCGGGCACGGTCAGGTTCGCGGCATCCGCCATCCCCGCCTCCGCCAGGACCGCCGTGGCCCGCGGGCCCAGAAGGCCGATGCGTGCGAACCCCCCGCTCAGGTCGCGCAGTTCGACCCGTTCGGTGATCACGTAACGGCTCAGGTGACGGATGGCCTGATCCAGCCGACGACTGTCGACATCCAGCCAGAACGCGTCCTGCCGCGCCAGAACCGTGGCTTCCAACAGGATCCGCCCCTTGGCATTCAGGGCATAGGCGCCGACCCCCCGGCCGGGAGCCAGGTCGCGCACCTCGTTGGTCACCAGGTTGTTCAGCCACGCCGCCCGGTCCGCGCCGGACACCTCGATCAGCCCGCGGTTCTGCGGAGCGGTCAGCACCGCGGCGGTACGGGCTGCTTCGTACTGGCGCTGCAGAGCGCCGCGAGCCTCATCCGCCCTGCAGCCGCCGGACCCGGCCCGCGTTCCACCGGCATGCGGCGTCGGCTCCTCGTCCGGTCGGTCAACCTTGTCAACCGTCTCCATGGGTGCCGGCTCCATCGGCCCGGCCGCCGAAACCGCGCCCGGCCGTTCGACAGCTTGCGATCCCCCCGTATGCCACTAGAATAGACCCCGTCCGGACCGTTCGGCGCAGCCCCCGATGACCACGGCCGCCACGCCCCGGCAGGGAGAACCGGAATGCCGATCCATCCGACCGCCATCGTGGACAGGCAGGCGGAAATCGACCCTTCGGCCGAGATCGGACCCTATGCGGTCGTGGAGGGTCCGGTCCGCATCGGAGCCCGGACGAAGCTGCGGGCCCATGCCTTCGTCAACGGCTGGACCACGATCGGCCAGGACTGCGATATCCATCCGTTCGCCGTGGTCGGCAACCTGCCGCAGGACTTCCACTACTCCGGCGAGCGGAGCTTCTGCCGTATCGGCGACCGGGTGGTGGTGCGCGAGGGCGCGACCGTCCATCGCGGAACCCAGCCGGAATCGGCCACCGTCGTCGGGGATGAATGCCTGCTGATGGCCTATGCCCACGTCGGCCACAACTGCCTCCTGGAGCCCGGCGTCAAGGTGTACAACATGACCGCCCTCAGCGGGCATGTCGAGGTCGGGGCCCAGGCGATCATCAGCGGCTACGTACTGGTGCACCAGTTCGTCCGCATCGGCCGCCTGGCCTTCGCCGCCGCCCAGGCACGCGTCGGAATGGACCTGCCGCCGTTCATGACCGCCATGGGCGAGTCCACCATCGTGCAGTACAACGTGATCGGCATGCGCCGCGCGGGCTACAACAAAGAGGATATCGCCGAGATCCGCCGGATTCACCGGATTCTGTATCGGTCCGGACATCTCTACTCCCGGGCGGTGGAGCAGGCCGCCAGCGAAGCTTCGACCCGGGCCGGCCGGGAGTTGGTGGCCTTCCTGCAGGCACCCTCCAGGCGAGGCCACTGCGTCGGCGGGACGCACTTCCGCGCCCGATTCCACGCCGCCCACCCCGATGAACACGCGGCCGACATGCACGAGGCGGCGGCGGACTGAATCGCCCCGCCGGGACCAACGGCGCCTCGGTCGTCCGGCCGGTCGAAGCACCGCTTGCGACATCCAAAGTAGACTTAAATCTTTACATGACAATAAGTTAGATCATTTGCACGGCAAACCCCCTTTCAGGATCCACACCAAGCAGGACCAGTCGGAATGCCCTTGAAATCGTACCTCTGGGGTACTATATTCTGGCAGGTCCGACGCTGGGGTCGGGCAGCACGACCAAAGGGCTCAGGGCCGCTGCGATGCTATCGCTGTCACGAAAGACCGATTACGCCCTCATCGCCTTGACGCATATGGCCCGCAGCCCTGGGATCTGCAACAGCGCCCGGGAGATCGCGACCCGCTACGGGATCCCGCTCCCGCTGCTGATGAACGTGCTCAAGCAGACGGCCCAGCGCGGCCTGACGCGAAGCGTGCGGGGATCGAGGGGCGGATACGCCCTGGCCTTGCCGGCCGACCGCATCACGCTGAACGCGATCATCGACGCGGTGGAGGGCCCCATCCAGCTGGTGCAGTGCGTCGACTGGTACGAGCACCGCCGGCGGGGCAAAACCAGGACCGGCTGCGACCTGATGGCCGCCTGCCCGGTCCGCAAGACCATCCACCAGGTGCACCACCGGCTGGTGGAGTTCCTGGACACCGTCTCGCTGGCCGACGTCATCGACGGCCGCGGGGCGGGCGGCCCTTTCCCGGCGTCCGGATCCGGGGAGCTGGTGGTTTCGAACACTGCAGGAGGCAAGACCGATGAAGCCCATGATCTACCTGGATAACAACGCCACGACCCCGCTGGACCCGCGGGTGCTCGAGGCCATGATGCCCTACCTGAAGGAGAAGTTCGGCAACGCCGCCAGCCGCAACCACGCCTTCGGGTGGGAGGCCGAGGCGGCCGTGGACAAGGCCCGTGAACAGGTCGCCGCGCTGATCAACGCCAGCCCCAAGGAGATCATCTGGACCAGCGGCGCCACCGAAAGCAACAACATCGCCATCAAGGGCACGGCGCGGATGTACCGCGAGCAGGGACGCCACGTGATCACGCAGGTCACCGAGCACAAGGCGGTCATCGATCCGTGCAAGTTCCTGGCCGGCGACGGCGTCGAGACCACGTTCCTGGGCGTCGATCGCCAGGGCCGGATCAGCCTGGACGAACTCAAGGCCGCCGCCCGCCCCGACACCGTCCTGATCTCGATCATGTTCGCCAACAACGAGATCGGAACCCTCCAGCCGATCGCCGAGATCGGGGCGTTCTGCAAGGAGCGCAACATCATCTTCCACACCGACGCCACCCAGGCGTTCGGCAAGGTCCCGATCGACGTCGAGGCCATGGGCATCGACCTGCTGAGCGTCTCCGGGCACAAGATCTACGGTCCCAAGGGCGTGGGAGCCCTGTACGTCCGCCGCAGGAAGCCCCGGGTGCGCTGCGAGGCGGTGCTTCACGGCGGCGGGCACGAACGCGGGATGCGATCCGGCACGCTCAACGTGCCCGGAATCGTGGGCCTGGGCGCCGCCGCCGAGATCGCCATGCGCGAGATGCCCGCGGAGCGCGTCCGCGTGGGCCGTCTGCGCGACCGCCTCTGGGAGATCCTCGCCGGGCAGCTCGACGACATCTACCTCAACGGCGACATCGCCCACGGCCTGCCGGGCACGCTCAACGTGAGCTTCGCCTACGTCGAGGGCGAGTCGCTGATGATGGGCTTCAGCAACATCGCGGTCAGCAGCGGATCGGCCTGCACCAGCGCCTCGCTGGAACCCAGCTACGTGCTGAAATCCCTGGGCGTGGGCGACGAACTGGCCCACAGCTCCATCCGCTTCAGCCTCGGCCGCTTCAACACCGCCGAGGAGATCGAGCAGGCGGGCAGGCAGGTCGTGTCCACGGTCCGCAGGCTCCGGGAGATGAGCCCCCTGGCCGAGATGGCCGAGGAGGGCATCGACCTGAGCAAGGTCCAGTGGGCCGGTCATTAATACGCGGAACACCCGCCGTGCCCGGCCCCCGCGCCGGGACGGTTTTTTCGGGAGGCCGTTATCATGGCATACAGCGACAAGGTCCTGGATCACTACAGCAATCCCCGCAACATCGGCTCGCTCGACAAGGACCACCCGGCCGTCGGGACGGGCATCGTCGGCGCCCCGGAGTGCGGGGACGTCATGAAGCTGCAGATCCAGGTGGACGAGAACCGCAGGATCGTCGATGCGAAGTTCAAGACCTTCGGCTGCGGCAGCGCCATCGCCAGCAGCTCCCTGGCCACCGAGTGGGTCAAGGGGAAGACCCTGGACGAGGCCCTGCAGATCAAAAACACCGAGATCGTACGGGAACTGGCCCTTCCCCCGGTCAAGATCCACTGCAGCGTGCTGGCCGAGGACGCGATCCGCGCCGCGATCGCCGACGTGAAGCGAAAGCTGGATGAGTCCCGGACCGCCAACGCGGATGTCACCGCGGACGCCGCGGCCGGTTGAAGCCCCGTCCGGCCCGGGCGATGGTCCGGCCGGAACCATGAAAGGACGCCCATGGCATTACAGCTGACCGAACGCGCCGCCCAGGAGGTCAAGTCCATCCTCCAGCAGCAGAATCTGTCCCCCGAAACCACCTTCCTGAGGCTGGGTGTAAAGGGCGGAGGCTGCAGCGGCTTCACCTATGCCCTGGACCTGACCGACACGCGCGGCGACCTGGACGAGGAGTTCGATTCCTTCGGAATCAGGCTGGTGTGCGACCCCAAGAGCCTGCTGTACCTCGACGGCACCACCCTGGACTTCAAGGACGAACTCATGGGCCGCGGCTTCGTGTTCAACAACCCCAACGCCACCAGCAGCTGCGGCTGCGGGAGCAGCTTTGACGCCTGAAGCGGCGCGCGCATCCGCCGGGATGCACCGCCCGTGCTTTGCGGACCTGTCGAGCGGTTTGTCCGCCGAGCCGAAGGGAGCCCGACACGTGCCCACCGATTCCCAGCCGCACACCAGGCCGACGCAGCAGGGTTCCTCCAGGCCGATGCTCTGCGAAGCCTGCAGCCGCCCGATGGAGTCGCCGCTGTGCTGCGCCAGCTGCGGGGCCCTCAACCCCCTGCCGCCCTCGATGTTCGACTACTTCGAGCTCTTCGGCATTCCGCGGAGCTATGACCTGGATGTGGCCGACCTCCGGCGGCGATACCTGGCCCTGAGCCGGTCGGTCCACCCCGACCTCGTCGCCGGCCCGTCCGAGGAAACCCGCCGCCGCTCCCTGCAGCTGAGCTCCGGCCTGAACCGGGCCTTCGACACCCTGGCCGACCCCGTCCTGCGCGCCGAATACCTGCTCAGCCTCGCCGGCGGGCCCGACCCGGGGGAGGACAAGTCCGTGCCGCCGGAACTCCTCGATGAGATCCTGACCCTCCGCGAACGCATCGACGAGGCGGTGCAGGCCGGCGACGAATCCGTCCTGGCCGAGGTGCGCGACCGCATCCGCCAGGGACGCGGCCGCAGCCTCGAAGGCATCACCGATCTGTGCCGCTCGGCGGACCTGGACCGGCCGCAGACCCGCCGCGCGCTCCGCCTGACGCTCAATTCCGTGAAGTACTGGAACAACCTGCTGGACCACCTGCCCACCTCCTCCGCGGGCAGCCCGGAGAAGCGATGAACGCCCGGACCGAACCCATCCTCGGCATCGACCTGGGCACCACCCACTCGCTGGTGGCGGTCTGTGACGACGCCGGCCCGCGCGTGATCCGCGACGCCGCCGGCGAGGGCCGGGTGCCGTCCGTGCTGGCCTTCGACCCCGACGGAAAGATCACCGTGGGCTGGGAAGCCCGCCGGCATGCCGAGGAAAACCCGCTGGCCACCGTGTTCTCCGTCAAGCGGCTCATGGGCCGGGGCTTCGACGAACTTGCCGACTCCGGCGAACTGGCTCATCTGCCCTACCGCGTCGTCCAGCGGGCCTCGGACACGCCGGGACGCGACATCGCCGCCGTCGAGATCCACGGAAAACTGATGACCCCGCCGGAACTCAGCGCCATCGTGCTCCGCGAGCTGCGCGACCGCGCCGCCGCGGACCTCGGCCGACCCGTGCACAAGGCGGTGATCACCGTGCCGGCCTACTTCGACGACGCCCAGCGCCAGGCCACCCGCGACGCCGGCCGCATCGCCGGCCTGGAGGTCGTGCGGATCATCAACGAGCCGACCGCCGCCGCCCTGGCCTATGGAATCGGCCTGCGCAGCTTCCCGGGCGGGCCGTCCCGGAAGCCTGCGCCGCCGCAGGCCGCCCTGCCGGTCGGACTGTCCCGGGGATGCCCCTCCGCCCAGCCCGCCGGCGGCGCCGTGCCCGCCGCGGACGCCGAGAGCCTCATCGCCGTCTATGACTTCGGCGGCGGCACCTTCGACATCTCGATTCTGCGCCTCTCCGAGGGCGTCTTCGAGGTGCTGTCCACCCACGGCCACACCTGCCTGGGCGGCGACGACCTCGACCGCGAAATCATCGGCCTGATCCGCCGCGAGGTCCGCGAACGCTTCGGCCTGGACATCGAATCCCCGGCCGTGCGCCAGGCCGTCCGCACCCTGGCCGAGAACGTCAAAATCCGCCTGAGCACCGAACCGGCCGCCGACATCGAGATCGACCTCGGCCGCGACCGCATCTACCGCCGCACCATCACCCGCCAGGAGTTCGAGGGCATGATCGCCCCCTGGATCGACCGCACCCTCGACTCCTGCCGGCAGGCGATGCGCGACGCGGGCGTCGGGCCCGAGGCCATCCGCCAGGTCGTCATGGTCGGCGGCTCCACCCGCATTCCGCTGGTCCGCCGCCGCGTGGAGGAGCTCTTCGGCCGGCCCGGATACACCGCCCTCAACCCCGACGAGGTCGTGGCCATGGGCGCCGCCGTCCAGGCCGCCGTCCTGGCCGGCACGCGCCGTGACGCGCTCCTGCTGGATGTCATCCCTCTGTCGCTGGGCATCGAGACCATGGGCGGAGCCATGGGCAAGCTCATACTGCGGAACACGCGCATCCCCTGCCAGGCCTCCGAGCGGTTCAGCACCTTCGTCGACGGCCAGACCAGCGTGCGGATCAACGTGCTCCAGGGCGAACGCGAGCTGGCGGCAGACTGCCGCTCGCTCGGGGCATTCGAACTGAGCGGCCTTCCGCCGATGCCGGCCGGGATTCCCAAGATCCTGGTCACGTTCCTCATCGACGAGAACGGGATTCTCAACGTCTCGGCCGTCGAGGAGCGCAGCCGCCGGCAGGCCGGCATCCAGGTCGTGCCCGCCCACGGCCTGACCCCCGGGGAAGTCGACCGCATGACCCGCGAGTCGCTCCAGTACGCCCGGCAGGACATGACCGCCCACCGGCTGATCGATCTGCGCAATCAGGTGACGTTCGACACCGCCAGGGCCGAGGACATGCTGGCCAAGGTCGGCCCGCGGCTCGATCAGGACGAGAAGGAGGCGGTCCGCCGGGAGATCGAGGCCTTGCGGCGCCTCGCGGCCGAAAGCGACGACGCCGACGCGATCTTCGAGGCTCTGCGGGCCTTCGACCGCCGGACCGTGCGGCTGGCCGAGCTGGCCATCGTGGCCACGCTCACCGAGGCCGGTTCGTGACCGGCCCGGACGCCGCGGAATCCGCCGGACCGGCCGCGCGGATCGCCGCGGCACGGGAAATCCGGCGGGGAACAGGCGTATGATTGATCGGCCAGGCGCGGCAGACATGATGCCCCGAGGAGCCTGAACATGGGCGGCCAGAACCCTTATATCCAGGACGTCGATCTGCGGCTTCCGACCCGCAAGTATCGCATCACCTTCCTGCCGGCCAACGTGACCGTGGAGGTGGACCCGGCCGAACTGCCCTACGGAGACCACGGCCTGCCGGGAAGCATCCTGGACATCGCGATGAAACACGGCATCGACCTGGATCACGCCTGCGGCGGGGTCTGCGCGTGCTCGACCTGCCACGTGGTGGTCCGCCAGGGACTGCAGAGCTGCAACGATCCATCCGAGGAGGAGGAGGACCAGCTCGACGACGCCTACGGCCTCACGCCGCAGTCCCGCCTGGGATGCCAGTGCATCCCCGATGGCTCCCAGGACATCGTGGTGCAGATCCCCGAGTGGAACCGGAACCTCTCGCGCGAAGGCCGGCCGCAGGAGTAGCGTCCCCCGCGAGGACCGGCCCCGTTCCGACGGACCCCGGGCCGGCCGCGCGGGTCGCAGGGAGCGTCATCATGGGACTGAAGTGGACCGATTGCGAGGATATCGCCATCGCCCTGTGCGAGCAGATGCCCGACCAGGACCCGCTGGCCGTGCGGTTCACCGACCTGCGCCACTGGGTCTGCCAGCTGGACGGCTTCGACGACGATCCCAGGGCCTGCAACGAGGCCAAACTCGAGGCCATCCAGATGGCCTGGGTCGAACAGCGCCAGGATTGACCGGCCCGCGAATCCAGGGTATCCAGGTTCCACCGGCGGCGGTTTCGCCCGCCTCCTGCCGGCGCCCTGACGCCGCGGCGAACCGCAACCGGGGCCTTCAACCGGCCGATCGGACGGCCGGGCGGCGGCGCGACGGTCTGCAGGGGCCGGAAAACCACCAGGAGGATGTCCATGTCCAGGATCGTCTGCGCGACAGTGTTGCTGACCGCCCTTCTGGCCGGCGGGTGCGCGTCCCGCAACGGCCCCGCGGCCTGCTGCGACCGGGCCGGCTGCACGCCGTCCCCCACGGCCTCATGCCCGGGTGCCGTGGCCCCCTGTCCGAAGACCGCCGGGGGCACGCCCTGCTGCGCCGCCGACGCCAGGGTCCTGCGGCACGTCGTTCTGTTCAGCTTCAAGGACTCCGCGACCGCAGAAGACATCCGCAGGGTGGAGGAGGCTTTCCGGTCGCTGCCGGCGAAAATCCCCCAGATCGCCGGATTCGAGTGGGGAACCGATGTCAGCCCCGAGAAGCGCAGCGAAGGCTTCACCCACTGCTTCCTGCTGACGTTCAGGAGCGAGGCCGACCGGGACGCATACCTGCCGCATCCCGATCACAAGGCCTTTGCCCGGACACTGGGACCGCACCTCCGGAAGGTTCTGGTGGTGGACTACTGGGCCGGCCGGTAGGCCGACAGCGCCCGAGCAGCGGACTCAGGACGGATCCGCGGCGCTCGTCGGCGCCTGCCGGGACTGCTCCCGGGTCTTCAACGCGCCGGCCGCCGCGGCTTTGAGCCTGCGACCCACGCGGTAACGGTACTCCCGCTCCACCTCGGACGGATCCACCGTGCCGGCGGACGTCAGTTGGGCCCCCACACGCTCCAGGGCCCTGGCCAGATCCGTGACCACCGGCGGCAGGTCCCGGTCGGTCTCGCCCGGCAGATAGACCCAGCGCGACTCCCGTTTCTCGAACCGCAGTTCCACCAGCGGCACCCGGTCGGCAACCTGGGCGATCACCAGACCGGACGTGCCGGCCTCCCGGGCATCCACGATCCGCAGCCCCGGGGCGAACAGTTCCAACTCGTCGGCCAGGAATGACAGGTCGTAAACCGCCGCCGGGCAGGTCGGGCACGCGGCCCGGACGGCGCGGAGCGCGGCCCGGTTGGCGACCATCAGCTGGTCCACGGCCAGCAGCAGGTCGATGACCTCCTCCCGCCCGGACGCGTCGATGTGGCGGCGAAGGTCCGCATAGGCCGCGTCCTGGTGCAGGGCCCGCATCCGGGCAACCGTGGCCGCCAGGGACAACCCCGCGCCCGCGTCCCCCGCCGGCGACCGGTCGCATCCGCCGCAAAGCGCCGCCAGGACGCCTGCACATGCCAGACTGTTGAGGATCGACCGTCGCATCGGATCGACCGCCCCCAAGGCAGGTCGGACCTGCCGGCGCCCCGCCGGCGGTTACACCAGACAGGCCGTCACGCCGGACCGGACGCCACATCAGACCGGCCGTCACGTGGGGCGTTCGTCGCTCGCCGCCGGCCGAATATGGACGGACCCCACCCGACGCGCATCCCGCACCCGGCGACCGCAAGGCGCCTGGCGTTCCGGGTTCCCGGCCTGGCCGTTCAGCGGCCCTTCTTGGGCACCCGGATGTCCTTGGCGTCGGACCCCACGGTCACGCCGTCCCTGCGGTCAAACGAAACGATCAGCCGGATCTCCTGGCCGTGGAGATCCTCCTGAACGTCGTCCCACCGCAGGTACAGCCGGTAGCCCCACCCGAAAGCGGTCTCGCGCTTGGCCCTGAACGGCATGGCCTGCTCGGGGGTGAAGGACCATTCCTTGACCGGACGCCACTTGCGGCTCCCGTCGGGCGACCGCTGGGCCACATACAGCCTCGGCCGGATGATCCCGTCGCCGAAAGCACCCTTGCTGCGGGGGCCCAGAAGGTAAAGCGCGCCGATCACCAGGCCGCGCACCTCGGAGCGGTCCTCGTTGTAGATCCAGGGATTGAAAGGATCGAAGATCGGAGCCACCTGGGTGATGTTCGGCTCGGACATCGCGGCGATGTCGCCGGGAGTCGGGCCCTCCCGCCCAGGCTGCGAGGTCGGCTCCGGTCCGCAGCCCGCGCCCGGCAGCAACGCCAGCGCGGCCAGGAGGAATGCCGGGATTGCGGCTCGTGCGGCGGCAGGACGATTCATGGCTGGATCCCCCGGCTCCCCCCGGCCGCACCCTGCGCCCGCGGACCTGCGCCGGACCGGACGGGAACCCGGTGCCCGGCCTGCGCGACGGCGGGCGCGTCGGGCGGCATCAGTCGCGGGTCACCATCACGCTGCGATCCGGCCCGAACTCGATGCTGGTGGTCGGCGGGCCGTACTCGTCCAGCGTCGGCCCCTGCTCCTCGCCGGTCTCGCCCGGTTCGGATCGCTCCCCGTACGGCCGCACATCGTCCGCCGGGCCGAACTGGTCCTCGTCCGGACGCACCTGCAGCCCGTTCATGAGCGGATTGCTCCGGGCCTCGTCCATCAGTCCGGTCTGGTCGCGCATCCGGATCGAGACCGTCTGGGCCTGGTAGGGATTCCGGATCACGTGCGGCGTCAGCACGATCAGCAGCTCGGTCTTGCTGCTCTGACGGGCGGTGGCCTTGAACAGGTTGCCCAGAAACGGCACATCGCCCGCCAGCGGCACCTTGTTTTCGCTGCTATTGGTCCGGCTGGTGATCAGCCCGCCGATGATGATCGTCTCGGAGTCCTTGACCGTCACCGAAGTCTCGGCCGACCGCTCGGTGAACGTCGGCAGCGTCACGCCGGTCGCCACCGAGATGCTGGACGTGCCGATGCCCGAGATCTCCGGCTTGATCTCCATGTTCACGTAGCCGTCCGGGTTGATGATCGGCGTCACCTCCAGCTTGATGCCCACGTCCTCGTACTGCACGCTGGGAGTCACCAGCCCGCCGGCCGAGACCGCCAGGTCGGTGACCACCGGCACGCGCTCGCCCACGGTGATCGCCGCCTCCTGATTGTCCTGCACCATGATCGCCGGCCGGCTGAGCACCTCCAGCCGCCCCTCGGTCTGCAGGGCCCGCAGCAGGAGGTTGAAGTCCTCGCCGGTCACCGTGAAGCTGATGCCGCCCAGGCTCCCGGAGCCGGCGGCGCCGACATCGGTGCCGGCGATCCAGTCGTAGTTGTCGCCCTGGATGGTGCCGTTGGGGCCGGTCCAGGCGGTCTCGCTGAACAGCAGATCCTGGAAGGCGAACTCCATGCCCATCTCGAAGTTGTCGGAAAGCGTCACCTCGGCCATCAGCACCTGGATCATGACCTGCGGCGGCGGCACGTCGAGCTGATTGATCATGTCCACCACCCTGGACTCCATCCGCGGGCTGTAGCTCAGCAGCAGGGCGTTGGTGGTCTCTCCGGCGTCCTGAATGGTCACCTGCCGCTGCAGGGTCCGCTGCGCCGAAGCCCCCTCCTCGGCCTCCTCCACCAGCTGGACCTCGTCCTCGAAGTAGGCCCGCAGCGTTTCGGCCACATCCTCGGACTTGGCGTACTGCAGGCGCACCACCCGGCTGGACCGCTCCTCGATCTCCTGGTCGTCGAGCTGGAAGACCAGGCGTTCGACGATCCGCAGGTGCGCCGGGCTGCCCGCCGCGATCAGCGTGTTGGTCCGCTTGTCCACCGAGAAGGCGATCTCCGCCACCGCCCCTCCCCCGCCGCCGATGGCCCCGGCAGGACCGCCGGCGAGGATGAAGGTCCGCCCCTCGTCGCCGGTGCCGCCCTTGCCCCCGGACTCAAAAAGGTTCTCCAGCAGCTCCCTCATCTCCTCCGCGTCGGCGTTCCGCAGGGCAAACGGCATGATCTCGGCGGTCACCGGCTCCACCGAGTCCAGCATCTCGATCAGCGTCTGCAGCATGTCGATGTGGTCCACCGGACAGAGCACCATCAGGGAGTTGGTGTATTCGTCGGGCTTGATGGTCACGTCCTGATGCACCAGCGTCCTGGCCAGCAGCTCGCCTGTCTCGGGGTCCGTGTGGGTGAACCGGATGATCAGCTGCCTGGCGTCATCGCTCGAGCCGCTCTTGCCCGAGCCGGCCGACTCGAAGAAGTCGTCCAGCAGCTTGGACAGCTCGGCGGCCTTGGCGTTGCGCAGCTGGAAGACGCGCATGGCCATCTCGCGCTTCGGCCGGGTGTTGTCCAGCTCGCGAACGATGGTCTCGATGTTGCCCATCAGGTCGGGCGTGGCAAACACGATGATCGAGTTGGTCCGCTCCTCCGGCACCACCGCCACGCCGGCCTCCGAGGCGCCGTCCTTCATCTGCTGGGCCTTGAGCAGGTCGGTCAGCGTGTCCGCCAGCGGCTTGGCCTTCGCCTCGGCCAGCGGAATGATGGCCACCTGCTGCGAGATCGACGAGGGCTGGTCCAGCTTGGCCACCAGGTCCCCAACCACCTGGTGGTCGTCGCGCGAGGCGCTGACGATCAGGCTGTTCGACCCGTCGTCGGCGATCACCAGAACCCCGGTGCGCTTGCCGCCCTCGTCCTGCTGGCTGCGCTCGTCGAAAACCTTCGTGATCACCGGCTCCAGGCGGGAGGCGCCCGACCGCGACAGGCGGTAGACCCGCGTCTCGGACGTCGACGTCTCCAGCGGCTTGTCCAGCTTGGGCACCAGTTCCTCGGCCCGCTGCATCGCGTAGCGCGAGCCGGCGACGATCAGCACGTTGCTGCGCACGTTCGGAATGATCGTGACCTGCAGCTGGTCCTTGTCCTCCTTGAGCGTGTCGCTCATGCCCTTGAACAGCTGCTCCAGCATGTCCGCTACGTTGACCACGTCCGCGTGCCGCACCGGAATGAAACGTGCGTCCGCCTGGAAGATCGGCACCTCGACGCGGTCCACCTCGTCCAGAAGGCTGCGGCAGATGGCCAGGTTCTCGGGGCTGCCGCTGACGATCAGGGCGCTGCTGCGCACGTCGGTCACGATCGTCACCTTCTTCATCGCCTCAGGGAGCTCCTGGGGACCCGATCCCCGGTAGACCCCCTCCTCGAACAGCCGCTCGAGCATCTCGGCCGCCTTGGTCACATCCGCGTTCCGCACGTAGAACGTCTGGATCACCCCGTCCACCGGCGGAGGCACGTCCAGCTGCGTCAGCAGCCTGACGATCTCGTCATAGTGCGACTTCGATGAGGCGATTAGGATAGTGTTGGTCAGCGCGTCCGGCACCAGAAAGACCCGGTCGGAGGGCTGCTCCTTCTGCCCCTCGCCCAGGCTCATCTTCAGCCGCTCCTCGAACAGCTTGCTCACCGTGTCGGCCAGCTTGCTCGCGTCGTTGTGCTTCAGCACCACCTGCCGGATGTCGTGCATCGGCGACAGCGGCTGCTGCTCGAGCTGGGCCACCAGCCGCACGATGGCCTCGTAGTCCTCCTTGTTCGAGGCCACCACCAGCGCGTTGCTCCGCGCGTCGGTGACGATCACCGGCTTGTCCTCCGGAAGCCCGCCCTCGCGCCGCTTGGCCGCGCGCCGCTCCCAGAGATCCTCGATCTTGCCGGCCAGGTCCGCCGCCGCCAGGTTCTTCATCGGAATGATGTGGATCTCGCCCAGCCAGTCCGCGTCGGCGCCGTCCAGCATCGCGATCAGTTCGGCCACCTGGCGGAAATTCTCCTCCCGGGCGATCACGATCAGCCCGTTGGTCCGCTCGTCGGCGATGGCCACGATCCGCTCGCGCTCCTGCTCCAGCGGCCCCAGCCGCTCGGCCATCTGCATCCGGTGCTCGGCCAGCTGGCGTACCACCTCCTCGATCCGCTTGACGTCCGCGTGCTCGAGCTTCACCAGCCGCGGGGCGAAGTTGTTGGCGCTCTCCGGAACATCCACCGCGTCAATGATCTTCTCCACCAGCAGGATCTGCTCCGCCCGGCCGGCCACGATCAGCGTGTTCGTCCGCTTGTCCGCCGAAACGGCCACCTCGTACGCCAGCGCCGCCCCGGTCAGGCTCTCCGGAATCCGCCCCTTGACCTCCTCCTTCCCCGGAACGTTCGGCAGGTTCTTGCCCTTGTCGAACATCTCCGTCAGGTTGCCCTTCAGCGTGTCCGCGTCGGCGCTCTTCAGCGGAAAGATCTTGACCACCATCTCCTCCGCCACCGGCACCGTGTCCAGCAGACGCACGATCTCGCCGATCGCCTCCAGGTTGCTCTCGGTGCTGGCGATGATCACCGAGTTCGAGCCCTTCTCCTCCAGAACCTTGATCGGCTTGTCCAGGTCCACGTCCGGCAGGCTCCGCGTGCCCTGCCGGGTGCTCAGCTCCACCTGCAGACGCCGGATCTGCTCCTTCATCGCCTTGGCCGCGTCCGAGTCCGCCCGCAGCATATCCGTCAGCGAGCCGGCCAGCTCCCGGGCGACCGCCTTCTGCAGGGGAAAAATCCGGATCTTCACCACCCCCCCGCTCTCCGGGGTCGGCTCGACATCGATGAGATTCAGCCACTCCCGGATCTGGGCCAGGTCGGCCTCCGGCGCCGAGACCAGCAGCCGGTTGGTCCGCACGTCCGCCTTGATGTTGATCAGGTCGCCGCTCACCCCGCGCTGCGTCTGCAGCGTCTTGAGCATGTCCTTCAACGCCTGCTCGGCCTCCTCGGCCTTGATGTGGACCAGCTGCACCGGCGTGAACCGCAGCTCCCCCCCGATCGAGGGCTGGTCCAGCTGCCGGATGATCTCCTCCACCGCGGGCATGTTCTTCTCGGTGGTGGCCACCATCAGCAGGTTCGCCCGGGCCTCCGGAATGATCGTGATGCGGTCCTCGGGCCTGGCCCGGCCCGAAACCGGCGTGTGGGCCTTGTCCCACAGCTGCTGGATGCTGCCGGCCAGGTCGCGGGCCTGGGCGCTGCGCAGCTGGAAGATCCGGAACGTCGGCGTCAGCCCCGGCGGCTGGCTGTCCATCATCTCGATCAGCCGCGCCAGAATCGCCAGGTCGCGCTCGCTGCCGTAAAGAATGATGTTGTTGTCCGTCGTCGCCTGGATGTCCACCAGGTCGCCGGAGAGGTCGTCGAACATCTCGACGCTGACCGCCGACCCCTCCCCCGCCCCGGCCGGCCCGGCCGCCTCGACCGCCTCGGCCGGACGCGTTGCCGGCGCCGCCGGAAGCGCCGCCGGCTCCGACCGCGGCGCCTCCGCCGAGGCCACCACCGTGA
>CAZSYS010000010.1:0-15879 GCA_964611365.1 uncultured Planctomycetales bacterium
GGGGAGGCGCCACCGCGTGGCGGACCCGTCGCCCCAATTCCGCCGGTCGGACCGCCGAACAGCCCGCGCCGGCCAACAGAACCGCGGCCAGCAGGCTCCGACCGCCTCCGCGTCTCCATCCGGGCATGCCGCTCTCCCGCCGGCCGCGGCCGGTGGTTCCGCCGGGCCGGCACAGGCCGCAGAGCACCGGGCCGGCAAGGGCTCATGCCGCCGGGCCGGGGCTTCCGATAATACCATGGAGCGAGCTTAAGCTTGCCGGCCCGGGTCCGCGAGGCTAAGCTGCCCGCGTCGCGCGGCCCGATCAGGGATGGCGTCATCCGGGCCTGCCGCAACGGAGTGCCGGCTGCCATGGCGATTTCTCCCCTTTCGGCGCAGGATCCGTCCGCGCCGCAGATGTCCCGCGAGGACCTGGATTCACTGATCCGCACCTTTGCCCGGGCCTCCCGGCCGGTCTGGATCCACGACCTCTCGGCGCGGTGCCTCTACCAGAACCCCGCGGCCCTGCGGACCGCCGGGGACCGCCGCCGCACGACGGCGATCGACATCCTGGACCACCGGAATCGACCGGTCGGCCAGATCCTCACCTCGCCCTGCTGAAACCTCGGTTCACCCGGCGGTCCAGTCTCGCGACCGGCCGGATCGCCCCGACGGACCCGATCGGAAGGTCGCGCGCCTTCGGCCGGCCTGAAGACGCAGACCGGCCCGCAACCGGCCGATCCGCGTCTGGCCGGCGTCGGCGGCTTCTGCGGCATGCCGTGGCGGGCGGTTCCGATAACCTGCCACCCGCTGTCCGGCTCCGGACAGCCGCCGGAGGGTCGCGGCGACGGATCCGATGAAGTCGGCCATCGAACGTTCAGCCCCACGGCCATCATGACGATATGGCGTGGGGACCGGGACACAGGGGGATGAGCCGGAGGGAACGGAAACGGGCGTCGCTTCTTACCTTCAAGTGGAGGCACTGATTTCATGGACGTCAGGTTCATCAACCCGTTCATCGCGGCCGTCAAGAACGTGTTCAACACCATGGTGGCCACCCAGATCACCGTGGGCAAGCCGTACGTGATCAACGCCAGCCAGGAGCCGGTCGCGGACGTTTCGGCGGTGATCGGACTTTCGGGAGACGTGGTCGGATGCGTGGTGCTGAGCCTGCCGATGCAATCGGCGGTGAACGCGGCCAGCAAGTTCGCCGGGATGGAACTGGTCCCGGAGAACCCCGACTTCGCCGACGCGCTGGGCGAGCTGGCCAACATGGTCGCCGGTCAGGCCAAGTCGAACTTCACCGGCTTCAACGTGAGCATCTCGCTGCCCAGCGTGATCATCGGGCGCGAGCACGTGGTGTCGCAGTCGCGGGCCAAGCCCCGGCTGGCCCTGCCGTGCGAATCGGCGCTGGGCCCGTTCCACGTGGAGGTGGTGATGGTGGTGAACAAACCGTCCGCGAAGCAGGCCCCGGCGGCCGCCACCGTGTGACCGGCAATTCCGTCGCGGGACGGGCCGCGGGCGGGCCGGCGCCAGGGCCGGCCGGATGCAGAGACAGGCGGTTTTTGAGCAAAAGGGAGTTGAGCCCGATGAGAATCCTGCTGGTTGACGATTCCCGAACCATCCGGAACATCCAGAAGAACGTGCTCGGCCAGCTGGGCCACAAGGAGATTGCCGAAGCGGCCGACGGCGTGGAGGCCCTCAAGGCCATCGGCGAGTCCAAGCCGGACCTGGTCCTGATCGACTGGAACATGCCCAACATGGACGGCATCACCCTGGTCCGCAAGATTCGCGAGACCGACAAGACCCTTCCGCTGATCATGTGCACGACGGAAGCGGAGAAGACCCGGGTGATCGAGGCCATCAAGGCCGGGGTCAACAACTACGTGGTCAAGCCCTTCACCGCCGAGACCCTGGCCGAGAAGATCAATACCACCCTGGCCAAGCTGACCGCCGCCGCCGCCCAGTAGCCGCGGCGCCGCCCGGGCCGGGGGGAGCCGCCATGACCGCCATCGCGGAGAGAGCTGCGCGTGTCGTCCTGTCGAAGGACGGGGTGCGCGCCACGCTGTCGACCCGCCACCTCGACCCCGCCGGGCTCACCGCCGACCACCTGCTGAACGCCCTGCGTGAACTGGGCGTCCGGATCACCCCGGAGATCGAATCCCGCGTCGCCGAAGTCGTGCTTCTGGCCCGCAGCGGCCGCCTGGGCGACGAGCCGCCGGTCCTGGCCGAAGGCGTCGAGCCGGTCGAGGGCTCGCCGGCCGCGTTCACGCTCACCGCCGGCGAACAACCGCCCGAGGACGCCGACGAGTCCGACCGCGTGGACTTCTACCGCAGTCAGATCCTCACCGTCCGCGCCGGCGACGTGCTGGGGACGTACACCCCCGAGGTGCCGCACACCCCGGGTGTGGACCTCGCCGGCCGCCCCGTGGTCTGCCCGGTTCCGCTGCGTTCCATCCACCTGGGTTCCAACGTGCGGCTGGCCGAAGACGGCCGCACGGTGGTTGCCGAGGCCAGCGGCAAGGTCCACCTGACGTCCGGCTCGCTGTCGATCATCGAGGTCATCGAGACCTCCGGCGACGTCGATTTCAACACCGGCAACCTCGACGTTCCCGGCCATCTGCTGGTCAACGGCACGATCCGGGAGGGGTTTTCCGTCCGGTCCCGGGAGAGTATCACCGTTCACGGGGCCATCGAAGCCTGCCGCGTGGAGGCCGCCGGCGACCTGCAGGTCAACGGCGGCATCGCCGGGCAGGGCAAGGGGCTGCTGCTCGTCGGCGGCGAGATCTTCACCAAGTTCTGCAACGAGGCCGCCGTCCGGGCCGTCGGCAACGTCATCGTGGCCCGCGAATCGCTCAACAGCCGGCTGCACACCCACGGGCAGCTGACCCTCCTCCGCGGGGCAGTGCTGGGGGGCTACACTTACGCCCGCCTCGGTGCGGAGATGCCCGAGCTCGGCAACGAGGCCGAGATCAGGACGGTGCTGGCCCTGGGCCTGGATCCGGCCGCGGTTCTCGAAGCCCGGGCGATCGACGCCCGGATCAAAAAGCGCCGCGAGGCCGCCGAGAAGATCCGCACCACCGTCCAGCCGTTGCTCAACCAGCTCAAGCGCCTTACGCCCGACCAGCGCGAGCGGGCCACCGAACTGATGTACCAGGCCGACACGCTCGACCAGGAGGTCAGACAGGACGAACAGCACCGGGACGAACTGCTGGCCAGGGCTTCCCCGCCGGCCGAGGTGCCGGCATCGCTGGTCATCCGCAAGGCCATCTATCCCGGCGTCACCCTGATCTTCGGCGACCGGCTGACCCGGATCACCCGCGTCCGCAAGGGCCACTTCCGCATCCTGCGCCGGCCGGGCGAACGCTACGAGGAGATGGTGTTGATCGACAGGCTCTCCGGTTCGGTGACCAGTCTTCCCATGTATGAGCTGGACCCCGACCTGGTTCCCCCCCCGCTGGAAGCGGCTCCCGCCGGCACGACCGGTTCCGACGCCGCCGCAGGGCCGCCGGGGAAGACCTGAACCTCGCCGAGAAGCCCGCCCTGCACGCCGCGCCCGCCCGCTGCTGGTATCCCTGCACGGGTTTTCCTATACTGCATCGGGCTTTTCGAACATTCAAAGGCGCCCTGCCCCCGCTTGCCCGAGGACCCGGCCGGCCATGGCCCGATGGCGTGTCATCGATGCCTCGCGAACCGACGCCGCCGCGCAGCTGCGCGAGCTGCGCCGCCCCCTGCTGCTGGAAGGGCTGGTGCTGGACGACAGCCCGGAGTGCCGCACCGTCCGCGGGATCATCGCCGACGTGCGCCAGCGCGGCGACCAGGCCGTCGCGGAGGTCACCGAAAGGGTCGATCGGGCCCGGGTGGCTCCGGAGGCCGTCCGGGTGCCGCCCGAGCGGATCCGGCAGGCCTGGTGCGACATGGAGCCGGACCTGCGCCGTGCGGTGGAACGCGCGATCGATTCCCTGACCCGCTTCCAGCGGCACATCCTGCCGGCGCCTTCCGCGCCGCTGCGGGAGCGCGGGCGAACCCTCCAGATGCGGGCCGCCCCCCTGAGCCGGGTCGGCATCTGCGTGCCCGGGGCCGCGGCACCGCTGCTGTCCTCGGTCATTCACTGCGCCGTTCCGGCCAGGGTCGCCGGCGTGCCGGAGCTGGCGGTGATCGCGCCGCCGCGGCACCGGCTGCCGGACGGCGGCTTCGACGTGCACCCGGCGATCCTCGGCGTGGCCGGAGCCCTCGGCATCGACGAAGTCTACCGCATGGGCGGGGCCCAGGGCGTGGCCGCCCTGGCCCTGGGCACGCCGCGCGTCCGGCGGGTCGACAAGATCGTCGGGCCCGGCGGCGTGTATGTGCAGCTGGCCAAACGGCTGCTCTACGGCGTCGTCGACATCGACATGTTCGCCGCGACCACCGAAGTGGTCATCATCGCCGACGACTCGGCCCGCCCGGACTTCCTGGCCGCCGACATGCTCGCCCAGGCCGAACACAATCCCGGCTGCTCGATCCTGCTGACCGACGCGCCGCAGCTGCCGGACCGCCTGATCGCCGAAATCGAGCGCCTGCTGGCCGGCCTGTCCACCGCCCCGGCCGCCGCCCGCTGGCTGGAGGAATACGGGGCGATCGTCGTCGTCCGCGACCTGGACCAGGCCGCCGCCCTGGCCGATGAGATCGCTCCGGAACACCTGGAGATCGAAACCCGCCGCCCGCGGGAACTGGCCGACCGGATCCGCAACGCCGGGGCGATCTTCCTGGGGCACTACAGCCCGGAGTCCTCCGGGGACTACGTGGCCGGCCCCTCTCACGTGCTGCCGACCGGCGGCACGGCGCGCTTCTGGTCCGGCGTGTCGGCGCTGAGCTTTCTGCGATACACCAGCATCACCGAATACGACCGCACCGGCCTGGCCGGCGACGCCGACGCGATCGACCTGCTGGCCCGGGCCGAGGGCCTGGAGGCCCACGCCCGATCGGCCACGTGCCGCCTCGAGGAGGCCGGCTGAGACCCGCCCGACGCGGCGGAAAAACGCCCCGCAACCGACGATCATGAGCTATTTTCGCGCCAACATCGAACTTCTGGACGGCTATACGCCCGGCGAGCAGCCCACCGACCCGTCGGTGATCAAGCTGAACACCAACGAGAACCCCTACCCGCCCTCGCCGGCGGTGCTGCGGGCCATCGCGGCGGTCACGCCCGAGCAGCTGCGACGCTACCCGCACCCCCTGGGCAACCCGTTCCGCGACGTGGCCGCCCGGCATTTCGGCGTGACCCGCGACCATGTCATCTGCGGCAACGGCATGGACGACATCCTCAACCTCACCGTGCGGGCCTTCAGCGGGCCCGAAGCCGCCCTGGCCTACCCCGCGCCCACCTACACGCTGTACGCCGTGCTCGGCGCCATCCAGGCCTCGGTGGTCCGCGAGGTACCCTGGAGACCCGACTACAGCCTGCCGATCGAGGAACTCGTGCAGGCCGACGGGCGGGTCACCTACCTGGCCAACCCCAACGCCCCGACCGGCACGCTGGTGCCGTTCCAGCAGGTCCGCGACCTGGCCGAACGCCTCCGCGGAGTGCTCTGCATCGACGAGGCCTACGTCGACTTCGCCGAGCGGGACTGCATGGAACTGGCCCGCACCCGCGACAACGTGCTGGTCATGCGGACCATGTCCAAGGGCTACGCCCTGGCGGGGCTGCGCTTCGGATTCGCCGTCGGACACCCCGAACTCATCGCCGGCCTGATGAAGGTCAAGGACAGCTACAACGTCGATGCCGTGGCCATCTCAGCCGCCTCGGCCGCCCTGCAGGACCAGGAGTACTTCCGGCAGACCCGCGACCGGGTCGTCCGGGAACGCCGCCGGCTCTCCCAGGCCCTGGCCGACCTGAGGCTGGATACCCTGCCGAGTGAGTCCAACTTCCTGTTCACCCGCTTCGTGCAGCCCCCCGCCGGCCAGGTCTATGAATCCCTCAAGGCCCGCGGAATCCTGGTCCGATACTTCAACAGCCCCGGGATCAGCGACCGGATCCGCATCACCGTGGGCACGCCCGATCAGAACGACGCCCTGATCGCCGCCCTGAAGGATCTCCTCCGGTGAGCAAGCGACCGACAGCCAGCCAGCGTGCCGCCCGCCCCCGCCGGCCGGTCCGCCGCACCGCCGCCGTGCGCCGCACCACCCGCGAGACCACCGTCGAGGTCGAACTGACCCTCGACGGCCGCGGGCGCGTGAGCGCCGACACCGGCATCGGCTTCTTCGACCACATGCTCGACCACCTCGGCCGCCACGGGCTGCTGGACCTGACCGTGCGGGCCCGCGGCGACCGGCACGTGGACGACCATCACACCGTCGAGGACGCGGGCATCTGCCTGGGCGAGGCTCTGGCCCGGGCGGTCGGCGACAAGAAGGGCATCCGCCGCTACGGCTTCTTCTGCGTGCCCATGGAGGAGTCGCTGGCCCAGGTGGCGGTCGATCTCTCCGGCCGGGCGGCCATCGTCTTCCGCGCGAAGTTCCGCGGCTCCAAGATCGGAACCTTCGACGTGCAGCTGATCGAGGAGTTCCTCCGCGCCCTGGCCCTGAACGCCCGCATGAACCTCCACGTGGTCGTACCCTACGGCACCAACGACCACCACGTCGCCGAGGCGGTCTTCAAGGCCCTGGGCAAGGCCCTGCGCATGGCCGCCGAGCCCGACCCCAGGGAAACCGACGTGCCCTCGACCAAGGGCGTGCTTTGAGCCGCCCTCCGGCGGGCGAAAGACTCACTCGTAACGGCTGCGGATCAGAAACGCCCGGAAGGCCTCAATATCCATGACCCCGCTGCGGCAGCCGGCCACGCTGCCGTCCGGCCGGACGACGTAGAACGCCGGAAGCCGGTCCACCCCGTACTGCTCGGCCAGCCGGCGGTGCAGCATGGCGTCCAGCCGCACCGGCACGTATTCCCCGACCAGCCGGCGGATGTCGCCGTCGGCCAGCACCTCGCGGTCCATGCGGCGGCAGTCCTCGTCCAGGCCCGAAACGAAGACCACCAGCATCCGCCGCTGCTGGCCGGCCGCCTTCTGCCGGGCCGGCTCGTAGCCGGGTTCCCAGAAAACCGCCCCGCAGCCGCCGGCCACAGCCAGCAGCAACAGACCGCCGCCCAACCAGCCCGCCGCGTACCCCCGATCCACCCGCGACCCCGTTGACTTTCTCAGGTTCATCGCCGCCGGTCATTGTGCCCGAAAGCGGCTATCAGGCAAACGAACACGTCCCACAAACCGACAGTGACGGTTTTTCGACGGAACCGGGCGGAACCCGCCCAACCTGCTTCCCCGGATGCGCACCGTCCAGGCCGGCCCCGCGGCCCGCCTACGGCCGAGCCCTCCGACGGCCGGAGATATCGTCCGGCTGCCCGGCTGTGCCGATAAAACACCCGTATGAGCACCGCCTCCCCCGGGTCCGGCCCGCCCCTGACCCTGAGCATCCGACAGACGCTGTGGCTGGCCACCGCGTTGACGGTCGCCTCGACGGTCCTGGGCGCCAGTGCGTTGTACCGCTACCACCTCCACCGCGCGCTGCGGGGGACGCAGCAGGCGCCGGTGATCGCCCTGGCCGAGTCTTATGCCTCAATGTTGGCACCTCTGATCGCCCAGGGGCGCCGGGACGAGGCCGGATCGCTGGTCCGCACGCTGGCCTGGCACCCCGCCTCGCAGCTGCTGGCGGTCGTCGCCGTCGACGGACGGGTGCTGGCGGCGCGCGGCGATCTGGGCCTGCTGGACCGTGCGGGCCTCAAGGCTCTGCCCCCCCTCAAGCCCGGCGGATTCTACGCCGAGCGTGTGCCGGCCCGCCCCGATCATGGCCTGCCGGAGGCCGACGTGGCTGCGGTGCCCCTGACCGGCGCAGGCGCCTCCGAACCCATGGGCCGGCTGGTCTACGCCGTCCGCCCCCTCCCGCGACACGTACCCCCGCCGGCGGACGTCGTGCGGTTCTTTCTGGGCCTGGCCGCAATCGCGGCCTGCGGTCTGGCGATGGGCTTCCTTCTGCTGAAACGCATGGTGGCCGACCCGCTTCGACGGCTCACGGAGGATCCGGGCCGTTCCGGCACCGCCGGCGCCGCCGCCCGATGGCCGATCGACCGGACCGACGAGATCGGGCAGCTGGCCCGCATCATGTCCGGCCTGCACGGAGACCTGGACAACTGGCGCAGCCGCGTCGAGGATCTCGAACGCTCGCTGGACGACCGCGTCGCCGCCGAGACCCGGCGGCTGACCCTCGAGCTGAAGCGTGCCCGGCGCGAGATCTGGACCGACCCGCTGACCCGGCTGGGCAACCGCCGCCTGCTGGACGAGAAGTTCGGCGAGATCTTCAACGCCCAGAAGTCCATGGGGCAGGAACTGGCCGTGGTGATGGTCGATCTGGACCATTTCAAGGCCCTCAACGACCTGCGCGGCCACGATGCCGGCGACGAGATCCTGCGCTTCTCGGGCGACCTGCTCCGCCAGGGGCTGCGCGACCAGGACCTGGCGATCCGCTGCGGCGGAGACGAGTTCGTGCTGATCCTGCCGGGCGTGCCCCAGGAGCAGGCCCGGGCCGTCGCCGCCCGTACCATCGCCCTGTTCGCCCAGCGCACCCGAGCGCTGGGGGTGCAGCCGCCGCCCACGATGAGCGCCGGCATCGCCACGCTGCGCGGACATCACCCCCCGGATGCCCAGAGCCTGCTGCAGATGGCCGACCAGGCGCTCTATGAGGCCAAACGCCAGGGCAAGGGGCGGGTGGAGGTGTTCTCCGGCCGTACCGGCGCCGTCGCGGGCCGCAAAGCCTGAGACCCGCGGCATCACCACTCGTCACCGCCCGCCAGCCGCCCGGGCCGCCGGGTAAACGTACACCGGCAGGCGATCGGCGGTCACCACCTGCCCGCGGGGATCGCGCACCTCGACCGCCAGCTCGTAACGCCCCGGCGGCGAGTCGGTGCGGACCGCCAGGCTCGACTCGCCGGCCTGCGGACCGACCGGCAGGGCAATGGTCGCCGTCCGGGCCGGAGCCGACGGGTCGTCCAGCGACCGCAGCGTCGCACTCACCGTGCCTTCGGTCGTCCTGGGTGATCGGCAGGCCGTGACCAGCCGGAACAGCCCGCCCTCCACCGTCGCCCGGCGACGCCACAGCAGCGCCGCCGAGAGCTTGTCGGGGTCTTCCGACGATGGAAACTCCAGCCTCGCAAACCGGCCGGTCTTCTTGCCCAGCGTCATGGCCTTGGGCCGCAGCTCCAGGCGGGCTTTGCGCCGGATCCCGCCGTCGCAGTCGTTGACCACCACGTCCAGGCCCGCCTGAGACCAGAGATCCGGCGACATCGGCCGCAGCTCCGCCAGCGGCACCGAGGCCTCGTACACCGTACGCCCGTCGGCGCGGAGGATCCGCACTTCAGCCCCCTCCACCGGACCGGGCGGCTGGCCCCGGCGCCCGGCAAAGCGCCAGACCACCGGCCGGCCGTCGTCCAGCGCGAAACCCAGCTCGTGGTCCTCCTCGCCGTAAACGTCCTCGCGACGTTCCAGCGTCGGATCCAGGCCGATCTGGAGGCTGTCGCCCTTCCAGAAGTCCGCCCCGTGGTGCGGCTGGAGATGGACGTCGTCGGTCACCTCCGCGCCCACGTAGAGCCGGGCGTCATCCACCGCCAGGGCCAGCCGGGCGGCCAGGTCGCCGGGCGCCCCGAAGTGATAGCGTCCGCTGCGTCGCAGCCGCACGGCCACCTCGGCCCCGTCACGGGCATCCTTGTACGGGGCCATCCGCTCATACACCTGGAACTGCCAGTGCAGCTCGCGGTTGAGCATCCAGACGAGCACGTCGCCTTCCAGGATGCCCGCCCGGGCCGCCGGCGAGCCCGGCGCCACCGCGGTGACCACCAGGCCCCGGCCGCGGAAGTCCTCCAGCACGTACTTGCGCTCCAGCTCCTCGTCGATCTGCGCAAAATCCATGCCCATGTAGGAGGTGAAGTTCAGCCGCCATTTCGGGTTGGACAGGTCGTTGACGATCACGGTCCGGATCTCCTCGAGCACGTCGGGAAAACCGTGCGTCACGGGATCCAGCGCGATCCAGGCGGCATCCGACCAGTCGTCCAGCCGGCCGTCGATCTCGATGGCGCCGGCCCGCATCGCCGAATGGTCCGCGGGCTGGCCGCCCCGCGCCGCCACGCCCGGCACGGCCCCGCCGTCCCACTGCAGCTCCAGCCGGCCGGGAGCCCGCGCTTCGCCGGTCGGCGGCACGAACTCCATCCGCCCGTCCTGGCGGACGTACACCAGCCGTTCATATCCGGCAGCCCGGGCCTGCGGGGAGTCCACCAGGAAGTCGAACGGGATGCCCCGCCGGGCGCACAGGATCGCCTCCCACATCGCCGCGGCCGAGATGTCGCCGTAGCTGGCGCCGCCGCCGGAGCGCTGCTCGCGCTGCATGCCCCAGGTGCCCTGCCAGGAGAACACGTAACCCGGCGGCAGCACGATCCCCACCTTCGCCGCCCGGCCGGCCTGGCGGCGCGAGGGCCGCGGGTGCTCGGCCACATGACGCGACAGGCCCTCGACCAGCCGCCACTGGACCGCCAGGTCCATCGGCGGATAGATCCAGAACCAGATGTAGCGGGCGCCCATGTCGTAGGCCTGGGTCAGGGCCGGCAGGCGCAGCTCCGGATCCCCCTCGGGATACACGCTGACGCCCCAGTCGCCGTCGAAAGCCCGGGCCGCCCCGCGCAGGAAGGCGTTCAGGCAGTGCACCTGGTCGCGGAAGGTCAGTTCCTCCAGGCCCTCGGCACCGTAGAGCTGCTCGGGCTCCCAGCCGTAGCCGCGCTGCACGTACCGGCCTTCGTGCACCACCGCCGGTGCCCCGGCCGCGAACTCGTACCAGGCCGACCAGTAGTCGGTGTCCCACGAGACCGCGTTGGGCAGCAGCAGGTCCAGCGTGCCGTACCGCGATTCGTCGTGCTTGCCCAGCAGCCGGCGGCTGATCGTGTAATGCGAGGCCACCCGCTGCCGCAGCGCCTCGGCCACCTGCTCCGGCCCCGTCGGGTTCGCGGGAATGCCCCCGCTCCAGCCCAGGCGGACGCTGGGCTCATCGATGAACATCGCTCCGGGAATCCAGTTGCTGCGGTAGAAGGTGTCCGGAAAGACGTGCGTCGACCGGCAGAACACCGGCTCGTACCACAGCCAGCGGGCCTGCTCCCACTCGGCATCGAAGAAGTTCACGCCGCGCTCGATCAGACCCCGGTATTCCTCGGGCGTATACCGCCGGTCGATCAGGTCGGGCTTGTCCGGATGCGGCTTCTGCACGTCGAAGTCGACCTGCGCGCCGACGATCAGATCCGGGCGCAGCCGCAGCACCCGGGCGTCGGCGAAGGATACCCGCGGCGGCTCGCCGATCGGACGGGTGCGCACCAGGACGTCGCCCAGGTACGCCCCCGCCGAGGCGAATCCGCCGTCGAACACCGCGTCGATCGCCGGACGCGGCAGAAACGACTCCGTGAACTGCATCGGCGGCAGCAGAGCCCGGTCGTCGGCCGCGTCGCGGTAGTCCAATACCTTGCCCGTGCCGTCGGCGTACAGATAACGGTGCACCCGGCCGATGCCCTCCGGGGAGGTCATCGCGCAGCGCTCCGACAGCAGCCGGACGCCGAAACACGGGCCGTCCTGCGGCCGGGCGGCCAGCTCCCACCAGACCAGCTCGCGCCCCTCGACGGTCTCGCGCCCGGTCACCCGCAGGCTGACCTCCGTGACCGGCACGGTCCGGCCCTCGACCGAGGGAGACAGAACATAGAACGCCTCGGCCTGCCCGTCGCCGGCCGGCGATCCTTCGGCCGCATGCCTGTCCGCCGACGCCGTCGCCGCCCACAGACAGACCGCCAGGAACGCCGCCGCGCCGCCGACCGGCCGGCACGCCTTCAGCAGGGATGAGTGGCTCACGATGCACTCCCGCGTGGTTCTCACGCCATGTTAAACTGGTTCAATCTTGCCTGTTCCTCTGGCCGCCCAGGAATAGCCTGCCCGTGCGGAACTGTCAAACCGCCCGCACGCCCGCACCGCCGGCCGGAGCTCGGACCGACCCGCGACCCGACCACCGCCGCCGGAAGACCGACCGCCCGACGAAGGACACGCCCAGGCCGGGCGGTTAAGATCCCGCCATGATCCGCACGAACGGCAAGCTGAACATCGTTCTTTGGCTCTTGCTGGCCGCCTGCCCGCTCGTCCGCGCCGACGACGCCCTGGAACGGGGCTTCGCCGACCCGCCGCGGGAGGCCCGCCTGCGGGCGTACTGGTGGTGGCTCAACGGCAACGTCACCGCCGCGGCCATCACCCGCGACCTGCAGGAGATGGCCGACAAGGGCTTCGGCGGCGCGCTGATCTGCGATGCCGGCGGCGCCGAGCAGGACGGCAACGACCCGGTGCCGCACGGCCCCACCTTCTTCACGCCGCCGTGGCGCGAGCTCTACCGGCACGCGCTGCGCGAGGCCGACCGGCTCGGCCTGGAAATGAGCCTCAACATCCAGAGCGGCTGGAACCTCGGCGGACCGATGGTCAGGCCCGCCGACGCGCCCAAACGTCTGGTCTGGTCGGACATACGCGTCCAGGGGCCCGGCCCGCTGCGCGTGGCCCTGCCCGAGCCGCTGCACGAGCCGGCCTTCTACCGCGATGTCGCCGTCGTCGCCTGCCCGATCCTCGAACGCCACGGCGACGACGCGACCCTGGAGGTCACCGCCGGCTCCCAGCAGCCGGTGCATGTGGCCGCCGACGCGGTCGACGGGAGCCCGCATACCTTCTGGGTCTCCGGCGGCGTCCACCCCGGCGAGGGACCGACCCCGCAGCGCCCCGAGTGGATCCGGTTCCGCTTCGACCGGCCGGTGTCCGTCCACGGCCTGCGCTTCACCGGCCGGCCCGGGTACGGCCCGCGCCGCTGCGAACTGCAGGCCTCCGACGACGGCCGGACCTGGCAGGTTCTGGCCGCCTTAGAGGGGCAGAAAGAGGGCGAAACCTCCGTCCGCTTCGACCCGACGCGGGCCGGCAGCTTCCGGCTCCTGATCCTGGACGCCTTCGACGCGCAGGACGGCCCGCCGCGCAACGTCCAGATCGTCGAAATCGCCCTGGAGGGCCCCGACGGCCCATGGCCGCGCCGGCAGGACGACCGCCGCATCCGGCACTTCGAGCACAAGACGCTGGACCGCGTGCTCGGACGCTCGGCGCCGGACACTGCCCCGCTGTTCGACGAGGCCCCGTCCGTTCCCGGCGAGGAACATCTGCACGCTGCAAGCCTGGTCGATCTCACCGGCCGCATGGGCCCCGACGGCACGCTCGAGTGGGACGCGCCCGAGGGCACCTGGGAGATCCTGCGGTTCGGATGCACGCTGAACCGCCACTGCCGCGTGAATACCAACAGCCAGGGCTGGGACGGCTACGCCATCGATCCCTTCGACGCCGACACCTTCCGCAGCTACTGGAACGAAATCGTCGAGCCGCTGATCGCCGACGCCGGACCGCTGGCCGGACGCACGCTGGCCTACCTGCACACCGACAGCTGGGAGATCGAGGCCGCCAACTGGACGGCGACCCTGCCGCAGGAGTTCCGCCGGCGGCGCGGCTACGACCTGCTGCCGTTCCTGCCCGCGATCGCCGGCCGCATCGTCGACAGCCGCGAGATCACCAACCGCTATCTCCACGATTTCCGCAAGACCCTGGGCGACCTGGCCGTCGACAACCACTTCCGCCTGTTCCGGGAAAATGCCCACCGGCACGGACTGCGCATTCACCCGGAATCCGGCGGCCCCCACGCCGTACCCATCGATTCGCTGCGCTGCCTGGGCCTCAACGACGCACCCATGTCCGAGTTCTGGTCACGCTCCTGGCGGCACCGCGTCACCGACGAGGACCGCTTCTTCGTCAAGCAGCCCGCCTCGGCGGCACACACCTGCGGCCGGCGATTCGTGCTCGCCGAGGGCTTCACCAACATCGGCCCCCACTGGCAGGAAACCCTCAGCGATAACCTCAAGCCGTCGTTCGACCGGGCCTGCTGCGAGGGCCTCAACCTGCTGGTCTGGCACGCGTTCACCTGCTCCCCGCCCGAAACGGGCCTGCCCGGGCAGCAGTATTTCGCCGGCACCCACCTGGACCCCGGAACGACCTGGTGGAACCGCTCAGGGCCGTTCCTGGCTTATCTGAACCGCTGCCAGTTCCTCCTCCAGCAGGGGCTCTTCGCAGCCGACGTGGTCTATTACTACGGCGATCACGTGCCCAACTTCGCCCGGCTCAAGGCCTCCGATCCGGCCGGCGTTCTGCCCGGCTTCGACTACGACGTGGCCACCGAGGAGGTCGTGCTCACCCGGATGAGCGTGCACGACGGCCGGATCGTGCTGCCGGACGGGATGAGCTACAGGCTGCTGGTGCTGCCGCCGCGCGAGGCCATTTCGCTGCCCGTGCTCGAAAAAATCCGGGAACTCGTCCACGCCGGGGCGACGGTCGTCGGCCCCAGGCCCCGCAAGGCCACGGGCCTGCAGGATTACCCGGCCTGCGATGACCGGGTCGCCGGGCTGGCCGACGAGCTGTGGCCCCGGGAACCCGGCCAGGCCTCTGTCGGCCGCGGCCGGGTGATCAGCGATCGCCCGGCCAGGCAGGTGCTGCTGGACGACGGCGTGCCGCCGGATCTCGAGTACGTCGTCACCGTGGCCACTGCCGCCACCAGGCCCGTCGAGCCCGGTACACCGGTGCTCGATTTCATCCACCGGCGCGACGGCCAGACCGACATCTACTTTGTCGTCAACCTCACGGAGCAGGCCGTGACCGCCGAGGTCCTCTTTCGCGTCGGCGGCAAAGCCCCTGAGCTGTGGGACCCCGTCACCGGCGACCGGCGCAGGCTTGCGGTCTGGTCGCCCGAGGCCGGCCGGACCCGCGTGCCGCTGGAGTTCGCCCCCTATGGCTCGTGGTTCATCCTGTTCCGCGAACCGGCCGGATCGCCGCCGGCCCAGACTCCAAACGGCGGCAACTTTCCCCGGCTGTCGAAGCTCGCGGAGCTCACCGGCCCCTGGACCGTGCGGTTCGATCCCCGCTGGGGCGGACCCGAATCCGTCGAGTTCCCCTCGCTGGTCAGCTGGACCCAGCGGCCCGAGCCGGGCATCCGCTTCTACTCCGGAACGGCCTTCTACGAGAAAACCTTCGATCTGCCCGACGACGCCGGAACCCCGGGCTCGCGCCTGTATATCGACCTGGGCAACGTCCGGCAGCTGGCGGCCGTCACCCTCAACGGCCGCGACCTCGGCGTGCTGTGGGCCTGGCCCCTGCGCGCGGAGATCACCGACGCCGTCCAACCCGCCGGGAACCGGCTCCGGATCGAGGTGGTCAACTGCTGGGCTAACCGCGTGATCGGCGACGCCGCCCTGGCGCCCGAACAGCGCCTCACCCGCACCAACATCCGCAAGCTGACCGCCGATTCGCCGCTGATGGATTCCGGCCTGCTGGGGCCGGTGACCCTGCTGCAGACGGGCTCGCGGTGACCGGCCCAGGCAGCGGTCGCCCGGCGCAGGCACAACCGTGCGGAGTGGCCGGTTGAGGTCGCCGGCTCGGCGCTATCTTCTTCGCGCACAGGCGCGACCGTGCTGCGGACGCGGCCCTGCTCTATAGGGGAGCATGCCGCCCGCCCGCGCGAGCGCGAACGTGTTCGTACCTGATGATCGGTACTCCGGCAGGTTCAGCGCCGGCCGTTGCAGCCGCAACGCGAGCCGGCGGCCCCCGCGTACAGCATCCGCCCGTCACTCCAGATCGCCTCCATCACCTGCTTCAACCCGGCCGGCGCAGACGCAATCGTGCGCCGCCGCGCCCGGGTGATGCGCGGCGCACCACCGCCCCTGCCGCGACCTGCGCCGTCAGGCCGCCGGAACGAGGCGGTTCAGCAGATCGCAGGTCCGGCCCGTGGCCGCCTCAG
>CAZSYS010000010.1:15979-29200 GCA_964611365.1 uncultured Planctomycetales bacterium
GCCGCCGGAACGAGGCGGTTCAGCAGATCGCAGGTCCGGCCCGTGGCCGCCTCAGCAGACCGCAGCCCCGGTCGCGGCCGTTTCAGCAGATCGCAGGCCCGGGCCGCGGCCGCCTCAGGCGGTCGCAGGTGCGGACCCGGCAGGTCCGGGCCATGTCAGCCTCAGGCGGTTGCAGGTGCAGCCCGCCGGCGGGTCAGCCGGAACCCGAGCCGCAGCCACCTCCCCGCGCAGCATCCGCCCGTCACTCCAGATCGCCTCCATCACCTGCTGCAACCCGGCTGCCAGGGCCGACACGTCGCCGCCGGCCAGACGGATCAGCCGACAAAGCGCCGCGGCCTGCGCCTGAGGGTCCATGGCCGCAAAACCTGCGAGAAAGGCCCGCCGCTGGGCTTCCTGCAGCGACCGCCGGAAGCCGGCATCCACCGGGGCGTCAAAACCCTCCTCGCGGCGGCGCGCGAACTCCAGCAGCATCGGCACCTGCACATCCTCCTGGAACTGCCGCCGGACCTCCTCCTGGAGGGTCCGGGCATAGCGCAGGATCTGGCTGGGCGCAAGTCCCGAGTCGGCCGCAATCCGGCGCAGCGGCGTGCGGTGCGTCTCCCGCCCGACAAGCAGCCGTTCGGCGGCCAGTCGCCGCAGAATGGCCGAGGGGTTCCGCGCGCGCCACGGCCGATCGCTCAGAAGGTCCACCGCCCGGGCTACCGCCCGCAGGTAGCGCCGCCGCAGCAGTCCCCGCACCGTGGGGTCCGACGGCAAGGACCCCCCGGTCGGTCCGGGGTCGAATGACAGCGGTCTCCGCACCCGCGGGCCGCGGTCTCCATCGACCTCACCGGGCACCGAACCATCTCCGGCGGGGATCCGATCGTCCCCAGCGGGCATCTGACCATCCCCACCGGGCATCGAACCATGCCTGCCGGGCGTCCATCGATCCCGGCCGGGAAGCAGATGATCCCCGGCGGCGATCTGACCGTCCTGGCCAGGCATCCAACCATTCCAGCCGCTCGGCAACGCCGTGCGCAGGTGCGGTCGCACCGCTGCGACCGCCGCCAGGGAACTCGGCTCCGCCGGAAATCCTGTCGCCGTCGGCGTGGCTGAGGACGCTTCCCGCGCTTCGTGCGTCACGTCGCCGCAGGACACGTCCGGCGCCTGGCCGGTCCCGGTACCCCAAAGCAGGTCGTCGTCCGGAGCGGCGTCCGCCGGCCGGCAAAGCCGGATTGTCGCCGCGCCCGAGCCTTTGCCTGCGGGCTCTTCCGCAGGCCTGCTGCAACCGTCGGCCCCGGCGGCCAGGAGCGCCGTTCCTGCCTCGTCCTCCTCGCGCCCGTGCCACCGGATGGCATGAGCCGACCGGTCGATCAACTGGTCCTCAAGACCCCGCAGCGATCCCACCCGCGGGACCGGCACCAGGTGCATCCCGGGTCCATGCGTCCCACTTCCCCTGGCCGCCGCGCGGGCCTGACGCCGGGCCCGCGATGGAACACGAATCAGGCAGGCTTCCTCCAACAGAACCCGGTTGACCGCCGCCTTGATCCGCAATAACGCATACGGTGCAAAGGCCGGACACTGCCGGGGATTCCACCTCCGCACAGCCGTCAGCAGCGCCAGCAGCCCCACCTGCCGCAGATCAGCGTACTCCCGCCCGCATCGCCGGGTACCATACGGCCGCAGACGCCGCCGAAGATGAAGGTCCACCAGCCGCTGGTGATCGTCAAACAGCCGCCGCCGATCGGCACCCAGCGGCTCGGGGCGATGTAACCTGTTTTCATGAAATACTTTAAGACAGCCAAGCCGATTCCCCATTCCCCCGCAGACCTCCGTGTCTTGCCGTGTACCGGAACGCTCCAACCCATCCAAGGGCCCGCGCAACAATCCTAACACACACCAAACTTGAGGTCTGGGCAACCCTGAGGCGATGGATTTTTACGCGACTTCACGGGTCTCACGTGCCGGATGGCCAGGCGGGCGCCTTTTCGCAGGGTTCACAGGTCCGCAAAGCCGCCGTGACGGGGCGATGCCATCCCCGCACCCGGGGCGGACAGGCTGCGCGAATGGCCGGGGGGCTCATGGAGAACGAGCTGATGACGCCGCGACGTCTGCGGGGCGGTGTTTTTTTTTGGGGGGGTAGGCGGATCATCCGTCCCGGTCGCCGCGGCCTGTCGACGTCGCCGCCCTGGGGTGGGGGATGGCGGCATCAGTCGTAGGCACCGAACTCCCAGGCCGCGTCGAAGAGGGCGACGATGTTCTCCGGCGGCACACCGCCCTGGATGTTGTGCACGTTGTTGAAGACGTAACCGCCGCCGGGTTTGAACGCCTCGAGGTTGGCGCGGACGTGTTGGCGCACCTGGGCCGGGGTCGAACACGGCAGAGCGTGCTGCGAATCGATGCCGCCGCCCCAGAACGTGATCCGCGAGCCGAACTCGCGCTTGAGCTCGGCCGGGTTCATGCCCTTCACGCCGATCTGCACGGGGTTGAGGATATCGACACCGTTGTCGATCAGCTCGGGGATATAGGCCCGGCAGGCCCCGCAGGTGTGGTACCAGACTGCCGCGTCGGTCAGCGAGCGAATGTGCTGGACCAGCCGCTTCTGGCGCGGTTTGACCAGCTGGCGGTAGATGGCCGGCGAGAACAGCGGGCCGGACTGGCCGGCCAGGTCGTCACCGATCATCACCACGTCGACCAGGTCGCCGACCTCCCTGAGAAAGCCGGTGTAGAAGCTCACCCAGTAGTCGGCCATGCGGTCCAGCAGCATCTCGCACAGCGTCCGGTTCTCCATGAGGTCCACGAACCACTGCTCCAGCCCGCGCAGATACCAGCAGAACTCGTAGACCACGCCGCCGATGCCGGTGCAGATCGCATAGGGCGTCTGGCGGCGGAGTTCCAGGGCCTGTTCGCGCACGCCGGTGAAGCGCGTGGGGTCGTCGCCGCGCGGCAGGGGATAAGCCCGGATGTCGTCGATGGTCGCGTGGGCCAGCGGATGGCGGGAGATGTCCATGTACATCGGACAGTCCTCGGGCATCGACCACACGATGCCGAACTCGTCCTTGAGGTCCAGCCAGACCCGCCCGTCGCGCTCGTTCCGCACGATTCCGCCCCTGAAACTGTCCGGTCCGTGGGCGCAGACGTAGCGCGTGTCCACCCGGAAGCGGCGCAGCACCTCCTCGGAAGGCCGGGCCAGCTGCTGCACGGGGTCGAGGATCCGGATCTCCTCCTGCAGTCCCAGGTGCTCCAGCAGGGCCGCGTAGGCCGACCGGTGGATCCCGGTCTGAAAGCCGCCCAGATCGATCGGAACCCGGTCGGGCACCTCGCGGCGGACCGCCTTGAGCAGCCGCTGGCGCGACGTCATGGTTTCGCGGGTCATCATCTGCCTCCCGTCGTCCTGCGGCCGGAAGCGCACCTTGAGGCCGGGCGCACGCCGGCAGACCGGCCTCACCGCGCCGCGCTGACTTCCTGGAGCTCGAAAGGCTCGAACAGACCGTAACCGATTCCGAAGTACTGTTCGCCCGGCGGCGGGCCGTGCTCCGGCGA
Organism: uncultured Planctomycetales bacterium; assembly: GCA_964611365.1. Lineage (GTDB taxonomy): Bacteria > Planctomycetota > Phycisphaerae > UBA1845 > PWPN01 > CALLOB01. Next base: position 19,502 of record CAZSYS010000010.1, read on the forward strand.
GGCGTCGAAGTGCCCCGGCCCGGTGAGCCCCACCGACGGATTGTGGAACGGCCCCAGGACGTTGCGCGGCGTGCCGTAGACCGTCACCTCGACCGTGTTCTCGCCCGGCCGGACCAGCAGCCCGACGTCGCAGGTCCACGGGGCGCACGAGATCCAGCCGGCCTCCTGCCCGTTGACCTTCACCCTGGCGATGCTCCCGTACCAGCGCCCCAGGGCCACGCGGTATCCGTCGGCCGGCGGCCCGGCCGTGAAGCGGCGGGTGTACGCGACGCGGTGCCCGTACATCGGCATGCCCTGGGGCCGCCAGTCCCCGGCCTCCAGCCCCCGGGCCGGTTCGATCACGAAGCCGCGCTCGGCCGGACGGGCGGCGAAATCGCCGAGGATGTAGACCTCCGCGATCTCGTGGAACACGCTGAACGGCCGGGCCCGGATGGTCAGCACGTTCTCGCCCGTGCGGGCGGCCGAGGCGATGTCCAGCCGGCCGAACTGGCGGTCCAGCCACCAGGAGTCCGGTTCGCAGGACACCGACGTGCCGTTGCAGGTGACGGTGTACAGATCCGCCCGCTCCACCACCGCCGACAGCGAACGCGGCACCGGCCCGGCGATGGTGAAGCGGTAGGTGGCCTCAAAGCCGCTGTCCGGCGCGAAGGTGCGGCGCAGGTGTGTGTCGTGCAGCTGCACGCCCCGGTCCCAGGGGTTCCGCTCGAAGCCGTGGCAGGCGAACAGCCAGTCGCGTGCCCGTATGATGTGCAGCCCGGTCCTGGTCTCGCCGCGGCAGGCGACATCCACGTAGTCCAGGGTGACGACGTTGGGGTCCAGCCGCTCGACGGTCATCGCCCCGGCGGCCGGCACGGGCCGGACCGTCTCGCGCGTCGGCGGCGCCGGCTCGATCGGCTTTTTCGAGAGGAACACCAGCCGGCTGCCGCAGGGCGGCAGGTGGAGGTCCAGGCTCAGGGCCCCGTCGCGGCACTGAAAGTGCAGCGGCAGCGCCCGCCCGCTGCGCAGGTCCCACTCCTCGGCGCCGGCGGCGCGGGCGGCGACCGTGCAGCCCGACGGGCTGGTGATGCTGTTGTTGACCACCAGCAGGATCTCGCCGTCGTCGATGATCCGGCGGTGATGGAACAGCCGTCCCTCGTCGCCGGCCGGCCGGGTGATGGCGAAGCCGGCGGCCGTCTGACGCCGGGTCAGCTCGGCCCGGGCTTCCTCCGGCGTCACCCGGTGCCAGCCTGCGGCGGTCGCCAGGGCTCCCGGACGGTCCGAGACCGCTCCATCCATTCGCTGCGGCGGGTCCCCGCAGCACAGCACGGTTCCGCCGCCGGCCAGGCAGCGTTCCAGCAGCTCGACCGTGCGGGTGTTGAGGTTCTCCGTGCGCGGGGGCAGCACCACCACCCGGTAGGCGCGCTGCCCGACGACGAACGCCCCGTCGCTGACCGACCCGCGACGGGCGATGATGTCCTCGCTGCCGAGGTCGTACTCGATCTGGGCCTGCTCCCAGGCCCGGATGATGTCCTCGAATGCCTGGGCGATCTGGTTGCAGTCCGGCGGGATCTCGGCGTCGCTGTTGTACATCCACACCGTGGTCGTCGGCTCGATCAGCAGCACGTCGTTGATCTGCCGGCCCTGCGACATGGCCGCCGAGAGCCGGGCGAAGTACGAGGCCGAGACGCCGTAAGCCTCCCACCACGGGGCGTGGTACGAGAAGGACTGCGGGTGGTCGTGCTTGCGGGCCCCGCGGATGCTCACGTCCGAGAGATGCTCGTCGAGGGTGTTCACCCCCAGCACGTACAGCCAGTCGCCGATCCGCTTCATGTCCTCGAAACGCAGCTCCCAGCCGGCGGCGCCGTAAGCCTCGCAGAGGGTGCGCCGCAGCCCCAGCTGGCTGGCGACGCTACCCAGCTCGCGCACCGCCCGCACGTTGCCGGTCTGGGCCTGCAGGCCGTCGCTCCAGATGTTCAGCAGCATGTCGATGGCGGGCCGCTGGTGCCAGGCGTACATGGCCATGTTGTCCGGCACCCGCAGGCAGTACGGCCAGTCGTGCTCCCAGTAATGGCCGGTGAACTCCAGGTTGTGCCGGGCACAGTACTCGTAGTAAGGCCTGGCCCAGTGCTCGATGAACAGCTCCAGGCAGACCTGCAGGAAGTTGTGCCGCACCCGCCGGAAGTCGCCCACCGGATAGTTGAGGCTCGGCAGGTGAGCCTGCAGGTCGTAGCCCCACCGGCGGCGGAAGGCTTCCGGCAGCCTGGGCGTCCAGGGCACGCCGGCGTCGGCCGGGCGGATGTGGGCCTCGTCCTGGAAGGTGCCCGGAATCCGCCTGCCGAACTCGTGCCCGAAGTGCCGGCGGTAGGGCTCCAGCGTCAGCTCGATGAACCTCTCGGTCACCCCCGGGCGCATCAGATCGACGTAGTAGCGGCTGCCATGCCAGGCCGTCACCGGGGCCTGAACGATCACCGCGGTCACGTATTGTCCCTCCGGCAGCCCCCGTCCCGCCCGGCAGTCGGCGGTGACGTCCTCAAAGCCGTCGCCGGTCATGCGGTATGCGCCCACCAGGTCCTCCCCGGCGGTCGGCGGCTTGTCGGTCTGCCGGATCACCAGCCCCAGCCCCCGCGACTCCGGCATGGCCTCGGGCACCAGCCCCCCGGCGAAACCGGAGGGGTAGGAGTTCTCGTCGTAGATCCACAGGTTCATGTCCAGCCGGCCGGCTTCCTCCAGGCAGGCCGCCCAGAGCTTGAACCACTCCGGCCCCAGGTAGGGCGTGATCAGCCCCGGGCGGGGGTGGACGAAGACCTGCCGCACATGCTTGCTCGCCAGATCGCGCAGCGATTCGATCAGCTGCTCGGGGGTGTGCCAGTCGCTCCAGACCCACAGAGGGGCGGTGCTGTATTCCCGCGGCGGGTCGGCCAACAGGGCCTTGACCCCCGCCGAGTCCATCGCCCCGGCCGGGACCGCAAGCCCGCAAACAAGCCCCAGGAACACCGAAACCGCCGCCGAACCCGCCAGGTGCACCTGCATTGAACCGGCCCTCAAAGTGTGCCACGCGGAGCAGAACCCGGCGCCACGGCGCCGCCGCCGCCGTCGCGCCGCCGGGTCCCCGCCACGCTACCGCCTGGAGCGCCGGGCTGTCAAAGCGCGTGCTTCAGCGTTCCTAACCTGTCGCGATCAAAGAGGCTGTGAAGCTCTGGACGGTTTTCCGTCTGGCTATGTTAGCCATGCAGTCAGGCCGGAGGCCGCGCGGCCTTTGGTCCGATTGACAGACGAAAAGTTGCGGGGAAAATACCCCGTCACCGATAAGGTGAATTGCCCCGGGATCGCGGGTTGTCTGGCGATACGCAGGGAGTCAGACCTTGAAGTGGCGCAAGACCCTCTCGTTGCTTCTCGTAGGTGGCTGTATCTGGTGCCTGGCGGCCGTGCATCAGGCTTCGCTGGGCGGTGATGAACGCCCCGCCGGGCCCGTTCCTTCCGAAGTCCGGCAAGCCGGCGAAGCCGATCGGACAGCCGGCGACCGCGCGTCGGTGTCCGACCCACCCCTGGCCGACGGTCCACAACAGCCCGGACGGGCCTGATCCCGCGGGGCCAACCGGTCCGACCTGATCCGATCCGCTGGTGTGCCGGGGTCGCCGGCGTATATCCTCCGGCGTTCATCGACGGCCGACGGCGAAGTTGCCGATCACGGCGCGCGGCGCGCGCTGGTGATCACCGGCGGATCGATCGGCTGGGACTTCTCGCCGGGCATCGCCGGGTTCACGCGCGTCGGGACGTCCTTGATCTTGTCCACCACGTCCATGCCGGAGACGACCTTTCCGAACACGCAGTAGCCCCAGCCGTCGCGGCTGGGGTAGTCCAGCGGAACGTTGTCGTTGACGTTGATGAAGAACTGCGAGGTGGCCGAATGCGGCTCGCCGGTGCGGGCCATGGCGATGGTACCGCGAAGGTTCTTGAGCCCGTTGCGGGCCTCGTTGCGGATCGGGGCATGCAACCCGGTGAACTTCTGCTCGGTGGCGCTGACGAAGCCGCCTCCCTGAATCATGAAGCCCGGAATCACGCGGTGAAACACCGTACCCTGGTAGAAGCCCTCGTCCACATAGCGAAGGAAGTTCTCGACGGTCTGGGGAGCCTTCTCCCGTTCGAGCTCCAGGGTGATCGTGCCCAGGGGGCTGCCGCCGTGGCTGACGTCCAGCATCACCACCGGCCTGTCCGGGTTGGACCGGGCGGACGTCGATGCCTGCTGTGGACTGCTCATGCTGCTCTCCTTGGTTGCGGGTGTCGGGCTTGAGGCCTCGGGCGGTTTCTGACCGGTCTGGCCAGGCTGCTCCCGGCCGGTTTCGACCGGCTGCCTGGAAGGATTCTCGACGGGCGCCGGCGCAGAGCTCTTCTGCTCGCAGGCACACCACAGACACAACATCGCCGCCGCAGCGGCCAGGATCACGCAGGCACGATGCATCGTCACCTTCTCCCGGTGCGGTCGTCCGTGCGGGGGCTTTCCGCGCCGCCCGCGGCCGGACGGCCAAGGCGGGTCAGTCTATCCGCGCCGCCGGGCTTCCGCCAGGGCGGGACCTGTGGCCGGTACTGGGCGGTGCCGCGGCATACGACCCGGGCCGCCTCGGACCCCCGCTCCGGCCGGTCGCCGACCGCCCGGCACGAGGCCGGCAGCCAGGTCCTCGGCCGGGGGCGTCCTTCGCGGCGTCTTACCGGCATCTTCCTTTCGGTTGCCTCAAACGGTACAATCGAGTCGGGTCAGGGGGACTGATCGGGGCCGTCATGTCATGACGCGGCCCGGTCCCGGGGGCACAGGCTGCCGGCCGGCGACGCTGCCCCCCGTGGCTCGCCCGGTCAAGCGGAAGGAACATCCGATGTCCAATCATCCAGCCCTGCGCCGCAGCGCGGCGGTCGGCCTGGTCTTGTTCCTGGCGGCCGGGGTTTCGCTGCGCGCCGAGTCCGCGCATGTTTTCGGCATCCACTTCTGGGACTGGGGCGCCGGGCCCGACGTCATGAGCCAGCGGACCGGCTGGGTCGTGGAGGCCGCGGCGATCGGCGACGGTTCGGCGCCCAACGTGTCGGGCCGCTACAACCCGGCCACCGGCGGGGGCTTCACCGTGCTGCAGCGGCTCGACTGGCGGTGGGACCAGACCATCCCGCTGCTGCCGGCCGACCAGGACGTCTTCGCCCAGCAGTGCGCCAGCTGGGCTTCGGCGATCCGGCACCACTGCCGCCACTACTCCATCGGGAATGAGGTCGAATTCTTCGGGGTGACGCCCGCGATCTACGCCTCCTGCTTTCAGAAGGTCCGGGCGGCGATCCGCGCCGTCCAGCCCGAGGCGTTGGTCATCATCGGCCACATGAACAACTCCGCCAACCAGCAGTCGGTCATGCAGATCGTCGGACCCGACGGCCACGACGGCGTCACCGTTCACACCCCCAGCAGTGTGCCCACCGAGCATCTGGACATGCTCGACCAGGAAAACGCCCACCCCGGCGCGGGCGTGTACATCACCGAGTGGGGCTGGGTGATCAACACCAACCCCAGCGCCCTCGATGTGATCCGGGACTTCTACCTGGGGCTGGGAGCCTCGAATGCATCCCGGGCCCGTCAGGTTTACTGTGCCTGCTGGTACATCTATCCCGACTTCCTTCCCGACTCCGGCACCTTCAGCCTGAAGCTTTCGACCATCGACAATCCGGCCTTCGAGGCCGCCACCGCCCTGGGCACTTCGGTGAACAGCCTGGCGAACACCCCGGTGGTGATCAGCGACCTGGCGGCCGAGGTTCCCGACGCGGGCAACAGCCTCGTCGTCCGCTGGAACACCACCCCCCCCGCGCGCACCCAGCTGTGGTGGAGCCGGTATCCCCTCTACGGCGCGGGCAACGAGAACGTCAGCGTTTTGGACCCGTCGCTGACCGTCGCGCATCAGGCCTCGGCGGCGCCGCTGGCGGGCTCGACCGTCTACGAGGTCATGCCGTCGTCCACCCGCCCGGACTGCGGCGACGCCGGCGGACGCCGCTACCGGGTCAAGACCGGTCCGTGGTCTTCGCAGGTCGTGCGCAGCGGCCCGGCGAGCCTGACGGTGAGCTGGACCACCGACTGGCCCGCCGACAGCCGCGTCGAGTACGGGCCGGACCCAGGTCTCGGGCAGGTCGCCGCCGATCCGGCGCTGGTGACCGCGCACGCCGTCGTTCTGGAAAACGTGCCGCCCGGCGTACTGCACTACCGGGCGGTTTCGGGCGAGCCGGCTCCGCCGGGCGCGCCGGGGCTGAGCATGTGCACGCCGGTGCGCTCCGTGACGGTCAAGTCCTGGATCCCCGGCGACTGGGACCAGGACGGCGACGTCGACCTGTACGACTTCGGCCGCTTCCAGGCCTGCCTGAGCGGCCTGGGCATCCCGCAGGAGGATCCGGGCTGCTTCCTGGCGCTGCTGGACGACGACGGCGACGTCGATGCGGGGGATACCGCCATCCTGCTGGACTGCCTGACCGGCCCCGGCGTGGCCGGATCGCCCGGCTGCAGCCCCTGAAAGCCCGCGCCGCCCAGGACGATCCGCCGCGTGGGCCGCGGACCGTGATCCGGTTGTTGCGACGGGCCCGGCGCGACCGCCGCGACGCCCGGCTTGCAACCAGGCGGCCCGGCGGATTCAATGCCTTTATGCTGCTGGAACGGATCATCTGGCGCGAGTCTCCCGGAGAGCATGAATCCCTGGCGGTGGCGGTTCGCGCCGTGCTGGCGGCCGGGCGTCAGGAGGCCGACTTCGACGACCTCTGCGCCGCTCTGGGAACGGCTTTCACCGCCGTGTCGGTCGATGACGGCTCGCCCCCGGGGTGGTGGATGACCTTCGGCCGCGACCTCTTCCTGGATCGGGCCGCCGGGCTCTACGGCCTGCGGTTGCGCGCCCTGCACCCGCCGGAGGTCGGCCTGGACATGACCGCGGCCGAGGAGTTTCCGCAGCATTACGAGTTCAGCCACCTCCCGCTGATCGAGGAAGCCCTGCGGAACGACCAGCCGGTCATCGCCTGGCAGGGCTGGCCGGGCCAGACATGGGGCGGCTGGGGCGTGATCACGGCCGCCGGTCCGGCGGGCCTGGAAGGCTTCGCCCCCGGCTGCGGAGGGCAGCGCGTGGTCATGACCGATCCGGCCGTGCAGTGCTACGTCGTCGAGGAACTGCAGCCGATCGAGCCGGAACCCTGGCAGATCGTGCGCACGGCGGTGCGGCACGCCGACGTGTTCATGAATCACGCGCCGCTGATCGCCCCGACCTCCCAGCGCCCACGCATCCGCACCGGTCCGGTGGCGTTCGACGCCTGGCAGGCCTGGCTCGGCAGTGAGACCTGCGTGGGAACGCCGCGGGCCCCGGGGTGGTGCGAGCACCTCCAGCACGCCGAGCGGGTGGCCTCGGCCCGGGCGTCGGCCCTGCGGGTCCTCCAGCGCGGTCCGTTGACCCTCGGCCCGCAGGCCCGCCCGTTGCTGGCCGACGCCGTTGCGGCCTGCGCGGCGCTGATCGAGGCCCTGGCCGAGTCGCGGGACCCGGATCGGGCCCGGGCCCTGATGGCCGATCCCCGCGGACGCCAGAGGCTGCATGAGGCCGTCACCCGGGCCGAGGCCGCCGACCGCCGCCTGGCCATCCTCATCGAGGAACTCGCCGGCATGCTCGCGGATTCAGCCGGCCCGGGCGAGCAACCTTGAGCGGGCCTGCCCTGCGGGTGACTCGCCTCCCGGCCTGAATGTTCGTGCAGCCCCCGCCCGCGCCGGAACGCCGCGACCGGCGCCACGCGGCTCGCGCCGGGGCTTCCGACGCGCCGATGCGGTGGACACGCGAAAGCGGCGTCTCCCTGGTGCAGGCCCTGCAGGAAGTCCTCATGCGCTCACAGTTCCCGCGCGCGCACGAACACGCTCCCCGGCGCCTGACGCGCCAGGCCCTTGAGCTGCAGCGCGATCAGCGCCGCCGAGACGCGGTGCACCGGCCGGTCGGCCAGTTCCACGATCGTCTCCAGCGGCCGGCCCTGGACGTCCAGGGCCTCGTAGATGCACAGTTCATCGGCGCTGAGGCTGTTGCGCAGAGCCGCGCCCACCGGTCCGGCGGAGGCGGGGTTCCCGGCCGGGCCGCCGCGCAGGGCGTCGCCGACTTCACCCAGCTCGTCCACCACGTCGTCGGCGCAGGTCACGCATTTGGCATGCTGGTCGCGGATCAGGCCGTTGGTGCCGCGCGAGAAGTCGCTGTCCACACGGCCGGGCAGGGCGAAGACCTCGCGGTTGTACTCCGCCGCCATCCGGGCGGTGGTCAAGGAGCCGCTGCGGGCGGCGGCCTCGATCACCAGCACGCCCAGCGACAGTCCGGCGATCAGCCGGTTGCGCGGCAAGAAGTTGGCGGCCGAGGGAGCGGTCTCCATGGGCAGTTCGCTGATGACCGCTCCCTGGGCGGCGATGGCCTCGGCCAGCCGCTCGTGCTCGGGCGGGTAGATCCCGGTCAGTCCGTTGCCCAGCACCGCGATCGTCCGCCCGCCGGCCTCCAGGGCCCCCTGATGGGCCTCGCCGTCGATGCCCCGGGCCAGACCCGACACGACCGTGAGACCGCGGGCGGCCAGCTGGTGTCCGAAGCGCCGGGCCTGCTCGCGGCCGTACATCGTGCAGCGCCGCGAACCGACGATCCCCACGGCCACCGCGTCCTGCGGCTCCAGCGTGCCGCGGACGTAGAGGCAGATCGGCGGGTCGGGGATGTGCCGCAGGCCGGGCGGGAAGTCCCGGTCCTCGGGGCAGAGGATGCGCACGCCCCGGTCGGCGGCGCGTCGCAGTTCGGCCTCGAGGTCCACCGTGCCGCGGGCCCCGGCGATGCGGATCGCCTTGTCGTGGCCGATGCCGGCGATGCCGCCGATCGCCGCTGCCGACGCCTGCAGCGCCTCTTGCGCCGTGCCGAACCGCTCCAGCAACCGGCCGAACAGCACCGGCCCGACCTCCGGGATCAGCGACCAGTGCAGATGGGCCCGGCCCGCCTCCGAAATCACGGCCTCGCCGCCCGACGACATCGCAGTCCTCCCGTTTCCCCCGCCTGTCCCTGCCGGCCCCCGGCGACCGGCTCGCCCGGGCGCCAACGCCCCTGCCCGGTGGCGCCTGCGGCTGCTGCCAGTCCTGGCAGCCGGCATTTCATTGACCAAACATAAACCGAACACGCTCTTCTGGCAAGTTGGCGGCCGATGGCCGTTGATTCCCTGGCCGGTTGCTTCCATGCCGAGCCATACCCAAGCCACGGGCCAGGAGCACTTCAAAGGTGATAAGCTGACCGGAAACCGCCTTGCGGGCACAGACGTGATCATATCTTACCCGCCCGGATTGCGCCCGCCCGGATCGCGTTCGCTCCAATCCGGGCCCGCGCGCGTACCGCATCCGGGTGGCCGTGGCCGAAGCGCCACCAGAACCATAGCCGCCCTGGGCCGGCGACGGTCACCGAGCGAGCTTCTGGCGTTAGAACAATCCAGGGCGAACAATCCAGAACAATTTAGCAGAACAATTTAGGACACCCATAGAACAATTTAGGACACCCATTGATTGCCCGCGTCCCCGAGAGGCCGGAGTCCCAAGCATTTCATCAGGCCGAAGGCCTGGAAGGACATAGCCGGGGGCAGAGGTCGACACAGTCGACCGCCGCCCCCGGTTCCAAGGCCGGATCGAAAAAGGGGACATTCTACTTTTTTGGGCTACCCAGGCGAATCGAAACGCTC
>CAZSYS010000011.1:0-24691 GCA_964611365.1 uncultured Planctomycetales bacterium
GTCATCGTCCGGCCCGCGGGGTGAGCGGCCGCGGGTCCTGGAGGGGTCGCCGCCGCGGGACGGCGGGGCAGGGGGTGCGCGGATGCGGGTTGCGCTGTTTGTCACGTGCCTGACCGACCTCTACTTCCCCGAGGTGGCCGAGTCGGTGGTGCGCGTGCTCCATCGGCTGGGCGTGAAGTGCGATTTTCCGGCCGATCAGACCTGCTGCGGGCAGCCGGCGCTGAACAGCGGCTTCATCGACGAGGCCCGGGCGGTGGCCACGCGGATGATCCGGGTGTTCGAGGGCGCCGACACGGTGGTGACGCCGTCGGGTTCCTGCTGCTCGATCGTGCGCGAGTATTTCCCGCATCTGACGGAGCACGATCCGGTGCTGCACGCCAGGGCCGTGGCCCTGGCGGACAGGACCTTCGAGTTCACCGAGTTCCTGACCAAGCGGCTCAAGGCCGACCTGTCGGCCTGGGACCTGCCCTGCCCGGCGACGGCCACTTTCCATTACAGCTGCCACAACCGGGGCATCGGCATGACCGTGGAGGACATCACCTCGGTGCTGCGCTGCTTCCGGGGGCTGGAATACCGGCCGCTGGTCAAGCTGGACCAGTGCTGCGGGTTCGGCGGCACGTTCGCGGTCAAGTACGGGGACATCTCCGGATCGATGCTGGCCGACAAGGTCGAGTGCATCAAGGCCACCGGCGCCGACCTGCTGATCTGCAATGACGGCGGCTGCACGCTGAACATCGTCGGCGGGCTTCACCGCCAGGGGATCAACATCCGCGTCCGGCACATCGCCGAGTTGCTCGACGAGGCGATGCGCAACGGCGATAACGCCCGGCTGATCCGCGGGCGCGGCCAGGCCCCGGTTGAGGGGCTTCCGCGGCGCCCGGCGGCCTGCGCCTGCGGCCACGATCGAGCGGCGGGGGGATGCTCATGAACGCGTCCGGTCACGGCGCCGGGGTTCCGGACTTCAAGCACCAGGCCGCCGCGGCCGTGGCCGACCGGCGGCTGCAGCAGATCTTCGACCGCGCCACGCGCCAGAAGGACGACGGCCGGCGGGCGATTCTGCCGGAGCTGGGGGATCCGCTGGCGGTGCGGAACCTGGCGGCGCAGATCAAGGACCACACCCTGGAGAACCTCGACCGCTACCTCGAGCAGTTCATCGGCCAGGTCCGCCGCCGGGGCGGGCAGGTCCATTTCGCCGCCGACGGTCCCCAGGCCGGATCGGTGATCGTGGAGATCGCCCGCCGGGCCGGGGCGAAGCTGATCGTCAAGAGCAAGTCGATGGTCAGCGAGGAGATCGAGCTCAATCACGACCTGGAGGCCGCCGGCTTCGAGGTGGTCGAGACCGACCTGGGCGAGTACATCCTCCAGCTGGCCGGCGAGAAGCCCTCCCACATCGTCACCCCGGTGGCCCACAAGAACCGCGAGGATGTCGGGCGGCTGTTCGCCGACAAGCTGGGCATCCCCTACACCACCGACCCGCCGGAGCTGACCATGGTGGCCCGGCGGGTGCTGCGCGAGAAGTTCCGCACCGCCGACCTGGGCATCATCGGGGCCAACTTCGCGGTGGCCGAGACCGGCACGGTCTGCATCGTCACCAACGAGGGCAACGGGCGCTACTGCTCCTCCCGGCCGCGGGTGCTGGTCTGCCTGATGGGGCTGGAGAAGCTTGTGCCCCGGAAGGCCGACCTGCCGGTGTTCCTCAAGCTGCTGGGCAAGAGCGCCACCGGCCAGCGGATCACCTGCTACACCAGCCTGATCACCGGGCCCAGGCGCCCCGGGGACTTCGACGGGCCCGAGGAGTTCCACCTGGTGCTGATGGACAACCGCCGCAGCGCCGTGCTGGGCAGCGACTACATGCAGACCCTGCGATGCATCCGCTGCGGGGCCTGTCTGAACGCCTGCCCGGTATACCGCAAGATCGGCGGGCACGCCTACGAGGCCACCTATCCCGGCCCGATCGGCAAGGTCATCACCCCGCTGCTGAACTCGCTGGAGGTCTACGAGCATCTTCCGCAGGCCTCGAGCCTGTGCGGGGCCTGCCTGGACGCCTGCCCGGTGCGGATCGACATCCCGACGCACCTGATCCGCCTGCGGGAGGAGCTGGTCCGCCGCGGGAGGTCTCCGCTGGCCTTCCGGCTGGGGTTCAAGGGCTGGCGGCTGGGGATGAGTTCGCGCTGGCTGTACCGCTGGGGGGCGATGAAGGCCCGGTGGTTCATGTGGCTGGTTTCGCGCAACGGCTGGTGCCGGTGGATGCCGTCGACCGGCGGCGTGTGGACGAAACACCGCGACCTGCCGGTCATGCCCGCCCGGCCTTTCCGGGCCCGCTGGGCGGCGCTGCAGAAGGAGCTCGAATCGGAGGACGGCGTCGATGCCCGGTGAGACCGAGCAGGCCTTTTTCGCGCGGATCCGCGGAGCCCTGGCCGGGCGGCCGCGTTCGACCGCGCTGCCGGCCGACACCGAAGTCGCCCGGGTGGTGCGTCCGGACGGCGACGTCGTCGGGCTGTTCATCGAGCGGGCCGTGCAGGCCGGCATGCAGGTTCACCGCGTGGCCGACCAGACCGCGATGGTCGCCAGGATCGGCGAGCTGGTCGAGGCCCGCAAGGCCGCCGAGGTTCTGATGCCGGTCGAGGGGATCCCCTCGCGCGACGCAGTGGCGGCCGAGCTGCAGCGGCGGGGCGCCCGGCTTGCGGATCCCGACGACCCCGACGCCGCCTTCCGGGCCGAGGTCGGCGTGACCGGCGTCGAGCTGGCGGTGGCCGAGACCGCCTCGTTGAGCCTGGCCAGCGGCGGCGGGCGGCGACGGCTGGCCAGCCTGGCGGTTCCATGTCACATCGCGGTGGTTCTGGTCTCCCAGATCGTGGCGGACCTGATCGACTGGGCGGGGCACCGCCCGGATGATGTGCCGGCCAACGAGGTCCTGGTTTCCTCGCACAGCAAGACCGCCGACATCGAGATGGTGCTGGTTCCCGGAATTCACGGCCCCGGAACCCTGCACGTCGTGCTGGTGGGCTGAGGCCCGGGGCGCCGCGCGATTCCTCATCTCGACTTGACCGCCGTCCAGACCTCGTCATAGATCCGGGTGGCCTCGCCGACATCCTCCATGTATTCCATCTTCGCGATGACCTCTTCCGGCGGGTAGATCGCCGGGTTGGCCCGGTCCTGCGGGTTGACGTGTTCCATGGCCGCGGTGTTGGGCGTGGCATACTGGTTGAAGTTCGACAGGCGGGCGCCGACCTGGGGATCCAGGATGTAGTTGATGAAGGCATGGGCCGCCTCGGGATTGGGCGCCCCGGCCGGAATGGTCATGGCATCGACCTAGATCAGCGTGCCCTCTTCGGGGATGACATAGGCGAGCTTGTCATCCTCGGCCACCGCCCGCAGGGCGTCGCCGTTGTAGACGATGGCCAGGACGGCGTCCCCGGATGCGACCTTGTTCTTGCCGCCGACGCCGCCCTCGAAGCCGATCGCCCGGGGGCTTTTCTTGGCCGCCAGGATCAGTTCGCCGGCGGCCTTGATCTCCTCCGGGTCGCGGGTATTGAGCGACCGTCCCTGGAACTTCAGGGCCGCGGCGAACATGTCGCGCATCGAGTCGATGAGCACGAACGGTCCCGGCTGAGCCGAGGGGTCGAACACCGCCGCCCAGCCGGGCTTGAGGTCCCGGACGCGGTCGGTGCGGTACATCAGCCCCAGGGTGCCCCACTGGTAGGGGAGGCTGTGGCGGTTGCCCCGGTCGTAGGCCGGGTCGGCGAAGCGCCGGGCCACGTGGACGCGGTTGGGGATCTTCTCGTGATCCAGCGGCCGGATGAGCCCCAGCCTGACCAGCCCGGGGATGGCGTGGTCGGAGACCACGACCACGTCGTACTGCCCGGCTCCGCCGGCGTGCTGAAGCTTGGCGATCATCTCCTCGGTGGCCTCGTACACATCCACGCGCACGCGGACGCCGGTCCGGGCCTCGAAGTCCCGGGGAATCTCCGGGTCGATGTACTCCGACCACATGTACACGTTGAGCTGCCCGGCGGAGGCGGTTTTCGCGCCCGTCCCGGCCGGCGCGGAGGCCGGCGGGGCGGTGTCGCTGCGGGAGCAGCCGGTCAGGGCCGCCAGAACCAGGGCGGCCGCCGTCAGGCCGATCAGGGCGCGTCGCATGGGTTCACTCCTTGGCAAGGGTGGTCAGGCGTTCCAGTCCCAGCACCAGCAGCACGGTCGCCAGGAAGATCAGCGTGGACAGGGCGTGGATCTCCGGCGTGACGCCGCGCCGCACCGAGGCGTAGATCAGAATGGGCAGGGTGGTCGATTCCGGACCGGCGGTGAAGAAGCTGATCACGAAATCGTCCAGGCTCAGGGTGAAGGCCAGCATGGCTCCGGCGGCGATTCCGGGCATGAGCAGCGGCAGCAGCACGCGGCGCAGCAGCGTCCGGGTGTCGGCGTACAGGTCGCGGGCGGCCTCCTCGACCGCCCGGCCGATCGTGGCCAGCCGGCTCTGCACCACCAGGGCCACGAAGGCGATCTGGAAGGTGATGTGGGCGATGATCATCGTGGTCATGCCCATCTGGAAGAACCCGGAGGCGGCCCGCAGGACGCTGAAGGCGATCACCAGCGCGGCCGCGAAGATGATGTCCGGCGTGACCACCGGCAGATACACGGTGAAGTCCAGGGTTCCGCGCAGCCACCGCGGCCAGGGGTAGCGGCTCATGCCCAGCGCCAGGGCGGTGCCCAGCACGGTGGCCACGGCGGTGGAGGCGGCCGCCAGGACCACGGTGTTCCAGGCGGCCTCCAGGACGGATCGGTCGCCCAGCAGCCGGGCGTACCAGGCGAGGGTGAAGCCGCGCCAGGCGAAACCGTGCCGGGAGGCGTTGACCGACACCACCGCCACCGCCAGCATCGGCACGTAAAGCAGGGCCAGGGCGGCCGCGGCCGAGAGGGTCAGCCAGCGGGGCAGCCGCGCGCTCATGCCGCCCCCCCCGCCGTTCCCCGGCGGCGCAGGATGAACAGGCCCGCCAGTGTCAGCAGCATCAGGCCCAGACTCACCGCCGCCCCGAAGGGCCAGTCCCGGCTGGAACCGAACTGCTGCTGAATGAGGTTGCCCACCAGCATGTACCGGGCTCCGCCCAGCAGGTCGGGCACGACAAACGCACCCATCGCGGGGATGAAGGTCAGGATCAAGGCTACCGTCAGCCCGGGGAGGGTCTGCGGGAGAACCGCCTGAAGAAAGACGCGGAGCCGGGAGGCATACAGGTCCTGGGCGGCCTCGACCACCGACCAGTCCAGCCTTTCGACGCTGGTATACAGGGGCAGCACCGCAAAGGGCAGGAAGCTGCCGACCATGCCGACGTAAACCGCCGCCCGGCTGGGGTATAACGCCGATCCGGGCTCGATGAGTCCGACGGCCGCGGCCAGTCGGGCCAGGGGAGACTGGCTGCTCAGCAGCAGCATCCAGGCGTAGGTCCGGACCACCAGGTTCGTGCAGAAGGGGATGATCACCGCCGCCAGCCACAGGTAACGCGTCCGCCGGGGCCGGGCGGCGATGAAAAAGGCCAGCGGGTAGGCCAGCAGCAGCGACAGGGCGGTGGTGACCAGCGCGACCCAGCAGCTGCGTCCGAGAATCAGCAGATAATCGGCCGACCATCCCAGCACGCCGAAGCCCGCCAGCCGGCGGAAGTTGCCGGTCGAAAGGGTCCAGACCACTTCGCCGTAGCTGCCGCGGCCGGCGAAGGCGACCGCGACCATGGCCGTCAGCGGCGTGATCAGGAAGACCAGCAGCCAGGCCCCCGGCACGGCGGCCAGCGCCGCCCCCCGCAGGGCCAGTCGGCCCGGGGTGGTCAGCTGGCCGTACCAGATCAGCAGCCCGCCTCGGACCGTCTTTTCAGGGTCGGCAGCCAAAGGATGCTCCGCTGGAAGCCATGCCCGCCGTCCGTGACCGTCTCCGGCCGGGAGGCACCGGTCAGTCGCGCAGCGCCACCAGGTGCTCGGGGCGAAGCTCGAGCCAGACGTGCCGGCCGACGTGCAGGTCCGCGGTCGGGGCCGCCCGCACCCGCAGCGGGCCCGGCTCGACGAAGAGGTCCACGTGGTCCCCGCGGTAGACCAGCTCGCGCACCTGCCCGGCGACGGCGTTGGCCGCCGGCCGCTGACGCCGTACCACGATGCGCTCGGGACGGATGGCCAGTGTGCCTTCGGTCCAGTCCGGCATCTGCCCGGGCACCAGCCGGCCCAGCGCGGTCTGCATGCAGCCGTTCTGTCGCACCGCGGCGATGAGGTTGGCCGACCCGAGAAACTCGGCCACAAACCGGCTGACCGGACGCTCGTAGACCTCCGCGGGCGTGCCGACCTGCTCGATGGCGCCGTCGCGCATCACGATGACGCGGTCCGAGACGGTCATGGCCTCGTCCTGGTCGTGGGTCACGAGAATAAAGGTCTTGCCCAGCCGGCGCTGCAGACGCCGCAGCTCGAGCTGCACTTCGGCCCGCAGCTTGGCGTCCAGGGCCGACATCGGCTCGTCCAGCAGCAGCAGTTCCGGCTCGTTGACCAGCGCCCGGGCCAGGGCCACACGCTGCTTCTGCCCCCCGGAGAGCTGGTGCGGGTACCGCCGGGCCAGCGGCTCCATCTGAAGCATCGCCAGAGCCTGGCCCACGCGCCGCTCCACCTGGTCGCAGGGGAATCGCCGGGACCGCAGCCCGAAGGCCACGTTCTCGTGCACGTTCAGGTGCGGAAAGAGGGCGTAGTTCTGGAAGACGGTGTTGATCGGACGCTGGTTGGCCGGCAGGGCGGTGATCACCCGCCCGCAGAGCGTCACCTCGCCCTCGCCGGCCCGCTCCAGGTCGGCGATGATCCGCAACAGCGTGGTCTTGCCGCAGCCGGAAGGCCCCAGCAGGGTGACGAACTCGCCGCTGGCCGCCGTGAAGGTGATGTCATGCAGCACCTGCACCGTGCCGAACGACTTGCTGACACCCGCCACGGCCAGGTCCGGGGCGTCGGGAGCCAGACGGACCAGGCTAGACGGTCCGCGGCAGGCAGTCTCCGCCGGCCTCCCGCTCACCAGGTTTCCCAGGGCATGTGCGAGAGCGGCGGTGATCGACTGGGAAGCCGATTTCTCCAATTCCGATCGCTGTCCTTTCGCCGCTCGGGGCGGCTCAAGCCTTCGTGGCGCTGCGGCGCGACCTGCCTGCACAGTCGCTTTCGGCAGATCGAGCGCCCAGCACAAGAAACCCGCCCGCCCGGTTCAAGAGCCTGCCTGCGGAATTCACGCCTCAGGGATGCCTGGCGGCCGTCTCCAGAGCCTCGACCAGCAGCGTGCCGGTCGAGCCGGAAGGACGGGCCACCCGCAGGATCGTGGCCACTGTCGGGGCGAGATCCCCCGGGCATACCGGTCGGTGCACTCGGCCGGCGGGAATGCCCGGCCCGGCGATGAGGATGGGCACGTGGGTGTCGTGCACATGGGGAGAGCCGTGCGTGCCGGCCTCGCCCTCGTCCGCCGGAACGGTGAGGATCAGCACGTCGCCGGACCGCTGCGGGTGCCAGGCGGCGGCCAGGCGCCGGGCCACGGGATCATCCGGCAGCCGCCCCAGTCGCAAGTCCGAGGCCGTGACTGCCAGCGGCACCTGCGGCAGCCTCATGGCCTCCTCGGCCAGCATCCGTTCGGCCTCGCCGGGCGATACGCCGGCGGAGGCGACCAGCGTCCCGTCCAGATAAAGGTTCGGCGGGGAGAAGGCCGCCAGCGGCTTGCCTTCCTTGAGGCCCAGCCGGGCACGCAGGGCGTCGTTCAATGTCGAGGCGAGCCGGCCGGGGTCCGTGGGCTCCTGGCCCCGCGACAGGCCCCGGCAGTCCGGGCTCTCGGTGCTGCCATGATCGGCCGAGAGGATCAGGAGCACCCGATCCGGACCGACACGCCCGAGCAGGCGGTCCAGGAGCCCGGCCAGCGTGCGGTCGAGACGAAACAGGTTGTCTTCGGCCTCCAGGCTGTCGGGGCCGAAGGCGTGCTGGACGTAATCGGTGGCCGAGAAGCTCACCGACAGCAGGTCCGGAACGTCATCGTCGCCAAGGCCCTCCGCCGCGGCCAGTTCCACGGCAAACTCGGCGGTCAGCTGGTCCATGAACGGCGTGTACGGCAGGGCGGCGGCGCAGGCGGCCGGGTCCTGCCCAAGAGGGTGCGGAAAGGTGCGGCCCAGCGTGCCGGGAGGCTTCTCGCAGGGGCGGTCGTCCCGGGCGAAAAAGACGTAGCGGTCCTGCGGGTGCAGGAGCGTCCAGCTCTGCCCGCGCCAGCGGTCGGCGGCCCCGGAGGCGTGGAAGTGCCGGACCGGTTCCGGGTAGCCGTCAGTGTACCAGGTGGAGGTCACGAACCGACCCTGGCGAACGTCAAACCACCAGGCCCGCCCCAGCCGGCCGGCGGGGATGACCGCCGCTCGATCCTTGCCCGAGACGGCCAGGACCCTGGCCCGCCCGGCGGAGGCCAGGATCAACTCGTCGCCGATGGTGGTGCAGCTGAGATAGGCCGGCGACCGGCCCTGCGGCGAGGGCGCCTGCCCGCCGACCAGCGGATAACGCTCATCCTGGACGCAGTACACCATCCGGCCCAGCCGGCGGTCGAACCACTCGTTTCCGACGATGCCGTGCTGCATCGCGTTGCCGCCGGTGAACAGCACCGCGTGCCCGACGCCGGTGGCGGTGCTGGCGTGGCGGAAGCAGGCGTCGGTGTAGACCAGCCCCTGGTCGGCCAACAGCCGGAAGCCGCCGGGGTCGAACCGGTCCAGCGTGCGTTCCAGAAGGTCGGCACGCAGCTGGTCCACGGTGATCCACAGCACCAGCCGCGGACGTTCGGCTCCGGCCGCGCCGACGGCGAAACCGGCCGGCATCATGGCCGCTACCAGCGCGGCCAACATACGCTTTCCCCTCATCTGAATACCCCTTGTTCCGGAAACCGTCACTCTTGCCGTCCGTTGGTCGGCGGCCCCGCCGCCGGCCGGTGTCCGAACCGCCGGGCGACGCTGCAGTCCAATGGTTATAGGTTCCGCAACCGGTGTTCTTCCAGAGCCGCCTCGTCGACTTCAACTCCCAGGCCCGGTCCGGTGGGCACCGGCAGGAATCCGTCAACGGGGATCAAGGGCGTCTTGAGGATGCTCAACCCGGAGAGGAACTGCGGGCCGTTGAGGGCGGCCGGGCGTTCCAGACCGTAGGCGCCGTACAGCAGCAGGGAGGCCGCCAGCGAGAGATCCGGGTCGGTCAGCCCGCTGCCCAGCCACATCAATCCGTGTTGCAGGCACAACTCGATCTGCCGGCGGGCTTCGGTCAGCCCGCCGCAGCGGGCAGGCTTCATGGCCACGCCGTTCAGCAGGCCCAGCCGGATGAACTCCTCCAGTTCCGCGCAGGAAACAATGCCCTCGTCCATCAGGATCGGCAGGGCCTTCATCTCGACGAGTTTGCGGTAGGCCGAGAAGCGGTTGATCCGTACCGGCTGTTCCAGCACCGCCGCTCCGGCCTCGGCCAGCCGGGGCACTGCTTCCAGGGCGGCCGCCGGCTCGTAGCCGCCGTTGGCATCGGCCCAGAGGAAGCCGTCGGGCACCAGCCGGCGGACCTCGCGGCACAGGGCCACGTCGAAGTCGATGTCCGGGGCCACCTTGATGTTGAAGTGGCGGTACCCGCGGGACCGGCCCTCTTCGATCATCGCCGGCGCTTCGTCGATCGACCTGGGATTCAGCGTCCAGCTCAGCTGAATGCGGTCACGGGCGGCCGGGCGGTTCCACCGCTGGGCGGCCGTCCGGCCCAGCAGCCGGCCGGTGAGGTCGAACAGGGCCAGGTCGAGGCCGGCCTTGCAGATCGGCTGCCCGGTGGAGAACGCCGGCGCGATCCAGCGGTTCATCTCGGCGGTGATGCCTTCGATGTCAAAGGGGTTCTTCCCGATCAGCACCGGCGCCAGGTGACGGGTGATGGTGTAGTAGACGCTCTCGAGCGTCTCGTCGCTCCACCTGGGCGTGGGCACGCTCTGACCCCAGCCGACGGTGCCGTCGGAGGCGGTGAGCTTCACGACGACCGTGGCGCGGCCGACCGGCCGGCCCTGGGCGTCTTCGAAAAACTTGAACCGTCCGCGGGTGGGATAGATCAGGCCGAAGGCCTCGACCCTCTCGATCCGGACGTTCACGGGGATCTCCTCCTGGCCGGCGGCGGCTGCGGCCCGGGCCGTCCAGGCCAGGCCGGCCAGCCCCGCCGCGTCGATCATCAGCCGGCGTCGCGAACGACGGACCATGAGCTTGCTCCGGCAGCCCGGGGCGGATCGCCGCGTCAGGCCGCGGTAATGGTGCGCGCCGCCGGATCGTAGCTCTGGCGCCGACCCGTCTGCTGGGCGTTGGCCACCATGATGCAGGCCACCGAGTGCTGGTGGCCCTTCGTGATGTCGGCCGCCGGCGGCTTGCGCGTGCGGATGCAGTCGAGCCAGTTCTCCATATGGTGCGGCATGGGCACCGGCTCGATCGCCCGGGCCTGAACCTTCGAATCCCTGTCGCCGCCTTTGGGGCTGATGGTCCACTTGTCGCCGAAGAAGTTGCCCTCGTCGGCCTCGACCGCCCCCATCCGGCCGTAGATGCCGAAACGGCTGCCGGCCTCATTGCCCAGACTCATGCCCCAGCTCAGCAGGAACTCCTCGGGGTAGGTCAGCAGGGCCTGGAAGGTGTCGGCGGTCTCCCGGCCGTCCTTCCACACGAACGTGCCTCCCAGGGCCGTGGCCGCGGCCGGGTATCCGCAGTTCATCATCAGGTGGACGGTATCCACGTAGTGGGTCATCCACAGCCCCGGCAGGCCGTTGGTAAACTCGTGGTGCAGCTGCCAGCGGAGCAGCAGCTTCGGGTCGAACGGGCGTTTAGGCAGGTCCATCAGGTAGGCGTCCCAGTCCACGTCCTCGGCGCGGCACTGGCCGCAATCCCGGTCCCAGCGCGCATGGTTGAAGTGGACGGCGCAGTCCACACGGCTGATCTTGCCCAGTTCCTGCGCCGCCACCGCCCGGGCCACGCCCTGCAGGATCGGCCTGCTGCGGTGCTGGGTGCCGGCCTGGACGATCCGGCCGCCGGCGGTCGCCAGGTCCAGGGCCTGGTTGGCCAGGTCCGGCTGGATGCACATCGGCTTCTCGCAGTACACGTCCTTGCCGGCCTTGAGGGCGGCGACCAGGATCAGGCCGTGGCTGAAGTCCGGGGTGGCGATGGTCACCGCGTCGAGGTCCTTCAGGGCCAGCAGATCCTGGTAACGCGTGAACTGGCGCGGGGGCGAGCCGAACTGGGCGGCCACGTAATCGGCGGCCTGCTTGAGGTTGGGCCGGTAGACGTCGCAGACCGCGGTGATGCGGGCGTTGAGCCTCTCGGAGAACTGGCGGATCTCGCGCAGGTGTCCGGTTCCGCGCCCGCCGACGCCGATGCAGCCGATCGAGATGGCCTCGTTGGCCCCCGGCGACCCACGCACGACGGCCGCCTTCGTGCTCATGATCGCCGCCCCGGCCGAGGCGGTGGCCAGAAACTGCCGTCGGGTCCAGTGTCGGGCGGTGCTGCGGGATCGGGATGTCATGCCGGCCTCCGGTTGCGGGGAATCCTGCGGAAAGCCCGGATGCTACCGGCGTCTGACGCCCGGCACAAGCCGACCATCGGCCGCCGGTCTTTCGGGAAGTGTGTTTGCCCGTCGCGGCCGGCGGGTTGCCGTGCTCGAGGGACGATCCCGGACCGCCCGAACGGTCGCCCGTCCCCGCGGACGCGGCACGGCGACGGCGGGCCGGCCGGGCGCTTTGCAGTCCGGTGCCGGCGGGGCATAATCCCCTGCGGGCTGCGGCCCCGGAAGCGAGGATCCCGTGGTGTACGATCGATGTGCCGGACAGTGGAGGTCCGACGCCGGGGCGAGGCGATCACGTCCGCCTGGAATCGGGGTGACCCTGGCGACCCTGACCCTGGTATGCTGTACCGGCTGCCCGGTGGTCAGCAACCTGCCGGCCCCGGCGCCGGTGCAGCGGCTCCGCGAGCCGGATTCCGGCCGGGAGTACCGCCTGTACGTTCCCGAGGGCTACCCCCAGGAACGGTCCTTCCCGCTGGTGGTGACCTGCCACGGAACCCGGCCCTTCGATACCGCCGAGCTGCAGATCGAGGAGTGGAAGGGACTGGCCCAGCAGAAGGGGTTCGTTGTGGTCGCCCCGGAACTTATCGGCACCCGCGGCGACTTTCCCCCCGAGCCTGCCGAGCAGCTGCGCCGGCAGTTCGAGGACGAGCAGGCCATCCTGGCGATTGTCCGGGCGGTCCGGGCCTCGCGGCGGGTGGACCAGACGCGGGTGTTCCTCACCGGCTGGTCCGCCGGCGGTTATGCCGTGCTGTTCACCGGCTTGCGGCACCCGGAGGTCTTCCGCGCCCTGTCCCTGCGGCAGACGAACTTCGACGCCCGCTATGTCGAGCCCTGTGTGCCGTTTCTGGACCGCTTCCAGGCGGTGCAGGTGATCTACGGAGATCTCGATCCCCTCAAGGAGGGGGCGACCGCCTGCATCCAGTGGCTGCGCGACCGGGACCTGGAGCCGGAAGTCCTCGGGCGGGCCGGCACGCACCGCCGCGATCCCCGGCCGGTGTTCGACTTCTTCGTCCAAGTGGTCCGCCGGCGCCCCTGGATCAACGTCCGCATCCAGGACGACCTGCAGGACCCGATGGGCGTAAGCTTCGGGCTGCGCACCTCGCTGGAGCCGGTCCGCTACCTGTGGCAGTTCGGCGACGGCCGGTCATCCCCGGTGGCGGCGCCCTCTCACCGGTACGAGCGTCCGGGGTTGTACACGGTCACCGTCCAGTTGTGGACTGCCGGCGGCAAGCGGCATGCCCGCAGCGTGCAGGTCCAGGTGCCCCGCATCCGCCTGGGAACCGCGCCGGCCACGGCGGCGTCGCCCTGAAAAACGGCTGAAACCGGCCGGAATGCCATTCTGCCTGCCTGGGTGCCCGGCTCAAGATCGCCGGCGGCTGGAAAGGCGGCGTACAACGCCTGCACGCCCGGGGTATCGTGTGCCCCCGGATCTTGCCTGCGCCGGCCACGGGGTCCGTGTGATTCAGACCGCGGCCTGCGGGTGATCAATATCTGGCCGGGCTCTGCGTCTGACTGCGGGATCCGTACCAGTAATGCCACTTGGGGGTCGGCCGGCCGCCGGAGATCGCGCCGTTGGGGTCGGAGATCAGTTCCCACCAGGGCATCAGTTCGACGTGGCCGTCGACGAAACCCGCGTGAGTGCGCTGCTCGGGGATGTAGTTCGGATCCGCCCAGTTGCCCAGCGTGATGCCGGTCATGGGCGGGCGAAGGCCGAGGGTGCCGCGGGTCCAGTCCGCGCCGCGCAGGAAGCTCTTGCCCGAGTAGCCGCCGTGCCGGAAGCGAAGCACCCAGCCCAGGTGGTCAAACGGGTAGCTGCCCAGCTTCTCGGGGAAGATGCCCGGTTTGCCGGCCTCGGCAACCAGGATCGGGTTGCCCTTGACGCCCTTCAGGCCCGCGCTGGCGTTGGCCCCGAAGCTCATCCACATCAGCGGGATCTGGGCCGTGACCGTGCCCTGCACGTTCAGGGCGATGGTCTTGCCGTCGTAGGAGTACACGTCGTGGCGCCAGCTGGCGTTCCCCTTGGAGATGTCCGCCGAGACCCACTTCTGCATGGGTGCCGAGGGCTTGAAGTCCAGCAGGAGGTCGCCTGCGGGATCGTTGTAGGCGTCGGTGCCGCTGGCGGCCAGGGGATCGACCTGGTCCTGGATGTCCGTCGTCCAGCTGCCTGGACTGGTCCGGTCCCGGATCGCGCGGCTGAAGATCGCATCGCCGGTGGTCGTGCCGCGCGGCCGCCCGCTGTCGTCGAACAGCCGGTCCTGCACCGCGGCGATGGGATAGGGGTTCGGGTCGGAGGGGCAATGGAAGACATTGGTTTCGTTCTTCAGCTGCTTGAGCGACTTGACCGCCCACCCGTAGTTGGTGCTCCACTCCTCCTTCCGCATCTGCTTCTCGGTTTTTTCCAGGTACATGCCCATCAACCCCTGCCGGAGGTTGCTGGAACCGGCCGCGGCACGGGCCTGTTCGCGCGCCCGGCTGAGCGCCGGTACGAGGATGGCCACCAGCAGGGCGATGATCGCCACCACCACCAGGACTTCGATCAGCGTGAAACCCCTGCGGACGAGGCGATCCGGAAGCTTTTCCGTGCGGGCTTTTCTGGACATGACCGTTCTCCCATGCGCCGGCGGGCCGGCGATGTGACATTATGTCGCCACCCGACCGCAACGCGATCCGGGCGGCACCACCCTCCGCAACCGACGTGTCCCCCCTCCGGGACGCTCGTTCACCCACGTCGCCACGTCTCATAACCATCGCGTCCGGCGGGAATTGACGCTGCCGCGCGAAGCCGGAACGTGACGACATGATTGTAAGGGTTTTATCGGCGCAAAACAACAATGGGTTCTGTAGAGGCGTTTTTTCTTCCCCCATTACCGGCGCGACGGCCGGCCGTCACAGGCCAGACATGCTTGACAACTGGCCGTCACCAACGCCGCAAAAGGCGACCCATTCTTCCCGGATTCACAAATTAAACTTAAAGTTGATGATGTCCCCGTCCCGGACAACGTAGTTCTTGCCTTCCAGGCGGACCTTTCCAGTCGCCCGGGCGGCTTTCATGTCGCCTGCGGCTCGGAGATCTTCGTAGGCCACGGTTTCGGCCTTGATGAAGCCCCGGGCGATATCGGTATGGATCTTGCCCGCCGCCTCCACCGCCTCGGTGCCCTCGCGGATCGGCCAGGCCCGGACCTCATCCTCGCCGACGGTCAGGAAGGAGATCAGCCCGACCGCCTGGTAACAGCACCGGATCAGGCGGTCGCGGGCCGGCTCCTGGACGCCCAGATCCCCGAGAAAGGCCGCCCGGTCGGCGGGTTCCAGCTCGGCAATCTGCTCCTCCGTCTCGGCGCACAGGGCGATCGTCGCCCGGGCATGGGCGGCCTGCAGGGGCGGGGGAGCCGAGGCCCGGTCCTCGTTGACGTTGACCACCACGATCAGCGGCAGCTCGGTCAGGAAGGCGTAGGAAGCCAGAGCCTTGCGGTCCTCCTCGCCCCGGATGGCCCCGGCCAGCGGCCGACCGGCCTCCAGCTCGGCCTGGCAGCGGAGCATGAGCTCCAGTTCGCGCTTCTCCTGCTCGTGGTGCCGGGTGGGCTTCTTGAGGGACTTCTCGATGCGCTCGACGCGCACCGTCACCGTCTCCAGGTCGCAGAAGATCAGCTCGGTCAGCAGCTCGGCCAGATCGGCCTCCGCGTCAATGCGGTCGCGGTAGGCCGGCACGGCCGGGTTGTCGAACGCCCGCACGACCGCGACCAGGGCCTCGCACTTGCGGATCGAAGGCAGCGACTTGCGGAACTCGGCCTGCCGGGCGGGGGTCTCGTGGCTGAAGCCGGGGACGTCCAGGCACTCGATCGTGGCCTCGACGCGTTTGCGCGGCTTGTACAGCTTCTCCAGCCACAGCAGCCGCTCGTCGGGCACCTTGACGACGGCGAGGTGTTCGCCCATGACCGGCGGGGGGGCGGTCTGGCCGGTGACCGCCCGAAAGAGAGTGGTCTTGCCGCTCTGGGGCGGACCGACGAAAGCAATGCGCATGGCGGCGGGGTCCTCGCGACGCGTCCGGCCGGCGGTGGTCCGGCCCGTTGCCGGTCGCGAGCCGGAGAGTCGGGGGCGATTGTAAGCCCGGCCCGGGACCCGTCAACCGGTCGGCCAGGCCGCAACGGTCGGCCGGACAGGCCCGGGGCGGCGCCGGTCAGCGGATTGCGGCCTCCGGGAGGTCCGGTCGGATGCCCTCATCCGGCGGCGAAACCACTCCACTCCACCTCAGTTCAGCGGGGCGCTGAACCGGTAGGTTCCCGAGCCCACCTCGTACACCGCGGCGCCGGTTTCCGTCCGCACGAAGCGCACGCCGGGGGCTTCGGCCGCCGGCCGGCCCGATTCGCTGACCCGGCCGGGCTCGGTCGTGGGCACGTGCAGCGTGGCCGTGGTGTTGACCGGCACCTGGACGTCCCAGTTGAAGGCCCCGCCCTCGCGCCGCCAGCGGCTGTGGATCTCGCCGTACATGCAGCGGTGCGTGCCGGCGGCGAAGGTCAGGTCGCCGATCGGCAGCGGCCGCATGATAATGTGCTTGAATCCCGGGGCGGCTCGGTCGGACCGGATGCCGGCCACCGACTCCCACAGCCACAGGGTCAGGTCGCCGACGAGCATCAGGTGGTTGCGGGAGTTCATCGCCGGGTCGGCGGTGTCGCCGTTCCAAAGCTCCCAGATCGTCGTCGCCCCCTTTTGGACCATGTATCCCCAGCTGGGATAGCTGGTCTGGGTGGCGATGGTGAGGGCCACGTCCGGTCGGCCGCCGGCGGTCAGGGTCCGCATCAGCCACTGTCCCCCGATCAGACCCGTGGCCAGGTGTCCGCGGTTGTCCTCCATGATGCTCCGCACCAGCGTGTTGAAGACCGCCTGGCGGTGTTCGTCGGGCACCAGCCCGAAGTACAGCGGCAGCACGCAGGAGGTCTGCGTGCCGTTGGAGTAACGGCCGGCCGCGGCGTCCAGGAACTTGCGGTTGAAGGCCGCCTTCACCTTCTCGGCCAGGGCCTTGTGGGCATCAGCCTCGTCGGGGCGGCCCAGCAGCTCGGCGAAGCGGGCGGCCAGCCTCAGGCAGTGGTAGTAATAGGCGCTGCCCAGCAGCTCGCCGTCGGTCTTGCGTTTCGGGTCATTGCTGTGGATCAGCTCCAGCGACTCCGGCGGGGCGCACCAGTCGCCGTACTGATCGCGGGGCATGAGATCGTCCTTCATGTAGCCCTTCATGTGCTCCAGCCACCGGCAGATCGCCGGGTAATTGGCGGCCACCAGCCGGGTGTCGCCGTAGTGGTCCAGGAACCAGCCCGGGATGATCACGAAGCAGGCCGGCCAGGTGACGTTGTCGGAGTAGATCTTCCAGAACGGCGGGGCCACGTCGGGGATGCTGCCCTTCTCGTCCTGGGCGTCGCGGATGTCGGTCAGCCACTTGGTGAAGAACGTGGCCATGTTGAACTCGTAGCTCTCGGCCCTGGACTCGGTGGCGATGTCGCCCAGCCAGCCCTGGCGCTCGTCGCGCTGCGGACAGTCGGTGGGGATGCTGCGGAGATTGCCGCGGATCCCCCAGGTGACGTTGCGGAAGATCCGGTTGATCAGCGGATGCGAGCAGGCGAACGAGCCCATGGACTCCACGTCCGAGTGCACCGCCCGGCCTTCAATGGTCTCCAGCGTCGGCCGGCCCGGGAAGCCGGTCAGCTCGACGTACTGAAAGCCGTGGTAGGTGAAGCGCGGCTCGTAGACCTCCGTGCCGGCGCCTTTGAGAATATAAACGTCGGTGCAGCGGGCCGAGCGGAGGTTGGCGGTGTACAGCCGGCCCTTCCCGTCCAGGGCCTCGGCGAAGCGCAGCCGGACGCGGGTGCCGGCCGGACCGGAGACCGTGAGCCGGACCCAGCCCACGATGTTCTGCCCCAGGTCGTACACGTACGTCCCCGGTTCCGGCTCGGTCATCGCCACCGGCTTGAGCGTCTCGGTCACCCGGATCGGCGGAGCCATCTGGGCACGCAGCTCTCCGCCAGGCGGCTGCACCGGCGCGGCCGGCTCCCAGGCCGAGTCGTCGTAGCCCGGCTCGGACCATCCGTCCAGCTCCATCCGGGCGTCGTAAACCTCGCCGTCGTAGTCGTTGTTCTCCCGGATCGGCCCTTCGGTGGTGAGCTTCCAGCTCCCGTCGCTGACCACCATGGAGCAGGTGCCGTCGGCGTGTTCGATGCAGATCTGCATCCGCAGCTTCGGAAAGCCGTAGTTGGTTGTGCCGGCCGGCACGCTGATCCGCGGGGCGTAGTAGCGGCTGTTGCCCAGCCAGACGCCCACCGCGTTACGCCCGGTTTTCAGGTGCCCGGTCACGTCGTAGGTCACGTACAAAGCCCGGCGGCTGTAGTGCGTGTAGTTCGGGTCCAGGACGTGGTCGCCGACCTTGCGGCCGTTGAGGTACAGTTCGTAGTACCCCAGCCCGCAGATCACCGCCGTGGCCCGCCGCACCGCCCTGTCCACGTCGAACTCCCTGCGGAAATGGCGGGCCGGAAGAACCCGGTCCTCCGGGGGCGCCGGCGCGATCGGCCCCCACGGAGCCATGCCGAACCCGCCCAGGTCCCGGGCCGCCGGCCAGGCCGAGGCGTCCGTGCCCGGCTGCTCCCACGCCGGTACCGCTTTCTCCAGGGCCTTGAAGGCATCGTCGGTGCGGACCACGATCGGTTCGCCCTGCTCGGGCTCGATCCGGATAAAGCCGATCAGCCCGGCGGGGTTGGGCTCCTGGCCGGCGTTGTGGACGTGCACCGCCAAGTGGTTGACGCCCTCCAGGATCGAGCCGGTCACGTCAATCCGCGCGGCCTGCCGGAAGTCGTGCCAGACGCCCGCGGTCTTGCCGTTGAGCAGGACGTGGGCGGTGTTGTCCCCGGCCATCACGACCAGGGCCCGGCGGACCTTCGTGCCCGGCGGCACCTCGATCGTGCGTCGGAAGAACCGGTCGCCCGGCGGTGCGCCCGAAGCTCCGTCGGCGTCCGGGCTCCAGATCCACCGGCAACGCTTCAGTTCCTCTTCCAGCAGTCGGGTTTCCGCGTCGGCGCTCGCGTCGGCGGCTTCGTCCCGGCCGACCCAGATGCCCTTCCAGTCCTCCGGCTTCAGCAGCCCCATGCTCCAGGTCGCCGCGCGGCTCCAGGGGGAGGGCCGGCCGTCTCGGTCCCACACCCGGACCTTCCAGTGGCAGCGGGCGTACGATTCCAGCGGTCTGCCGGCATACTCCACCAGGTGCGATCGGTCGGACTCCACCCGGCCGGAGTCCCAGAGGTCGCCGGTGTCCGCGCGCAGCAGCTGCGGGCTCGAGGCCACCAGCACGTGATAGGCCGTCTGACGCTGCCCACGCTCGGAGGAATCCAGGATCCACGTCAGCCGCGGCGCGGTTTCATCCAGACCCTCCGGGTTGACGGTGTATTCGCAGCGCAGCTCGCGGACGGCCACTCCCCGGCCCGGTGCGCCGGCACAGCCGGCCAGGGTCGAGGCGGTCACCAGCGCGAGCATCGTGCGGACGGCCGGGATCGGGCGTTTGAATCGGCTCACGGCAGCACCTCCGACAGGTTTGGGGTGTTCTGGCGGACTCGGACCTTCGCGCATGATAAGCCCAACGCCGCCTGAGGCAACGTCGGGCGCCGGATCGGCCGGATCGGGGACCTCGTGCCCGTTGACGGATTCCGCGGTCAGGCGAACCGGGGCGACCGGGCGGGCCCCGTGCCAGGCGACAGGCCGGCCGGGCCTCAGGACGGCTCCCAGGTGAACTCCTTGATCGTGTGCACCGGCACCACCCGCCCGTCGCCGGTCTGCTTGATCACCACGATGTATTCAGGGTGAAACTCGATCCGCTTGACCTGCTCCTCGGTGATCGCCTTGGGGGTCTTGTCCGCGAAGAGGCAGGCACTCTTCACCCGGAAGTTGCCCTCCAGAACGAGCGTCAGCATCTTCATCGGCTGCCCGGCCTCCTGGGCCACGCCGGTGTTGAAGCCCGCCGCCACCACCACCGCCGCCAGCACCGCCGCCAGCACCGCCGCCTTCGTTCTTCCTGACATGGCCTGCTCCTTGTTCGGTTGAGTCCCGCCGCGGCCGACCGCCTGCCGCGATCATCCCTGCCGGACCGTTTACGCCGCGGGTCAGGCCTCGTCAAGCGCCCGGCACAGCCGGGGGTAGTCCGGCTGCACGACCAGATCGGCCCGGGCCACCGACGCCAGCACCAGCCGGGTGTTCGGGGCGTCGTTGGTCCGGTATTTCTCCTCGGCCTGTGCCGGCGTGCAGCCGCCCTGCACATGCCGGTCGATGACCCGCTGCCGGGCGGTCTGAAGGTCGCACGTGAGCAAGAGCAGGAGATCCAGCCGATCGCCGATCCGCCGCCAGGGCTCCTCGCCCAGCAGCAGGTAGTTGCCCTCGATCAGCAGGATACCGGCCCCGGCCTCCACGAGCAGGGCCGCGGGCCTGGGGTCGTGGATCCGGCGGTCGTAGACCGGCAGCAGGACGTCGCCCTCGCCGGCCCGCAGGGCATCCAGAGCCGCGGCCAGGGCATCGACATCGAACGATTCAGGCCCCCCCTTGCGGGTTCGCAACGGAACCGGTCGGCCCTCCGCATCCCGCGTCATCCGCCGATCCAGTTCCACGTTGGGGTAGTGCCAGCCGTCCAGGCCGAAGACCGCCAGGCAGCTCGGCGGCAGCACCTTCTGCCCGACGATCTGCAACAGGGCCGAAAAGGTGGACTTGCCGCTGCCGGGGATGCCCGCCAGTCCGACCGTGATCCGGCGGCCCAGGGTCTGTTGCTCACCCACCAGCTCGGCCAGCAGCGGCAGGAAGACCTGGTGCAGCTGCGGCCTGTCGATCGCGGCCCGCACCTGCCGGCCGTGGATCTCCAGGCGGTGCGTGCCGATCAGCCCGGCGGCGGATTCCATCCAGGCCGGCGGGTACTCCATGGCGGGTATCGAGGACACAACCCCCAGAATAGCCCCGTCCGGCGGGGCGTCCAGCCGGACCGGCCGGGGCGATCAGCCAGACCCGGCGGGGGGCCGGACCGGTTCCGCCGGCCAGGCCGCGGGGACCCGGCGGGAACCAACGCGGCGGGTGGATCGGACCAGCGGCGGCTTTGGGGGGTAGCGCGTGTGGGACCGGGGCGGTGGTGGGGCGCCTGGGGCGGGTATCCGGCGCGTCGTGAGTCCCCGCAAGAGGCTTATGAACCGGTTGAAATCTGCGTTGAGGCCGCAAAAAGCGCTTCCCAGGCGTCCTGCCGCGAGTACAATAAGGTCAGGCCGGCGAGCCTTCGGGCTCTTCCGGCCGAAACCTCGGGTTGCGCAATTCGTTCACGTGCCACACGGCAGAAAGGAGAGGATCATGGCATTTCCATCTTATAGAAGGGTTCAGGCGGCGGCGTTGTGGACCCCGGCGGCAATGCTGGCGATCATCGCCGGGCAGGCCGGCGCGGCGGAACTGCTGATCAGCAGCCAGGTCGCCAACAAGGTGCTGGAGTTCAACGCCGGCACCGGCGCTTACGTCGGGGTCTTCGCCGACAACACCAGCGGCCTGAGCAGTCCGCGGGCCATCCTGCTGGGTTCGGACGGCAATGTGTACGTGGCCAGTTACGGCACCGACAGCGTCAAGAAGTACAGCTCCACCGGCACGTACCTGGGCGACTTCGTGGCCGCCGGCAGCGGCGGTCTGGACGGCCCGGACGGCATGTGCTGGGGCCCGGACGGCAACCTCTACGTCAGCAGCTACCTCAACCACCGCGTGCTGCGCTACCAGGGCCCCGGCGGGGCCTCGCCCGGGACGCTGATCGACACCTTCGTCACCGCCGGCAGCGGCGGCCTGACCTCGCCTAAGGGCCTGATCTTCGGCAACGACCAGTACACCGGCGGAGCCCCCGGCCCGGCGCAGGATGGTTATCCCGAACTGCTGGTCTGCAGCTGGGGCACCGAGCAGGTTCTGCGCTACAACGGCCAGACCAACCCGTCATTGGCGGCCGGGGCCTTCGTGGACGTCTACGGCCAGCTGCCCGGCGGCAGCAAGCCCAACGACCTGATCTATGAGCGGTTGTTCGAGGACAGCTACCGCTACAACGAGCTGATCCGGGGCAACCTGCTGGTCTCGATGGACGGGGCCAACCTCGTGGGTATTTTCAACGGCTCCCTCTCGCGCCAGGAACACATCAACCTCATCGGCTTCCCCAACTGGTACGAGGGCTTCTTCGGCGCCGGACTGTCCTCCCCGCGGGGCCTGGCCTGGGGCCCGGACCGCGGCCGCGGCGGAACGGTCGGCAACTACGACGGGTACCTGGACCTCTACATCGCCAACTATGTGGCGGACAACATCCCCGTGGCCGGCAGCGACGAGTCGGACCTCGGCGTGTTCATCACCGGCGGGCCGGCGCCCAGCCCGGGCCCCGACGGGCCCAGCTACATGCTCTTCAAGTGCGGCAGCCAGCCCGCCACCACGATCCGCAAGGTGCTCCAGAACAACGGCCTGCTGGGCACGACCATGACCGTCAGGCTGCAGGGCGACAACCTCGCGGCGCTGACCGGCGCCAACCTGCGCAAGATGCGGCAGGGCGGCGGGATCGGGGCCGACGGGACCTACGTCATCACCGGCCAGAACCTCCGCATGGACGGCAACGACGTGCTGGTGGACTTCCCGCTGACCGCGCCGGGCGTGGAATGCGGGCGCTACCGCGTCGTGCCGGTCGACAGCTGCGCGATCGCCGGCTGGTTCCCCGACTCCGTGCTGGTCTACGCTCCCCAGCTGCTGAACACCGGCTTCGAGGAAGGCTGGGTCGCCGACCGCGAGACGCTCAACGTCTGCGCGGACCCCGGCGCCAACGGCAACAAGAGCCGGCCGAAGCACTGGGACGTGAAGGTGGTGGGCCTGGGAGAACAGGTGGACCTGCGGCGCGACGGCAACATCTGGCACCCGTGCTCCGGCGGCACGGCCAAGGGCGCCACCGGCCTGCGCTACGGCACGATCCAGTGCAACATCGACCAGAACACGCAGGTCATCGCTTACCAGACCATCGCCGCGCCGGACGTCTCGACCGCGCCGTACCGGGTCTACGTGGACGCCCGCATCGCCAGCTTCGAGCAGCTCAGCTACGGCTACATCCGCCTGGTGGACGGCGTCGACAAGGCCGGCGCGGTGATCGCCGAGACGCAGATCAACAACACCCAGACGCTGGATCCCGACGGTCTGGTGCGCGACGCGAGCTTCATGGCCGCCGTGCCGCAGGGGTACGTCTGGCAGTCGGACCCGCCCCTTCTGACGGTGATGTTCGTCCTGCGGAACGTGATCGGCGATCTGAATCCCTCCTGGGGCGCGCTCAAGGCGTTTCACCTGGACAACGTCCGCAACACCTTCCAGATCTGCCCGAACAGCCCCTGGGCGGATGCCGACGGCGACGGAGACGTGGATTCCGACGACTTCGCGGTCCTGCAGCGCTGCCTGACGGTGGGTAACGACGACCCGATGGACCCGGCCTGCCAGTGCTTCGACCGCAACGCCGACGAGGAGATTGACGTGGAAAACGACCTGGTCCAGTTCGTGCTCTGCGGCACCGGACCGGGGGTCACCGCGGTGCTTCCGGGTTGCGAATAAGACGGCCGGATGAACCCCTTGAATGGGGTATATACCCTACGTGGCGACGCGTAGGCCTCAGGGGTGGCGTTCAGGCCGCAGGGGTATCCGGTGGGTTGGTGTAGCCTGAAGGCGGCACCGGTTGCAGGCTCGATCCTGCCGCCGGTGCCGCTTTTTTCTGCAGGTCCGTCGGCGCGGGCCAAGAGACAATATGCGCGGTCTAGACATGCAACCCGTTCCTGGCAAGGCACTTGCGTTCTTTTCGATCCGTGTGTCATCGGCGGCCGGAAGGGCTTGCCAGGGCCAGTGGTGGTTTTTGTGGACTTTCGGTGGCCTGGCGGGCGTCAGATTTGCCCGCGCGGCCCGGTCGAGGCGCGTCCGGGCCCGGAGGACGGTTTTGCAGCCGCGGCGCCGGCGGCCGGTTCGGGGGCTTTCATGGTGCCGGGCCGGACCAGGAGCACACCCCCGGGCCGGTTCTGCCGATACCTGAAGCGGGAGGCCCGGGACCAGGTTGCCGCCCGTGGGGGCCCCGGGCTCCGATCGGCGGGGCGGACCGCCGATCACAATAGACGCAAAAAGTCTTGACAGGGGTCCGCGGCTGGCTTAAACTGGTTCAATGGAGGAACCCACCGGCGGTGGGCCCTTTCAGGCGGCAGCATCCGAACAACAGGGGGTCGCACATGAGCCGGCGATGCCGAACAGGCCGGGCGGGCTTCACGTTGATCGAAGTCCTGGTCGTAGTGGCGATCATCGCGCTTCTGGTCTCGATCCTGCTCCCGTCGCTTGCCCGGGCCCGGGCCAATGCTCAAACCGTCGTCTGCCAGGGCAACGTGCGTACCCTGGCGATGGCCTTTCTGGCCTACAGCGTGGACAACCGCGGCCGGTTGCCGGGCACCAGACGCGACCTCAACGCCGACTGGCTGGGCGGATCCAACGGCGCGGTGCGTCGCCCGGACGGCACCTGGGACACCAGCCGGATGATCTATGGTCCCGACGGAGATCAGGGCAAACAGCCGGAGTGGGGCACGATCTACAAAAAGCAGATGGGGGCCATGACCGAGGCCTACACCTGCCCGGCCGACAAGGCCCTGCGGGCCAACGACGCCTTTCCGCACAGCTACACCGCCAACGGCATGCTGTCGGGGGCCGAGACCTCCAGCCTTCTGGCCGCTCATTACCCGCTCCCGCTGAATCCGCCGCCGGCCGTGGGGGGCTATAACCGCAACGATCATCGCGACAGGATCAAGAGCTTCGAGGGCGTCCCGATGATCATCGAGGAGCATCCCCAGTTCTGGCTGCTCAACGAGCCGGACAGCGCCTGGTGCAATCAGGACGTGGTCGCCGACCGGCACAACCGCGGACGTTCGGAGTGGG
This sequence comes from uncultured Planctomycetales bacterium, assembly GCA_964611365.1. Classification (GTDB taxonomy): domain Bacteria; phylum Planctomycetota; class Phycisphaerae; order UBA1845; family PWPN01; genus CALLOB01. Next base: position 24,523 of record CAZSYS010000011.1, read on the forward strand.
GGGCCGGCAACATCGGCTACGTGGACGGCCACGCCGGCCCGGTCCGCATGCCCCCGCCGCCGGAGTATGTGCCGGGCAAGGTCTATTCCCCCGGAACCATGCTGCAGGCCCGGGACATGTGCTTCCGGGTCGGCAAGAAATGGGTCAGCGGGCGAAGCTGGAGCGATGG
>CAZSYS010000011.1:24791-28935 GCA_964611365.1 uncultured Planctomycetales bacterium
GGCTCCCTGGGCCAGGCGGTTGCGGGTGCAGTGGTCCAGTGACGGAAGCTGTTTACCCGCGGGGTTGCACGGCCGCCCGGTGCGGAAGCGCGTGTCCTGAAAGCGTTATGCGGACCGTGCGGGCGGGTGCGGACGGCATGTGGAGGTGTGAGGAGCCCACGGCGGGAAGAGCTGGAAAGATCGGGAAAAAACTCCCGGAAGTCTTGAACAGACCGCAGGACGTGGCTTAGAATCATCGGCTGGTTATCAGCGGGTTGTGAGGAGGATCGGGACACCCGCGCGGAGAGAAGGAAGGAAGATCATTTCACCGGTAGTCGCTTCCTTCCGGAGATGAGGTGTAAGCCCGTGCGGCGTCAGGGACGTTTCCCGGCGGCGGCGCAAGGCACGCTGTTCGAGACGCCAGTAAGATGACTCCGACCGTCGCGCGTGCGCGGGTGTGTGGCCCGCCTCGGCGAGACGGACGATGGACACATCCAAGAGGTCCTTTTTTGCGAGGAGGTGGCACATGAGGAAGTTGGCAATGGTGGCGGTGCTGGCCCTTGTGACCGGGTCGGTGTACGCCGGAAGTCTGGGGCTGCCCAACGAGTTGGGCAACCCGGGGTTCGAGACGGGTACGGTGCCTCCCTGGAACCAGCTGGGAAGCGGACAGATCTGGAACAGCGGCGACTGGGGCGTGTATCTTCCGCCCTCCGGCGGGGCCAAGTGGGCCGGCGTGGTCATGAGCTGGGGCGGCGACTGGAACGGCCCGGTGTCCACGTGGCGACAGGTCGTGGACGAGAGCCAGTTCCCTGGCTGGGATCCGCTGGGCACCCAGAAGATCATCGACCTGCAGTTTGACCGCCTGCTCAAGGCGGTCAGCACCGACGATTGGCGCAATGTCGGCATGCGCGTCTGGCTGGACTGGATGGAAGACGGCAGCTACCCGTACCCGGGCGAGCCGGGCTACATCCGGCAGATGGTCTACGAGGAGTGGAGCCCGGGGCAGGGCCAGTACCCCTCGCTGGCAGACTGGGCCCACCAGGAAATCCGTATCACGCTGCCCACCCAGCCGCAGTACCTGAGCGTCGAGATCGAGATGTTCACTCACTACGCCGCCTGGTCGTTCGTCGGCGTGGACAACGTCGATCTCGAAGGCCTGTGCATCCCCGAGCCGGCCACGATGGGCCTGCTGCTGCTGGGGCTGCCGCTGGTACGTCGTCGTCGCTGAGACGGCAGATGAATTGAACGCCGGCGGCCGGCCGTCGCCATGATCAGGCCGCTTGCAGCCCACCAGGGCGGCCGACAGAACGACGGTTGGACCATCGGCGGTTCAGCGGTGAGCGGTAAACAGACAAGGGACGTCCGGCTTCCGTCCGGACGTCCCTTGTTGTGTCTGATTGCAGACCGCGCAGCGCGCCTTGGGCAGCCACTGTTGCGCCCCGTGCCGCGAAGCACCGTAGCGGCCCGCCCCCGTGCCGGCCGGGCGCATGGGAGCGCGTGTCGGGCACCGGCCGTAACCCCCGGCGCTCCCGCCGGCCGTCGAACGAGGTGCGCTGGCCACCGCGAAGGTGTGCTCGCCGCCGCGAAGGCACGCTCGACGCCGCGAAGGCACGTTCGGCGCCGCGAAGCGCCGTAGCGGCCAGCCCCCGTGCCGGCCGTCGATGTCGCTGGCCGCGCATGGGTCACGCAAAGCACCGTAGCGGCCGGCCCCCGTGCCGGCCGGGCGCATGGGATCGCGCCCTGGGTACCGGTTGTGACGGGCACTGGCCGCCGAAAGGGGCGCGGGGTGGATGTTGCGCGCCGGCAAATCGCCGGACGTGCCCGGCGCTGGCGGTCCCAAGGCAACCGGGGCAAGGAACGCGGGCGTGGAACCGCAGATGCACCGCGATGAAGATTGAACATTGGGGAGCAAGAATCCGGAGGGGTGGCATGATCAGGTACTTGTCGGGCCGACGGGCCGGATGCGTGGTGATGCTGGCTTGTTCGGCCGCGGCTCAGGCCCAATGGCAGACGCGTGCGGCGATGCCCTACCCGGCCGGGCAGGCGGCCATCGCCCGCGGGCTGGACGGGCGGTTCTACCTCTTCGGCGGCTGGAACAGCAACCCGCCCAGCGTCGGCAACACCACCCGCCTGCAGATCTACGACCCGGCGGCCGACAGCTGGACGACCGGTGCGGCCGTGCCGGTCTGGTCGATCGGCGACATGGCCGTGACGCTGCCGTCGGGGCAGATTCACCTGCTGAACAACTACTACAAGCAGATTCGCGTGTACGACCCGGCGACCAACAACTGGAGCGGGCCGGTTTCGGCGCCGTGGATCAGCTATGCCGCCCGGATTGTCCGCACGCCGGACAACCGCTACTTCGTCTTCGGCGGCGAGCGGCCGATCGCCCTGACCTACGAGTACTTTCCGGCCACCTTCACCGCCTCGCCGCGGTCGCCGGTGCCGTACGCGCCGGAGACGACCTATCCCACCGTCCGCTACCCGGGAGCCTTCGTCGGCGACTACGGCCGGGTGTTCGTGATCGGCGGCCTGGCCAACCAGTGGGAGGCATACGGGGCGTTCGACAACGTCGCCCGTTACGCCCCCGACGCCGACGCCTGGCAGCAGGGTTTCGCCCCCATGCCGACGAAGCGCTTCAGCTTCGCGTATGCCCGAGGGTGGGATGGGCGGATGTACGCGATGGGCGGTTCAAACGTCTACTTCATGCAGGCGGCGCCCTATTACGACATGGTCGAGGTCTACGATCCGCGGGCCGACACCTGGTCGACCGGTCCGGTGCTGCCGGAGGGGCGGCGCGAGGCGGCCGCGGGGATCGACGACAACGGGGTGATCTACGTCTTCGGCGGCAGCGGCCCGCCGTCCGGGCATTATCAGACCACCGTGTTCGCCCTGGCTACCGGCGTGCCCAGGCCCCCGGCGGATTTCGACGGTGACGGCGACGTGGACCAGGCCGACCTGGACCGCTTCATGGCCTGCGGCACCGGTCCGGGGGCCGGGCCTCCGCCGTCCGGGTGCGGGCGGGCGGACGCCGACGGCGACGCGGACGTGGATCAGGCCGACTTCGGGGTCTTTCAGCGATGTTTCAGCGGCGGGCGCCTGGCCGAGCCGGGCTGCGGGCATTGAGCCGGGGGGCTTGCCGGGGCCGGGCGGGGCCGGCCTGTCGAGGGCGGGTCGGGGCTTTCCGCGGGGCCCGTCGGATTCCGGCGGATTCTGTTTGATTTGACCCGGTTCAATCGGTAGGATGGGGCTGTCCGGGAAGGAAGGTGCGCACATCCGGGGAGCACCGTGGGCGGATGGTTCAAGGCGGCGTCGGGCATGGCGCCGGCTCCCTGCGATCGGGATCGCTTGTAGCCGCGGGCGCGTGTCTCGCGGAGGGCCCAGCGGGTTTCCTGTCGGCCCACGTCGGCGCCGACGAAGGAACGAAGTTGCTTTGTGAGGAGGTGGCACGTGAGGAGAATGATCTGTGTTCTGGCGGCGACGGCCCTGGCGGCCGGTCCGGCGTTTGCGGGCAGTCTGGGTCTGCCGAACGAGCTTCTTAACGGCGGATTCGAGTCGGGTCTCAACGGCAACTGGGTGAAGAGCCCGACCGGCGCGACGGTGCGCTACACCTACGGCGACTACGGGATCGAAGCGCCCCCGGGCGGCGGCGGTACCCGCTGCGGCGGTATCGTGACCAGCTGGGGCGGCAACTGGGCCGGACCGGTGGCCAGCGTCCGCCAGGTCGTCGATGAACAACAGTTCCCCGGCTGGGATCCGCTGGGCACGCAGAAGGAGATCGACCTGCAGTTTGACTACGCCCTGGTCAGCACCGGAAACCCCGGGGCCCCGGACGGCGAGCCCTGGCGGGACGTCGAGCTCCATGTGTTTCTGGACTACATGACGGACGGCTCCTACCCCTATCCGGGCGAGCCGGGCTACGTCCGTCAGGAAGTGTTCTTCGCCGAGCAGCCGGGCGTGAAAGGTCGCGCGCCCACAGTGCTGGCCGCTGACTGGCGGCACGCGAACGTGCACCTGACGCTGCCGATCCAGCCGCGGTACCTGAGCGTCGAGATCGAGTACCACGCGCACTTCGCCGAGTGGTCCTTCGTGACCATCGACAACGTGGACCTCGAGGCCCGCTGCATCCCCGAGCCGGCCACGATGGGCCTGCTGGTGCTGGGGT
>CAZSYS010000012.1:0-13539 GCA_964611365.1 uncultured Planctomycetales bacterium
CCTCCTGTTGGGTAAGACGGACCTCAACACATCTCTGTCCGCATGCCGTTGGCTCGACGGGCCGACGCGGCCCGCCGGGACTCTCACGATCCGTGCGTCTGCACAGCACGCGACGCAGGCGCGCGCTGGCCGTCGGGGGCATTGCAAGTCTTGCAGGAGGGAAACGGGAACTGCCGGCTTGCTTCCTTCTCTCCCGGTTCCATCCGCACGCAGGGACCCTCCGGCGACTGACCACGCACGCCGCCGGCGAGGCTGCGGATAGCATAGCGAATCGACGCCGCAAGCCAAGCGAAAACCGCGCAAAGATTGCGTTGGGAGGCCTTGCCGGCCGTCAGGGCCTCGGGCGAATGGACGGGCACGTGAGCCGTCCTGGCCGCCCGCCACGGCCGCGGTGTGGCCCATGATCCATAAAATCACAAGTCGTGATATGCGCGATAGACCATCGCAAGCGAATTGGATAAAGGAGCTTGGGAATTGAAGACCTGAAAACTCATGATTGTGATTTCTCTTGCCGGAAGCATACGGCATCCTCGCCTAGCAGCTTCAGCGAGCGGGATGAAGCCGGCCGGCGGACAGGCCGCTTAGCGCAAGATGAATCTAATGCTATCGCCTGCTTAATGTGTTGTTCGGTATCCTGGTCCCCTTGGTAAAATGCCGTCCAGCCGACGCCGGCTGTGAATATCCCGAATATTCCCCATTCCCCGGCTTTTGATCGTGCTCAAGGGGCGGTGATCAGGTTTCGCGCCGAATTCACTTGGAAAAAGGATGGTCGCAGGCCATAATCTGCCGGCACGCGAGGGTCTGGAAGCACAGCTGCGCGGGGGTGGCGCCGGGGCCTCGCCTTTCGGTTCGAATCCGCGGCATCGACACGCACGCGAATCTATGTGGGCGCGTGCAGTCTGAGGCGCCGGAATCCACGGTCCAACAGGAGTCAGAGAACAGGAGGGCAGACCATGTTGAAAGCGGGCTTGAGAACAGCGTTGAAAGCGGGCTTGAGAACAGCGGGGCTCGCGACGGGATGCCTGCTGCTGGCGGCCGCCCCCCCCGCCCCCCGCCCCGGTGGCCGACGCCAGGAGCCAGCCGATCGGCACGGAGGTGACCATCGAAAACCTGGTGATCAGCTCGACTACGGACCTGATCGGCAGCACCTCGAGCAAGAACTTCCACGCCCAGGACGCCACCGGCGGTATCACCATCTACGGGAGCAACGCCGCCATTGACGCGTTGCTGGCGGTCGCCGGAGCGGGAGACCAGGTCACGCTGACCGGCAAGATCGATGTATACAACGGGCTTTTCGAGATCGACCTTTACGACGGCGCGGCGACGATCACCAAGACCGGCTCTCCGGGCATCCCGGCGCCGGCGGCGGTGACGGTGGCCGATTTTCAGGACAACAGCCCGACGGCCGAGGGTTTTGAGAGTGAGCTGGTCAGGCTCGACAACGTCGTGTTCCTGTCCTCGGGCACTTTCGGCGTCGGCAACTACAACGTGGCGGCCTTCGGCACCACCACGCCGGTGGCGGTGGTGCGGATCTCCACTTCGTCGCTGGACCTGGTGGGCCAGCCGATTCCCGGCGGGGCCTGCAACCTCACCGGAATCTTCTCGCAGTACGACACGAGCGACCCGCGCACCGGCGGCTACCAGCTGCTGCTGCGTTCGATGGCCGACATCGAGCAGCTCAGCCCCGGCGCCTCGGCCGGCACGTCGATCACGGTGAAGAACGCCCCGCAGTACACGATCACGCTGCAGGGCACGCCCATCGGCAGCGGCTCGCTGGTCTACCGCATCAAGCAGACGGCCGACAAGATGTTTCCGGCGTATGACTCGGGGGTCCAGGGCGGCACGCTCTACCTGCCCGACGGCGTGACGCCGGTGACGCTGAATGCCGATCTGCCGGGCAACCAGGTGAAGTTCACGCCGGCCCCGGGCGTCAGCGGGTGGTTCCAGTTCAAGTTCGCGGTCTTCCAGACCGGGTACGCCGAATCGAGCCCCGCGCCGGTGAACATCTTCATCCAGGACGGCTCGGTGATCATGACCGAGATCATGTACGATCCGGGCGGGTTCGAGTATGACTGGGAGTACGTGGAGCTGCTGAACCTCACCGGCGCGCCGATCGCCCTGGACACGCTCTACAACGGGCTGTTCGACGCGGCCACCGGCACCAAGAACAACCTGGCCAACGCCAGCTCCGACGGCGGCGTGGTGCCGACCCCCAACGTGATCCCCGCCGGCGGCACGAGGGTGATCTGCGAGCAGACCGCCTACCGCACGACGCCGCAGTTCCTCAATGAGTGGAACCCCGGCGCCGGCGACGTGACCTACCCGGCCGAGGGCGGCGATCTGGCCAAGGTCCAGCGCAAGCACCTGGTCGTGCTGGATTACGCCGGGACCTCAGGCGCGGTGGCGGCCCCGGCCCTGCGGAACGAGGGGGATCTGCTGGCCTTGTTCGCCACCGACGGGCGCTGCCTGGACGTGGTCAGGTATGAGAACGGCACCAACGGCTGGCCCACCGCGACCGGCTGGGGCAGCATCTTCCTGGAGGCCGACAAGCTGACCGCCTCCGACAACGACATCGCGGCCAACTGGCGGATTTCGGCCACAGGCGTGACCGGCAGCATCGCCTACGACGGCCAGGAGACCGCCGGTCCTCCGCGGGACAGCGACGTGGGCAGTCCGGCGCTGATCCCCTCGCTGACCACCGTCCCGGTCTCGCCGCCGAGCGCTCAGGGCGGCACGGCGGGCGTTTTCAATCAGAACCAGGTAAGCTTCTCGTCGATCCAGCTGGTCGGGACGGATCCGCCGAACGATCCGCCGGTGCTGACCTTCAAGCTGGTCAGCGGCTGCGAGGGCTTCAGCCCGACCAGCGGCACCGCCGGCACCCTGCTGGACGGCGGCACGCTCAGCCCCGTCGGGGCCGGCAGCACGCTCTCGGGCGACACGCTGCTGTTCAAGCCCACGGCGGGCATGACCGGCCGATATGCCATCGCCTTCAAGGTCAATGACGGGACCGCCGATTCGCAGCTGGCCTACATGACGCTCTTCGTGCAGGATCAGAACACCGTGGTGATCACGGAGATCATGTACAACCCCTACAACCAGCTCAGCAGCGAATGGGAGTGGATCGAGGTCCGCAATCTGACCAACAATCCGGTGGCCCTGCATTCACTGCTGGACGAGGTCGCCCGGGATTACGTGTACACCGGCCCCAGCGAGCCGGTGGAGAACCTGGTGGGCATCACCATCCCGGCCAACAGCACGCGGGTGATCGCCAAGGATGTGGAGGATCCGTTCGCCCCGTGGCTGACCGAATGGCAGATCGTCAATCCGGGGCTGGTGCACTTCGTCCCGCAGGCCAAGTGGCGGGACCTGAACAACAGCACCGGCACGGGGCAGGACTTCTGCGACCGGGTTTACCTCTACGCGGCCGACGGCAAACTGCTGGACGTGGTCTCGTACGACGACGCGGCCCCCTGGCCGGTGGACAACGGCAGTTCCAGCATCTACGTGGCGGCCGACAAGCGGGATACTTTCCTCAACGACAACGGGCTGAACTGGTCGCTTTCGGCCGTCGGGGTCGACAACGCCTATGCCACGCTGACCACGCACGAAGGCGAGGGCGGTCCGCTGCCCAACGACATCGGCAGCCCGGCGCTGCTGCCGGACGACCTGCTGCAGATCTACGACTTCGACCGCAATGGCAACGTCGATGATGTGGACCTGACGACGTTCGAGTCCTGTCAGAGCGGGCCGGGAGTCGCCCATGCCGGCAGCGAGCTCTGCCAGACCTGCGACGGCGACGACGACACGGATGTCGACAGCGCGGACTTCGCGGCCTTCCAGCGATGCTTCAACCCGGACGGCCTGACTCCTCCGGCGGCCTGCCTGGAGTAAGCGGACCGGGCTGAAGTCCCGCTTGTTTCGCGGTTTGATGGGCGGCGGCTCGCGGCAACGCGGGCCGCCGCCTTTTTGGTACCGCCGCCTGCGCGGTGTCAGGCGTTGTCAGAGTAATCCTGGAGCGATGCGCGTCGGCTGGCCGTCGGGCGTCCCACACGCGGCCTGCCCGTTGGGTCCCTCAGCGTCGGCGAGGAACCGCCTTGAAAGGGCTCATGGAGATCCTGTTTTTGCCGCCTGCGCAGATCGATTCACACGAGTTGACGACATGGAAACCCGGCGCATGCGCGTCCGCCACCACCGCGTCCTCCGCCACCACGCGTCTGCCACTGCGTGAGTCGGTCCGGATTCGGGCGACTCCTCAGACCCATGCCGCAAGGACTGCGACGGGCCTGCAGGAAAGCCGGAGGCCTGATCTGAGGCGTCAAAAACCGGGGATCTGCCGGGGCTTTTTGAGGGTGGACGGTCGCGGCTCGGGAGCAGCTCGGTCTCAAACGCGGCCGCCGGGGCCTGACAGCGGCGTGAGAGGCTGGGCTGCCGACCTGATCTCAGACCCCCACCCGAAGGGGCTCCTGGAAGCGCACGCCGATGCCCACCTGGGCCGGCCGGTCTCCCTGGCCGCGTGTGGAAGGGCGATCCAGGGGGAGACACCGCACCACCCGCCCCGTGCCCCGCAGCCGGCTCTCGTAGGGGAAGTGGCCGTCCCCGGGCGGAACGGTCAGCTCGAAATCCAACACGGATCCCAGCGGCGGGACGCTCATGCCGTTGAGCATGTCCGCCTCGAAATACAACCCCCCCGTGCTGACGTTGATCGTGACCGTGCGAAACGCCTGGTCGCGCTCGCCCGGCTTGGGAATGCACTCGATCGGCAGGCGAATCTCGAGACGTCGGTGCTGGCGTCGATCCGGTTCCATGTTCCGCGCCGGCCGGCTTCTGCGCGGCCTTTCTCCTTGCCGGCCGGGGTCATCGCACGGCCCGGACCATTCAACGGCATCATCACTGCGAAAACTGAAGGTCAAACACAACTTATTCTCGGACCATGTGTTAGGCCGCCCGGGAAGTTGAGGACAGCCGACGCGCCGAAAGGTCGTCGAAAAACCGCCTGTTGTACCCAGGCAACGCCGCGGTGTTTGAATTCCGCTGGTTGGCGATGTAAGTGTTTGTCAAGAAGTAGTTTAAGTGCCTGTTGAACGGGGTCAACGAATCGGCTGCCCGGAATCTTCAGACCTGCCAGCCCAGCCCGGCACAGATGGAGCGCAGCGCCTCGGTCGCCCGGGCGAACAGCTCCGGACTGGTCTGACCCGTCGAATGCCCGGCGACGCCCAGGTGGGGTTCCAGGGCCAGGAAGCCGTCATAGCCGTCGGCGGCCGCATCCTTGAGGATCGCCGGGATGCAACCGTCGCCCTGGCCGGCCGGCACCGCATGGTCCTTGTCGCCGTACCGGAAGTCCTTGATGTGGAAGTACTTCACGAAGCTGCGCATCGGCAGCCAGCAGGTGTGGTAGATGTCCTGAACATTCATGTTCACGAAGTTGGCCGGATCGAAGGCTGCCACCAGCCTGGGCGAGGGCAGGGCGGTGTGCAGATACACGCATCGCTCCGGCAGGGCCCCGAAGAGGTTGGATTCGTTCTCCAGCACCAGCGTCACGTCGCGCCCCGAGACGTACTCGACCTTGTCGGCCATCCGCCGCAGCACTTCGCCGCGGTAGTCGGCGATCGACTCGCCCGCCGGGGGGTAGTAGCTGAAGATCCGGATGAACCGGGCCCCGAAGAACTCCGCCAGGTCCACCGCCCGCCGGAAATCGTCGAAGTGCTGCCGGTAATCCTCGTCGATCCGGACTTTGCCGATCGGCGAGGCGATGCACGAGACGCCGAAACCGCGGTCCGTGAACCGTTTCCTGAGATCCTGACACTGCGCGGGTGTCAGTTTCATGACGTTCGCCCCGAACGCCCCGCGCAGCTCCACGAACCGGATGCCGTTGGCCTCCAGCACGTCCATCTGGACCTGCGGATCCTGACTGACCTCGTCGGCAAACGCACTGAGCGTCGGCATGGCCCGACCTCCCCGGCGCCGCGCCGGGTTTTCCCCGGCGGGGCAAGCTTCAAGGCAGACTCTGTTCTGCCGTGGCCGGCCCCGGCGTCCCCCGGCCCGGCGGCCCCCGCGACCACGCATCGGCTACGGTCCCGGCCCCGCAGGTCGGGCACTATAACCGCCCTCCGGGCCCCCGTCACCCCCGGTTTCCGCGGCGCGCGGTCCGGCCGGTGCGACGGACTCAGCCGGGGCGGCACACACCGGCCGGGCGGCGCCGGCGCGCAGCGGCAGCGCCCGCCTGCCGCGGCGTGAAGGTAAGGTTTCCGGCCTGCTGAAGTCACGCCGTCGATGTGAACCCGGAGGAACCTGCCCCCGCCGGCCGGCTCAGGCGGTCTGCGGCGCGCGCAGCCGCTCGACCAGGTGCAGGAGCACCCGCCTGTCGTGCTTGAGATCCTCGCGGTAGTCCCGCGCGTCGGTGTGGCGGATCTCCGGCCCGAGCTGGGCGATCTCCCGGTCCAGCAGGTTCAACATCAGGGCGTGCTCCTCTTCGGTCAGCTCGAGGATCATCGCACACCTCCTGAATGGATTGTAACCTTCGCCCGGGCCGGGAGTACCGCGGACCCAAGGTGTCCGGCGGGGCCTGCGGGACTGCCGCCGGCGCCGGGCACGCGGAACCCTCCGGCGGGCGGGATGCCGGGCTCAATCCTCCGGCCGCTCCCCGGCCGGCGCCATCTTCACCAGTCTGGGCATGAACCGGGCCAGCGGACGGACCAGGTCGGTCTGGGCGGCCATCACCCGGTCGATGTCCTTGTAGACCATCGGCACCTCATCCAGCCCGGCCGACAGCACTTTCACGCCCCGGGCCTGCAGGTACGGTAAAACGTCGCGCCAGCGATACTTATGCACCGCCGCGGTCCGCGACAGCACCCGGCCGGCGCCGTGCGAGGCCGACTCCAGCGACCGCGGATCGCCCAGCCCTTCCACCACATAGGCCGGCGAGGCCATCGATCCGGGGATGATGCCCACGGCGCCGGCCCGCGCGGGCGTGGCTCCCTTGCGGTGGACGACCACCTCCCGGCCGACGTGCGATTCGCGCCACGCGAAGTTGTGGTGGTTTTCCACCTGAGCGATCACATCGGCGCCCACCGCGGCGGCGATCTGGCGGTGGATCACGTGGTGATTGGCCGAGGCGTACGCGCCCATCAGCTCCATCGCCGCCCAGTACTCCGCCCCGTCGCCGTCTAGATCCAGCCAGGCCAGATGCCGCAGATCCCTGGGCAACCCGCGGTGCAGAGCCATCGCCCGCCGGCTGTATTCCGTCGCCACCTGGTTGCCCGGGCCCCGGCTTCCGCTGTGCGACAGAACGGCCGCGAACGAACCCGCCGGCGCGCCCAGTGCCGGCCGCTCGAAAACGATCTCTCCGAACTCCACGAAATGGTTGCCCGAGCCCGAGGTGCCCAGCTGCCGGTGGGCCAGGTCCTTCAGCCGTGCCGTCACCGGCGCGACCTTCCAGTCCTGGTCCATCACCGGATGGTCCCGCCGCGGCTTCCACTCCGCCCCGACCCCGAAACGGGTGCAGCCTTCCAGCACCCGCTCGAAGCGGTCCTGCTCGGCGGCCAGCCGCTGCGGCGGCAGGTCGAACACCGTCAGCATCATCCGGCAGGCGATGTCCACGCCGACGGCATACGGAATCACCGCCCCCTCGGTTGCCAGGACGCCTCCGATCGGCAGCCCGTAGCCCACGTGTGCGTCGGGCATCAGCGCCCCGGCCACCGAAATCGGCAGCCGACAGGCATTGGCCATCTGCCGGTGGGCCTCCGGGTCGATCTCGTCGCCCCAGACGGCGTACTGGAGCCCCTCGTTCCAGCGGTACTCGCGATGGGGCGGACCGGCCGGTGCCAGTCCCGCCTCGATGACCGCCGCGGCCACCTTGCCGAACAGCGGGTCGTCGGTGTAATCCCCCGGCGCGCGGAGCAGATCCCGGAGAATGCCCCGGATCGCCTGGTTGGAACGGCCCGACATCCGGGCGTTGCCTGCCGCGGCCAGGGCGGCGTTCATCACCGCGCCCTTGGGGTAACCCAGTTTGGCCAGCTCCCGCGATTTCATCGGCCTTGCGCCCGTCTGGTGCCAGCGTGACCGGCAGGTCCGCGGCGGTTCGCCTTCAAGACGGCCGCCAGAGCCACTCTAGCCGGGTGGGAAGCCCCCGGCCAGCCGGTGCGCGGTCGCGGCCGGCTGCCGGCCACCCGCGGACATCCCCTGCGAGCGCCGACCGCCGACGATGCCGGAAGCCCCGCCGGCGGACGGCCGAGGGCATGCGTCGTCCCGCGGTTGCTCAGGAAGGTTGCGTGGCCAGGCGCGCCCGAAGCACCGCCAGGGCCTGGGCCAGCTGGCGGTCGATCGGGATGGCCGCCGCCCGCGCCGCGCCGGCCGGTGCGGTGTCGGCCGCCCGGGTGGTCGACGGCCCCGGTGTGGCCGGGGCGCTGCCCTGAGGCGCCGACGACGGCGCCGCGGTCGTCGAATAGACCGCCTGCTGGGAATCGACCAGCGTCGCCGTCTCCAACGGACTCAGCTCCACGAGCACATCCGGCTGAATGCCGCGCCCGTGAATCCGCTCGCCCCTGGGCAGGTAGTAGTAGGCGGTGGTCAGTTTGACGGCCCCGTTGTTGTTCTCCAGCTGGATCAGCTCCTGCACGCTGCCCTTGCCGAACGTGGGCTCGCCGACCACCACCGCCCGTCCGTGGTCCTGCAGCGCCCCGGCCAGGATCTCCGAGGCGCTGGCCGAGCCGCCGTTGACCAGCACGGCCACCGGCCACGGCGGGTACTTCTCGTCCCGCGTCGCGGTGTACACCTTTTCCGGCGAAAACTGCCCGCGGGTGCTGACGATCACGCCCTCGGCGATGAAGCGGTTGACGATGTTGGCGACCACGTCGAGCAGCCCGCCGGGGTTGTCGCGGACATCGATGACCAGGGCGGCCACGTCCTGCCGGCCGCGCAGCTCCGTCAGCGCCTCGTCGAACTGTTCGGCCGTCTGGGCCTCGAAACCGGAGATCCGGATGTAGCCGATCCGGTGCTCCGGATCGATGAGGTAGTCCCAGTGCCAGTCCTCGTCCCGCGCCCAGCCCCGCACCGTGCGCACTGTCACCAGCCCGCGGGTGATGACCTTGTCGATCGTCGTGTCCGACGACGGCCGGTGGATCGTCAGGGTCACGCTGGTCCCGGCCCGGCCCTGGATGAGCCTGACCCCCTGGGCCAGGCTCATGTTCGACGTGTCGCGGCCGTCGATGCGCGTGATCCGGTCACCCGCCCGCAGCCCGGCGTGAAACGCCGGACTGCCCTCGATCGGGCTGATCACCACCAGGCCGCCGGCGCGGCCCTGTCCGACCTCGATGCCGATGCCGGAGAACTGCCCCTGGGTCCGCTGGTGGAACTGCTCGTACTCCTGCTCGTCGAAGTACATCGTGTACGGATCGAGCCGGTTGAGCATCCCGTCGATCGCCCCGCGCAGCAGGGCCGCGTCGTCCACCGGCTCGACGTAGTGCTTTCGAACCTGGACGCGCACGTCCAGCAGCGGTCCGAACTGGGTGTAAAGCTGGTCCCGCCGCACGATGCTCTCGGGAGCCTTCAGCAGCAGCACCACCACCACCGCTCCGATCAGGAGCCAGACGATATTGCGCTTGGGCATGCTTCACCGCGTCGGCCGCGCGACCGCGCCGCCTGTCGGGCGCGGCGTGTCGGGCTCCTTCTGGCCGAAGGGGGCCTGTCACCGGCTGCCGGGGCGGTCCTGCCCTGCCGTCGGGGCCTGTGGAGGCCTGAGAGCCCCGCGAAAGGGTGCCTGACCCGCGATCCCGCGACAGAAGATACCGACCGCTGTCCGCGCCGGCCGGCGATTCTCGACGCCGGCGGACCGGAAGTCAACGCCCCCGCGGACCTGCGACCGGCCGGCGAGCGCCGGCCGCCGGGAGCTGCCGACCAGCGCCATGGACCTGCGGCCAGAGGGTATTCGCCAGCAGTCCTTCCATGATGTCGGCCAGGGCCCCATGGGCCTGCGGCGGACGTCTCTGCCGGCCGCCGAACGCTGGAATGCCCGCACATGGGCGTCGCGCAGCACCGTAGCGGGGGCCGTCGAGGGCGAACAACCTCACGCCTCGGGCTGCAGCGCCGTGGCGTGCGGCCCCTTTGGGGTCGAAGAAGAGAACAGGAAAAGAGAGAGCGGAACTGATGCGGCCTTCGAACCGCCGGCGACGGTCGACTGCGTCGACCTCTGCCCCCGGCTACGCCCTTCCAGACCTTCGGCCTGATGAAACGCGAGAGTCTCCTTCGACCGCAACACCCGGCGCCGGGGCCTTGGACGTGATGAATCCCGCGGCTGGATCGACCGCACCAACGGGCGCCGGGCCTTCGGCCCGATGAAATGCCCCGGATGCCGAACTCTTGAGGACTTGGGCAATCGACAGGTGTTTATCGCCTTCGACGGCCGGCAGGGGCGACAGGCGGTGCAGCCGGTGCCCAGGCCACGGACTCTTGCGCCCGGCCGGCACGGAGGCCGGCCGCTACGGTGCTTGGCGACCACGGGTCGTTTTCGTCATGCACGGCCGGCAGGGGCGACAGGCGTTACGGTGCGCGCATGACTCACGCGCGGCTGGCGATCGAATGGACGGCCGGCACAGAGGCCGGGCGCTGCGGCGCCTGGCGGCGCCGGAGGGGCAGGCCTATATTGAAAGGTGCCTGAGCCGTGGTAACCGAGGTGTCATCATGCCCTGCATCCAGGCCCATTGCTGTGCGGTTTGGCCTCCGGCGGCGCCGCGGACGGCCGCGCGGGCGGGCGGCCGTCTCCGCCGCGTCGCGAGGGTCGGGGGCTTCACGCTGATCGAGATCCTGGTGGTCGTGGCGATCATCGCCCTGCTGATCGCGGTGCTGGTACCGAGCCTGGCGGCTGCCCGGGCGGTGGCCCGCACGTCGGTGTGTGCCAGCAACGAGAAGCAGATGGGCCTGGCCATGGCCGCCTTCGCCGCCGAGCACAAGGGGCGCATCCCGCGCGGCATTTCGCGCCACGGCAAGCCGGACCCCAGCGGACCGGTCAACTGGGTGCGGATGGTGGCCCGCATGTTCGGCGACCGGAACAACTACGCCGAGAACTTCAACCGGGTTCCGGTGGAGCGGCACGCGGTGTTCAGCTGTCCGCAGCGGTCGCAGGAGTACGGCGGGGTGTTCCTGGACTACGTGGTCAACTCCATCGACCGCCGCGGACCGATGAACCTGAGTCCCTGTGTGTCGGCGCCGACGAGCGGGCTGTGGTACGAGGTGGAGGGCGTGACCCGGATCGACGACTGGCCGTTGGCGGCCGAGACGGTCTACATCACCGAGGCCGTCGAGGAGAGCTGGAACGTTTCGGACCTGAACAATTCCTGGGGCACGCTTCGCGGCATCCGGGAGAACATCGCGACCGTGCGCCGGGCGGTGCCGCCCACGCAGACCGGCTATGACTTTTTCGACGTTGCCGGAGGCAAGTCCCTGCCGACACACCGCAGCATGCTGGGCCCCACACGCCTGCCGAGGGCGGCGCTGGCCATGCACCGCAAGGCGACCAACGCCCTGTTTGTGGACGGGCACGTCGGGAGCGTGGTGCCGCCGAAGGCCGATGCCGGACCGGTCGAGGTCTACCGCTTCTACATGCGGCTGTTCGGTGTGGACCGGCGGACGATCCCGCTGATCACCGCCTACGAAACGACCGCGGCCCTGCACCCCTGCGCCGCCGGCGACACCGACTGGCGTCCGTGACGGCCTGCAGGGCGCGTGCGCCGCCGGCCCGAGAGCTTCTCATGCCGCATGCGGGGCCCACCGGGCCATGCACTCCAGTGCCTCTGCCTGCCGAGACGCCGGGAACCGGCCTGCGGCAGGCCGGCCTGAGGGAGACGTCCGGCCGCCTGGTCTGCAAAGCGCGCCGATGAAGCCGCAAACGCCCACGACGCTCCCGACGGACATCTTACCGGAGGATCAGGTCGAAACCTGCGTCGGACGGTCTGATCGGCGGCCATGCCGGAAACCCCGGATGAACCTGTGATTTGCGTCCCCGGGGCTCACAGTTATAGTAGGGCTGGCGCGCGATCCTCGGCCGGGAGGCGTCGGCCCGGGCGCGCAGTCGCGGCGGCGGTCCGGCCGCGGCGCTCTCCGCGGCGGCCGGGCGAGGCGCCGGAGGTGCGGCATCGGCACGGCGATGACGGACAAGGCCTTCCAGATCTGCATCAACCCGGACTGCCGGGCGACCTACGGCATCGACCAGGTGCTGTTCGCCTGCCCGCGCTGCGAGTCGATGCTGGACATCGGGTATGACTGGGAGCGGATCGCCGTGCCCCGGTCGCTGGAGTTCTTCGAGCACCGCTGGGCGACCAAGGGCTACAGCAGCGAGGGCAAGCTGGACTTCTCGGGCGTCTGGCGGTTCCGCGAGCTGCTGCCGTTCGCCCCCAACGAGGCCATCGTGACCATCGGGGAGGGACGGACGCTGCTGGAGGAGAACAACCGCCTGGCGGCCGAGCTGGGCATGAAGCCCGGCCGGTTGTTCCTGCAGTACGAGGGCCTGAACCCCTCGGGCAGCTTCAAGGACAACGGCATGACCGCGGCGCTCACGCTGGCCCGGATGCTGGGCCGGACCCGCGTGGCCTGCGCCAGCACGGGCAACACCTCGGCCTCGATGGCCATGTTCGCCCGCAAGACCGACCCGCCCATGCAGGGCATCGTGTTCATCGGCTCGGGGCGGATCGCCTACGGCAAGCTGTCGCAGGCCCTGGACTACGGGGCCCTGACGCTGCAGATCGAGGGCGACTTCGACGCCTGCCTGCGCCGCGTCCGCCAGGTGGCCGGCAAACTCGGCATCTACCTGATGAATTCGGTCAACCCCTTCCGGCTGGAGGGCCAGAAGGCGATCATGTACCGGGTGCTCGAGGCCCGCAACTGGGAGGTGCCCGACTGGATCATCGTCCCCGGCGGCAACCTGGGCAACTCCAGCGCTTTCGGCAAGGCCTTCTCCGAGCTGCACTGCCTGGGGCTGATCCGGAAGCTGCCGCGCCTGGCGGTGATCGTGGCGACGGGGGCCAACACGCTGTACCAGCTGGTCGAAAAGGACGGGCTGCGATGGAACGGCGGGCGCTACGACCGTTCGAAGGTCGGCGGGCTGTACGCCGCGATGGATGAAGCCCACTACTCGCCGCACACCATCGCCTCGGCCATCGAGATCGCCCGGCCGGTCAACCTGCCCAAGTGCCTGCGGGCGCTGGAGGTCATGAACGGCGTGGTCCGCGAGGTCAGCGACGAGGACATCCTCGAACACAAGGCCCTGATCGGGGCCCACGGCTTCGGCTGCGAGCCGGCCAGCGCCGCTAGCGTCGCGGGCCTGCGGGTGCTGCTCCGCGAGCAGGTCATCTCGCCGGACGAGCAGGTGGTCTGCATTCTCACCGGCCACGAGCTCAAGGACCCCGACGCCACCGTCAAGTACCACACCGGCATCGACATGAAGGCCGCCGCGCCGCCGCCGGCCGCGCCGCCGAACGGACGGGTCTCCAACCCGCCCCGGCGCGTGGCCGACGACCTGGTGAAGCCCAACGGCATCGCGGGCACATCCGA
>CAZSYS010000012.1:13549-28642 GCA_964611365.1 uncultured Planctomycetales bacterium
CGACGCCGACGACCTCGAGGCGATCTGTGCGGCCCTCGGCGAGAAGCTGCCGGACTGATGCACGAGGCACCATCCATGACCCGCATCGCAATCGCCGGAGCCGCCGGCCGGATGGGCCGGCGGATCACGGCCCTGGCCGCCGCCGACGACCGCTTCCAGATCGCCGCAGCGCTGGAGAGCGCCGGCTGCCCCGACCTCGGCCGCGACGCCGGCGAACTGGCCGGCCTGGGGCCGATCGGAGTTCCGGTGGCGGACCGCGCCGCCGTCCGCTTCGACGTGCTCATCGACTTCAGCCTGCCGTCCGGCACCGGGCAGTGGCTCGAGCGGTGCGTGGCCGCCGGCAGTGCGGCGGTCATCGGCACGACCGGCCACACGGCCGCCGAGCTGGCGGCCATCGAACGGGCCGCGGCCGCGATCCCGGTGCTGAAGTCCACGAACATGAGCGTCGGGGTCAACCTGCTGTTTGCCCTGGTCGAGCAGGCCTCGGCCGTGCTGGGTGACGGCTGGGACGTGGAAATCGTCGAGACGCACCACCGCTTCAAGAAGGACGCTCCCAGCGGCACGGCGATGTCGCTGATGGAGGCGGTGGTGCGGGCGACGGGCCGCGATCCGGAGAAAGACGTGGTCTACGGCCGGCACGGCCAGACCGGGGAACGTCCCCGGCGGCAGATCGGCATGCATGCCCTGCGGGTGGGCGACACCGTCGGCGAGCACGAGGTGCACTTCGGCAGCCTGGGCGAAACGGTCACGCTGCGGCACAGCGCCCACAACCGCGACATTTTCGCCGCCGGCGCCCTGCGGGCGGCGGCCTGGCTGAAGGGCCGGCCGCCGGGGCTGTACGATATGCGGCACGTCCTGGGCATGCGGTAGAGGCCGCGGGCAGGCCGCCTCGGCGCCGGCGGCCCGGTCGGGAATCCTCCGCCGGAACGGTCGTGGGCATGGCCGCCCCGATGCCCGTTCTCCAGGCAGCCAGCCGCCTGTGCAGCAGCCCGGCGGCCTCGGGCTGCAAGGCCGCCAGGTCGCGGTGTTCGCCGGGGTCGGCCCGCAGGTCGTACAGCTCCAGCCGCCCGTCCTCCAGGAACTCCATCAGCTTGAGGTCTCCCTGCCGCAGGACGCTGACCGGCGTGGTCCGCCAGGCACCCTCGAGGCCCTCGAGGTAGCCGGGGAAATGCCAGAACAACGCGTCCCGCGGCAGATCGGCCCGCGGATTGCGGAACACCGGCAGCAGACTGACCCCGTCCAGCGGCTGAGCCGGGCGGGGGGCACGCCCGATTTCGACCAGCGTCGGCAGGACGTCCACATGGGCGGCAGGAACCTCGCTGACCGACCCCGCCGG
Source organism: uncultured Planctomycetales bacterium (assembly GCA_964611365.1). Taxonomy (GTDB): domain Bacteria; phylum Planctomycetota; class Phycisphaerae; order UBA1845; family PWPN01; genus CALLOB01. The sequence goes on from CAZSYS010000012.1 coordinate 14,886, forward strand.
TACCGTCCCCGGCCAGCGCACGATAAACGGCACCCGAATGCCGCCCTCGTACAGCGTGCCCTTGCCGGCGCGAAGCGGGCGGTTGTCGGTGATGTCATGGGCCCGGATGCCTGCCGCCCGGTAGCCGCCGACCCCGCCGTTGTCCGAGGAGAAGATCACCACCGTGCGGCCGGCCAGACCCAGCCGGTCGAGGCATGCCAGCAGGCGTCCGACGCTCCCGTCGAGGCCGGCGATCATGGCCGCGTAAACCGGCTCGGCGTGCCCCCCCGCCGGCGGCCGCGAGCGGAACCGCTCCAGCAGATCCGGCCGGGCCTCCAAGGGTGCATGCACGGCGAAATGAGGCAGGTAGAGGAAGAAGGGGCGGTCACGGTGCCGCTCGATGAAATCGACGGCCCGGTCGGTCAGAAAGTCCGCCAGCCAGGTACCGGGGGGAATCTCGACCGGCGGCGAGGTCGTGAAGTCCAGGTGCCGCCCCGCGGAAACGACGGCCTCGTCGAAGCCCCGCCGGGCCGGGTGCCAGGGGCCTTCCTCGCCCAGGTGCCACTTGCCGAACATCGCGGTGACGTACCCGGCCTCGCGCAGCACCTGGGCGACGGTGACGCGATCCAGCGGCAGCCGGGTGGCGTTCCGGGGGACGCGCATCTTCCGGTCGATCTCGCGGCCGCGCGCCAGTGTGCCGACCGTGTAGACGCCGGTGCGCGGGGCGTACTGCCCGGTCATGAGGCTGGCCCGGGTCGGCGCGCAGTTCTGACTGGCGTAGAAGCACCGGAAGTCCAGACCCTCGCGGGCCAGACGGTCGATGTTCGGGGTGAGTGCGTATTCCGAGCCCCGGCAGCCCAGGTCCGACCAGCCCAGGTCATCGGCCAGGATGAACACGATGTTGGGGCGGTCCGGCGAGCCGTTCCCGCACGCGCCGGACGCCGGAGCGCTGGCCGGGGCCGCCGGCACAGGCAGGCCGCAGGCCGACAGGATCAGCCCGGCGCCGAGAGCAAGGCGGCCGGGCCGGATCGAAAAGAGGCGCACATGCAGCATGGCTCTTGTTCCCCGGGAATCCGGCGGCCGGTCGGATCCAGGGCCGCGGTCACTCCGCGGCGCCGGCGGCCGAGGAAGCCGGGGACGGGGCAAGGTCTTCATCCTCCGGCCCGAATCCCTGGTCGCGCACGTATTCCAGCCAGGGGCGTCCCCGCTGCTCGTCCCGTGCGGCGGTGAAGTCTCCCGCGGCGATCAGCAGCGAGGATCTCGGCGGCTCGGGGCTCCAGCCGGTCAGAACGCCGAAGGCCTGCTGCCGGAGGTTGACGTGAAAGCGCCCGCAGAGCCGGTCTCCGCCGGCCCCGGCGAGCACCACGCAGCCGGCGAACGAAGACGCCCGCCGGCGGTCGATGCCGGAGGACAGCACCATCCGGACCTCGCGCGGCCCCAGCGGGTAGAGCCGCTCGCGCCCGGCCGGCGGTCCGTCCAGGCGGATGGACATCGCCCAGGCGTTCGGCGGGCTCGATGACGGCGGCAGGCCTGGGGGGTGATGCAGCACCACGACCAGCGAGCCGTCGGCCTCGGTCCACCAGCAGGCCTCGCGGATGTCGAGCGTCGTCAGCGGCGGCTCGCCCTCGGCCAGGTCGGACCGGCTGAAGGGCACCAGGTGGACCCGGCCGGCCGAACAGCCGGCCATGGCCGCGGCCCAGGCCGCCGCCGGGACCGCGGCACGCACGATCATCGGGAGGCAACGCATATCCATCCGGCCGCCGCCGGCTCAGTGAGGCATCGGGAACCGCGCGCAGAGCTCCAGCACCTGCCGCCGCACCCGGCTGCACGTCTCCGGCGCGCCGCGGGCCGCGAGCACGTCGTGAATCATGTCCGCCACCTGCCGCAGCTCGGCCGGGCCCAGCCCGCGCGTGGTCACCGCCGGGGTGCCGATCCGCAGACCGGACGTCTCGGTGGGCTTTCGCTCGTCGAAGGGGATCATGTTCTTGTTGACGATCAGCCCGGCCTCCTCGAGCCAGCCCTCGGCCTGCCGTCCGGTGATGTCGGCGTGCACCTGCCGCAGGTCCACGAGCATGAGGTGGTTGTCGGTGCCGCCGGAGACCAGCCGGTAGCCGTGGCCGGTGAGCGCCTCGGCCAGGGCGGCGGCGTTGGCCACGATCCGCCGCTGGTAGTCCTTGAAATCCGGGCGCAGAGCCTCGCCGAACGCGGCCGCCTTGCCGGCGATGACGTGCATCAGCGGTCCGCCCTGGATGCCCGGGAAGACCAGCGAGTCGATCTTTCTGGCCCAGTCGGCCCGGCACATGATCATGCCCGAGCGCGGCCCGCGCAGGGTCTTGTGTACCGTGGTGGTGACGAAATCGGCGTGCGGGACGGGCGAGGGGTGCAGCCCGGCGGCCACCAGCCCGGCGATGTGGGCGATGTCGGCCATGTGGTACGCCCCGACCTCGCGGGCGATCCCGCCGAAAGCGGCGAAATCGATGGTCCGCGGGTAGGCCGAGGCGCCGGTGATGATCATCCGGGGGCGATGCTCCCGGGCCAGGCGGCGGATTTCGTCGAAGTCGAACACTTCGGTCCGGCGATCGACGCCGTAATGCACGATGCGGTAGAGCCGGCCGCTGAAGTTGGCCTTCAGGCCGTGCGTCAGGTGGCCGCCGTGAGCCAGATCCAGCGAGAGGATGGTGTCGCCGGGCTCGAGCGCCGCCATGCACACGGCCATGTTGGCCTGGCTTCCGGAGTGCGGCTGCACATTGACGTGGTCGCAGCCGAACAGCTGCCGGGCCCGCCGGCGGGCGAGTTCCTCGACCTCGTCCACGTGCCGGCAGCCGCCGTAGTAGCGCTTGCCGGGGTAGCCCTCAGCGTACTTGTTGGTCAGCACCGAACCGACGGCCTCGAGCACGCCGCGCGAGACGTGGTTCTCCGAGGCGATCAGCTCAAGGCATTCCGCCTGCCGTCGTCCCTCGGCGACGAGCATCGCGAACAGCTCGGGGTCGTCGCGCTGCAGCGTCGGATAGGCCGGCTCGTGGCTGGTCGCAGGATCGTTCATTCCATCGTTCCTTCCGCTGCCCGGCTCGAGGCGGCCGGGCCCCGCCCGGGGCCGGCGGTCTCGCATTGCCGCCGCCGGCGAGTACGCGTTCAGCGTGCAGGAGGCGGGTCAGGCACCCTGCCGTGCGGCTTGCGGGCATCGCAAGGCCGCCCCTGGCGGGCGAAGGTTGCCGCCGCGGCGGGCGAAAAGCCGCCTTCCGCGAAAAGGGGCCGGACCCGGCACGCTGAACACGCACCTGACGGCGCCATTGTCCACATCGGCGCCGGGAATGGCAACCCCGCGACCTTCACCCCCGCCAATCACCCGGGGCGATGGCCGGGCCTCATGGACGGATGATCCGGCGCCGCGACGTCCGGGCCGCGCCCCGACGCGGGCCCGCCGTTTCCGGGCGAACACTGGCGGTTGAGCGGTTGAGGATTGAATCACCCCGGCTGTTCAGGCTATGATGATGATGGGACAGCGTGCCCGGCGCGGGGCCGAACGCCGGTCCCCGACGGGGGGAAAGCCGCCATGCGGGGATGCCTGCCGGACCTGCGGTGTGGCCATGTCGGTTCCGCAGCCGGTTTCGCCCCCCGGCCGACCGTCTCGTTCATTCTGGCCCTGCCGATCTGCCTCTGGGCCGCATCGGCTTCGGGGGCGGTGATCGGCCACGTGGTTTCCTTCTCCACGGCCGGGCAGGAGATCACCTTCAACCTCAGCGACGGCGCCGGCGTCCGCATCGCGGTGCTGGCTTCCGATCTCGCCCGCATCCGGATCGCGCCCGACGGCGCGTTCAGCCCGAACGTGTCGCGGGCGGTCGTCAAGACCGACTGGCCGGCGGCGGCTTTCGACGTCATCGACGACGGCGCTGCGGTCGCCATCGCCACCCCCGCCATGCGGCTGACGGTCCTCAAGTCGCCCTTCGTGCTCGAATGCCGCGACCCCGCCGGCCGCCTGATGCTGACCGACGACCCGGTCCGGCGGATCCAGTGGGATGGCGCCCGGACCCAGATCTACAAGACCACGCAGCCGGGCGAGAGCTACCTGGGGCTGGGCTGGCGGCCGTCGGGCGGCCTGCGCCGCAACGGCACCGCCTACCTGATGAAGAACGTGCCCAGCTACGGGAGCCCCGACTCCTTCTACGGCGGCATTCCGCTGTGGTACGGGGTGCGCGACGGGTCGGCGTACGGGGTGTTCTTCGACGACACCTCGTGGGGCACCATCGACATGACCACCAGCGGCGGCGGCTACATGTCCTTCAGGAACCGCGGCGGCACGGCCGACTACTACTACTTTGCCGGACCCGGCATGGCCGGAGTGCTCGACCGCTACACCGAGCTGACCGGCCGGCCGTTCATGCCCCCCCGCTGGGCCTGCGGCTACCAGCAGTCGCGGTGGAGCTACACGCCGCAGTCGGAGGTGCTGGCCGTCGCCGCCGAGCTCCGCGCCCGGGAGATCCCCTGCGACGCGATCTACCTCGACGTCGACTACATGGACCCGGCCGAGTACCAGTTGAGCTTCAAGCCCGCGACTTTCCCGGACCCCGCGGGCATGATCGCCGCGCTTCACGCCCAGGGCTTCCGCACCATCGCCAACGTCGAGAACTTCCTGGTCGAGGGCAGCGCGAAATGGAGCCAGGCCGTCGCCGGAGGGCATCTGATCCGCAACGGCGCCTCGCCCCACCGGGGCTGGTACGACTATGTCTACTTCGTCATGGGCGCTCCGACCGGCTGGGTCTCGTGGGTCGACCTGACCCGGCCGGCGGCCCGGAGCTGGTTCCGGGACCGCCACATGCCGTTCCTGGCCCACGGGATCGACGGCCTGTGGAACGACAAGAACGAGCCCGAGGAACTGGGCGGCGCGTGGCCGACCACGCTGACCTATGACAACGAGGGAAGCCCGGCCTCCCACGCGGTCATGGGCACCCAGCACTGCCTGTTCCATACCGCGTTCTCGTACGACACGCTGGCAGGCCGCTATCCCGACCGCAGACCCTTCGTCCTGAGCCGGGCGGCCTGCGCGGGCATCCAGCGCAGCGCGGCCGTCTGGTCCGGCGACAACACCAGCAAGTGGGCCCACCTTCAGCTCAACATCCCCATGGGGCTGTCGATGTCGATCAGCGGGCAGCCCCACAACGGGCACGACATCGGCGGGTTCTTCAACGACCCGCCGGGCTCGGAAAACCCGGTCTCCGCGGAGCTCTACGCCCGCTGGATGCAGTGGGGCGTCTTCACCGCATTCTGCCGCCAGCACCACTACGGCAACGGCAACCACGGCAACTGCCCCTACGTCGAGCCCTGGCAGTTCGGTCCGACGATCGAGGGCATCTGCCGCGACTACATCCGGCTGCGCTACCGCCTGATGCCTTACCTGTACACCCTGTTCCACCGGGCCCACGCCGCCGGCGAGCCCATCCACCGCCCGACGTTCTACGACTTCCCCGGCGACCCGGCCGTCCTGGCCCAGGACTACGCGTTCATGTTCGGCCCGTTCATGCTGATCTCGCCGGTGACCTCCGCGGGGGCGGTGAACTGGGACACCTATCTGCCGGCCTCAAGCCAGTGGATCAGCTGGTGGGATGACAGCCTCCACGACGGGGGAACCACGGTGACCACCCCGGCGCCGCTGAGCCGGATGCCGATCTTCGTCCGGGCCGGGGCGATCATCCCCACGGCGCCGGCGTCCCAGTTCGACGGCCAGGCGCCGCTGGACGTGATGACCCTGGAGCTGTACCCCGTGAACGCCGAAAGCCGCTTCACGCTGTACGAGGACGACGGCATCTCCTGGGCCTACCAGGCCGGCCAGTACGCCCGGACCGGGTATACCATGACCGGCATCGGCGACACGTTCACCCTGGACGTCGCCGCCCGGGAGGGCAGCTTCGTGCCCGCCCCGCGGGACCTGGAGCTCAAGGTCCACCGCTGGCCCGGGCACACCCGCACGGCCTCGATCGACGGCGTGGCCCTGGTCGAACACGCGACCCGGGAGGCCTTCGAAGCCGCCGGCAAGGGGATTTACCTGGACCAGGCGGCCGGCATCCTCCATGCCCGGTTCGCCGACACTGGCCAGGCGATGCGGTTCGCCTTCGGCGGGACGCCGGTGCCCGATGTACCCGGCGACCTCAACCGCGACGGCGATGTCGATCAGGAGGACTTCAGCTTCCTGCAGGCCTGCCTGGCCGGCATGGGCATTCCCGTGTCCGCGGACTGCAGGGCAACCGACCTGGACAGGGACAGCGACGTGGACGGGCAGGATGTCCGCCTGTTTCTGGGCTGCATGAGCGGCCCGGAAATCATCGGCGACCCCGACTGCCTGCCCTGAACCGGCCGCCCCAGCCGCCGGGTATGGCGATCCCTCAGGACGCAGGGCAACGGCACCGCGATCCGGCGGCCGGTCCCACGCCGGCCGCGGCAGTGCCCCGCGCCGGCCGGACCGCTCATCCGGCCGCGGGACCCCGGCGCCGGGCCTCACAGCGGGATGAAGCTGGTGTCGGCGTCGATGCGGGCGACGGTCTCGGCCAGCAGCTCGGCCGCGTGGGTCAGGTCCGCCAGGTGCACCAGTTCCACCTGCGTGTGCATGTAGCGGTTCGGGATGCCGATCAGACCGGCGGCCACGCCGCTGCGGGAGATCTGGATGGCGTTGGCGTCGGTGCCGGTGGCCCCGGGGGCGGCGCTGATCTGGTAGGGAATCCGCCGGGCCCTGGCGGCGCTGATCAGCAGGTTGCCCACCACGTGGTTGATGTTCGGGCCGCGCTCGATGACCGGCCCCTTGCCCAGGGCGACATCGCCGGCGAGCTTCTTGTCGGCGCCGGGGTTGTCGGTGGCGTGGGTCACGTCCACCGCGATGCCCACCAGCGGGTCCAGGCCGTAGCAGCTGGTTCGCGCGCCGCGCAGGCCGATCTCCTCCTGCACGGTGGCCACGGCGAACAGGGCGCAGCGCAGACGCTTGCCGGCCGCCAGCCTCAGGGCCTCCATGACCACGAAGGTGCCGACCTTGTCGTCCAGCCCCGGGCAGGCCACGCAGTCGGAGCCGATGCGCTCCAGCCGCAGCAGGCAGGTCACCGGGTCGGCGATCGCCACGCGCTTGAGGGCCTCGGCCTTGCTGGGAGCGCCGATGTCGATCCACAGGTCGGTCAGCTCGATCTTGCCCTGTCCGCGCTCCTCGGGCTTCATCAGATGGACGGGCTTGCGGCCGATGACGCCCTCGACCGGCCCCCGGGCCCCGTGAATGGTCACCCGCGTGCCCGGCAGAACGGTGGGATCCACGCCCCCGACGGCCCCGAAGTAGATGTAGCCGTCGTCGGTGATGTGCCGGACCATCAGCCCGATCTGATCGCAGTGGCCGGCCAGCATCACCCGCGGCTTGCCTTTGGGATTCAACGCCACGATGGTGTTGCCGTGCACATCGGTGGTGATGCGGTCGGCGCAGGGCTTCATCCGCTTGCGGACCAGCCGGCCCACGGCCTGTTCGAAACCCGAAACGGAAGGGGTCTCTTCAAGCGCCTTGAGAAACTCGAACGATTCGGCACGCATGTGTGAACTCCTCGGGGCGGTGCGGATCGCGCTCGACGTCACCCGGATCCGGCACGGCCGGCCCGCGGCGCCGGGACGTGCCGCCGGCGTCAGCCGTCCCGCCGCAGCCGGATCTCACGGTTGTCGGCCTCATCCTTGCCGGTCATGGCGTAGTTGTTTTCCTGCCGGCTGTGGTTGACCTGGAGCTTCTGGCGGTAGAGTTCGACCACGTCGTCGGCGTCCAGGCCCACGCACTGGGCCAGGCTGATCCAGAAGAACAGCAGGTCGATGACCTCAACGCGGGCGTTCTGCAGGTCGTGGATGCAGAAGCGCCGGCCCTGGCGGGCCTCGGCGCACCAGTGCTTCCACCAGGTGCAGTCGCGCAGCTCCTCCAGCTCGTTGCTCATGGCTGCCAGGTAGTTGTTGAGCCACTCGCCGGCCACCTGGGGATCGAAGTTGCGGCGCAACGCCTCGGGGTCAAAGCCGATCCGGCGGTTCAACTCCGCCTGCCAGCGGAACAGTTCGCCAAGCATCACGGCACCCTCCCGGCCGCCGGGCGGCCCGCAGACCGCGGCGGCCCGGCTCGCCCTGCCGGTCGGACCGGCGCGGCGGGCACGGCAGGCATGTTACGCACGCAGCGGCTAAGATGCGAGGCGCAGCCGGGGTTCATGACCCCGGCGCCGATCGGCCTTCCCGGCCGGCCGTTCCCGGGGGATCCGGCGACCGGGGGAGGCCAGCGCGGCCCAGGCGGGCACGGCCATGCCTGACAGGCAGCTGGATTTCGGCTGGTTCGAGCCGCAGGACGGCGATTCTCCGGCCGGCGATGGCGATTCGCGCGCCCCCGCAACCGGGCGCCTGCCGCGTGCCGAGGCCCTGGCTGACAAGATGGCGCGGCTGGCCGGGCGGGGGGCCTTCGTCGGCACCTCCAGCTGGAAGTACCCCGGCTGGCTCGGGCAGATCTACACGCCGCAGCGGTATGCCGTCGGCGGCCGGTTCTCCCGCCGGCGTTTCGACCAGGGCTGCCTGGCGGAATACGCCGAGGTATTCCGGACGGTCTGCGGAGACTACGCCTTCTACCGGTTTCCCGAACCAGGAAGCTGGGCGCGAACCTTCGCCGCGCTGCCGGCGGGCTTCCGGTTCAGCCTGAAGGTCCCCGAGGAGGTCACCGCGGCGGTCTTCCCCGATCTGCCCCGCTACGGCCCCCGGGCGGGCCTGCCCAACCCGCACTTCCTGGACGCCGACCTGGTGCGTCGGCAGCTGCTGGAGCCGCTGGAGCCGTTTCGGGACCGGCTGGGCGTTCTGATCTTCGAGTTCGGGACCATCCGCGGCGGCCCGGCAGCCCGGCCGGCCGGGTTCGCCTCGATGCTCGACGGCATGCTGTCGAAACTGCCGTGCCAGCGGTTCCAGCTGGCCGTCGAGGTCCGCAACGCCTCTTTTCTGGACCCGGCCGGCGGGTACCTGGACTGCCTGCGGGCCCACGGCGTGGCCCACTGCCTCAACAGCTGGACGCGGATGCCGCCGGTGGCCGAGCAGTTGCGGCTGCCGGGCGTGTTCACCGCCGGGCACGTGGTCGGGCGCTTCCTGCTGAGGCCCGGACGCACCTACGCCGAAGCGGTCCGGCGGTTCGAGCCCTACGACCGCCTGCAGGATCCCTATCCCCAGGGCCGCGACGCTCTGCGGGAGCTGATCGCCTCGGCCGTCCCCGGCGTCCGCGAGGTCTACGCCTTCGTCAACAACCGCTTCGAGGGCAGCGCGATCGGGACGATCGAGTCCCTGTTCCCCGACCCCTCCCCCGCGCCAGAAGGCCCGTGACACCCCGGCAGCCGCGGGTATACTTCCGGCGACATTCAACGAGACGGTCTTGCCCGAGGTCGCGCATGCCGGAAGAAGGAGGACTCCGCCGAACACGCCTGGACTGGCTCGTGCCCTGCTGCCTGGCGCTGCTGGCGGCCACGCGTCTGGCCCCGGTAGCCGTTCCGGCAGTGCTGCTGCTGCTGTCTTACCTGCCGGGTCGCTGCGCGATTCGGGCTCTGAGGCTGGATCGCAGGCATGACGCCGCCGGCCGGGCGGTGCTGAGCCTGGCCTTCTCGCTGGCCCTGATGCCGCTGCCTCTCAACGTCCTCTGGCATTTCACCAACCATCCCTGGACGCTGCTGGCGGCGGTCGCGCTGATGCTGACGGCGGCGGTCGTGGGGGTGGACCTGATCGGTCCTCGACCTCCGCACGAGCAACCCCCGCCGGTGAGAATGTTCGAACGGCGGCGCACCCGGGTGCTGGCCGTCGTGATCGCCGTCCTGCTGGTCGTCTATTGCGCCGGGACTTACTGGCCCACGGAGCTTCGCGGCTACCCCGTTCCTTGCCTGATTCACGATTTCGTCAAGCACCACGCCGTGCTGTACTCGCTGGAACATGCCCCGCTGCCGCTGCGAAGCCCGTTCTATGCCGCCGGCCCGCAGGAACCGGTCTACTACTACCACTTCTTCTATCTGGCCCCGGCTACGCTGCGGGCCGTGGTTCCGGCGATCAGCGCGGAGGCGGCCTTCGGTCTCTACGGAGCCCTGGTCGCGCTGGCGACCGGCGGCATGTTCTACACGCTGGTGAAGGGGTTCACCGGCCACGAGGCCCCGGCCACCCTGGGCCTCCTGTTGTGCACGCTGATCGGCACGCCGGACATCGTGGGCATGCTGCTGTACGGGCGCACGGCCGTCTCGCTGGATGTCTGGGCCGACAAGCCGGTGCGGATCCATCCGTTCCTGTTCCAGATGGTCTGGAGCCCGCAGAACACGCAGGGGGTACTGGTCGGCCTGATCGGGGTCCACCTGCTCTCGTTGCGCGGCTGGTGGCGGGGCTGGTTCCTGGTCGGACCGCTGCTGGGCGTGGTCCTGCTGGGGACAACCATCTGGGTGGCCATGCCCCTGATCGCCGGGGCAGTGCTGTTCGTTCTTCATGCCGCCTGGGAACAGCGGTCCGACCGCGGTGCGGCCCTGCGCCGCCTGGCTGAAGGCACGGCCGTCGGACTGCTCATGATCGCGGCCTGCATCCCCCTGCTGCTGGGTTACTCGGAGATGTCCGCCCGCCACGGCAAGTCGCTGACCACGCAGTGGCCTCACCACGCCAATGCCGTGCTCGGCAGGTTTCTCCCCGCCGGGTTGGCGGCCAACCTGGCGGACCTGCCGTGGATGATGTGCATCGAACTGGGGCCGTTGCTCCTGCTGCCGATTCTGCTGCTGCCGCGCCGGCTGTGGAGGCAGGCCTGGCACGATCCCGGCGTGCGGTTCCTCCTGCTGGGCGGGGCGGCGGCGCTGTGCGCCTTTCCGGCCGTCCGCAGCCACTTCTACGTCAACGACTTCGGGCAGAAGTCGATGATGGTGGCGATGTCGGCAGGGCTGCTGCTGGCGGCATCGACGCTGACCCCTTCGTGGCGGCCGCAATCATGGCTCAACCCCCTGGGCTGGTCGTTCCATCCGCGGCCGGACGGTCGGCCACGGCGGGGCCTGGAGGCGTTCGCCGGAATCCTCCTGGTGCTGAGTCTGCCGGTTTCGCTGTACGAAGCCCCCCTCACCGTGGTGCGGCGCCACCTTCCGCCTTCGCCGCGCCTCGGGCGGGTGGTCAACATGGCCATGACGCTGGCCCGGGACGAGGCCGGTGCCTACCGCTTCGTGCGGCATGCTCTGCCGGCCGATGCCGTCCTGCAGGGCGACTGGGCCAAGGAGCGATACGGGCCGACAGGCCTGGAACGCATGGATCTGCAGCAGATCTCCCGCAAACGGATCGGCGTGCTGGCGCTCGACCTGGACACGATGGTCTTCCATCCGGCCGACATGGAGCGCTACCGCCGATGCCTGGCGGACGTCGCCGGCGTGCTGGAGAAGCCGGCGGCCCCGCAGGAGTGTCGACGGGTGCTCCGGCAGTACGGCATCACCCACATCTACGTCGGCACCTGCGAGCGGCTCGCCTGGGCCGGGCTGGACAAGTTCGATGACTGCCGCTATTTCAGCAGGGTCTTCCACGAAGGCCCGGTAACCATCTACGAGGTGCTGCCCTGAGGAAGACCTCCCCGCGGCAGCGGAGGAACGCGCCGATGCGCTGCCTGCAACCCCGGACCGGGTGGATCCTGGCGGTCCTGCCCTGGCTGCCCCTGCCGACCACGGCCGCCGAAGCCGGCGCCGAGATCCGCGGCGGCGCCGATCCCACCGGCCACAACTACTCCTGGACGGTCACCAACCGCTCGAAAACCGGCATCGTGGAGCTGAGATTCCCCGTCTACGCCGCCGACCTGTTCTTCGTGCCCGACGGCTGGGAACAGGAGATGATCAACCGCTGCCACCTCGACTGGAAGGAAAACGAGCCGAGCTGGTGCATCGCCCGCAGGGGTTCAACGACCGGCATTCCGCCCGGCTCCAACGCCGCGTTCGGCGTCCGCATCGCCGCCCGGGGAGCGATGATCGGGCGCGGCACGGTTGCCGCCCTGCTGGCCGACGGGACCGAGACGGCCATCAAAGATGTCGAGTTGCCCGTCCGGCCGGGACGGCCCTCGAACCTTGTGGCCCTGGTCGGCGTCGGGGTGATTTTCGCCGGATGGGTGGTGGTTCGTGAGATGCGCCGCCGCCGCACGCCGGCCGCGGGACCTCCTTCATCTCCGAATGGCGATGAACCGCCGGCCGCGACTTCCTGAAGCCCCGGCCCGCTCCGAAGGCAGATCCGGGCGACGGCGAGCTCGGGTGATCCAGGCCCACGAGCCGATGAGCTGCCGCAGCTGGTCTGCGGGCACCGGCACGTGTGGGTACCCCGCGGCGTGGTGAGATCCTCGTGTACAGCGTTCGCCTCCGGGCACCCGCGTGCGTGGGTGCCCCGCCCCCGCGGAACCGGCAGCCGCCCGGCCAGGGCTCCGCGGACCCGTGCGCGTGGACGCTCCGCCATCGACACCCGAGCACGTCGGGGATTATGCCCCGCGGACCCGTGTGCGTGGGCGCTCCCCTGATGGTCGAAACCGGTCTTCGGGTCGATGAGCCGCGGACCCGTGCGTGTGGGCGCTCCCCAGGAACGCCGCCGCTCGTGGGCGCTCCACGGGAATGTGGCCACGGCCTTCCCCCGCGGCATAGGATCCGGTATGCGGCTTCAAGCGAAGCCGCCGGAACCGACCGGCCGACGCGAGGCTCGGCATGACCAGACAGCCCGGCATTCCGAAGCGATTTCGCCCGGCCCGCCGCCCAACCATGATCTGGCTCGCCCTGGCCCTGACCTGCGGAACCGACTGCGACCGGCCGTCTGCGACGCGGAAGACTTCACCACTCCCGAACGAGCCCCCCTCGCCGGCGTCCCGCACATCCGCCTCCACAGCCTCCGCACCGGTGGAGGACTGGCCCCCGGCCTTCCCTGCTTCCGCCGAACGGCTCGAGGAACGCCTGGAAATGGTCGAAACCCAGATCGCCCGGCCGCGGGACGGCCGGGATCCCGTGCGCGACCCCCGCGTCCTGGAGGCCATGCGCCGCGTGCCCCGGCACGCCTTCGTGCCCGCGGACGTCGCCGGCCTGGCCTACCGCGACTCGCCGCTGCCCATCGGCCACGATCAGACCATCTCGCAGCCTTACATCGTCGCGCTGATGACCGAGCTGCTGGAGGTCCGCCCCGACAGCCGGATCCTGGAAATCGGAACCGGGTCGGGCTATCAGGCCGCGGTGCTGGCCTGCCTGACCCCGTACGTCTACACCATCGAGATCGTCGAGCCGCTGGCCCGCCGGGCCGGAAACGCCCTCCGCGAGCAGGGCTGCACGACGGTTCAGGTCCGGCACGGCGACGGCTATCTCGGCTGGCCGGAAGCAGCCCCGTTCGACGGCATCATCGTCACCTGCGCCGCCGACCGGCTCCCCCAACCACTCTGGGAACAGCTTCGCCCCGGAGGCCGCGTCGTCATCCCCACCGGGCCGGCCTGGAGCGTGCAGGAGCTGGTCGTGGTCTCCAGGACGCCCGACGGGCGGCGCGAAACCCGGACCGTCATCCCGGTGCGGTTCGTCCCCATGACCCGCGAATGACCCCGAAGGCATGGAAAAGGTGTCAGGCGGGAATGTCACTGCCGAACCGGAAAAGGGGACATTCTACTTTTTTGAGCGCCCCCGAGAGAAGGAGACAAAAGGGGACATTCTACTTTTTCGCGGTTCCTCAAGACGACGTTCGACTTGTCTGTTTGCCTTGCCGCGGGTCCGGGCTATGCTGGCGGCATGCCAAGGACAGCACGAGCTTCGGTC
>CAZSYS010000013.1:0-20461 GCA_964611365.1 uncultured Planctomycetales bacterium
GAAGCGCCCGCCGGATTCGAGCGTCCGCGGGAGTCCCCGGAGCCCGGGCCGGCCCAGTCCGTCCAGCCCGCGTTGACAGAGATCACGGCCGCCGCGGACCAGCCGCGAAGGGCGGCCGTCCCGACCGGCCACCCGCCGTTCCCCATCGTTCTCGCCGGCCTGTCGCTCACCGAACTGCGCCGGGCGTTCGTGCTCAGCGAAATCCTCCAGCCCCCGCTGGCGATCCGCACCCGGCAACTGGCAGATGTGAGCCTCTAGAGAAGACACCGGCCGGGCCGGACCCGAGAACAACGCCCATGCACGCGTTCCAGCCATCCAAAGGTCTGGTAAAGCTGAGCCTGGTCCTGCTTGCTCTGGCGGCACCTTCCTGCGGGCCGGTCCAGACGGCCTGCCTGCCGCCGGAACCCGATGCCTCCGCCGCCCCGCAGCCCCGCGATCCGGCCCGCTCGGGTCCACTGTACGCCGGGGCGGCACGAGTCGATGCCACCCCGTCCATGCCCGTTCCCCTGGCCGGCTACGGCGATCTCGCGCGGCGCAGCCTCCTGCCGGACATCAACCCGTTCAACCAGGTCACGTTCTTCCGGCCCTCCAGCGCGGTCCGCGACCCGATCCATGCCCGGGCGCTGGTCCTTCACGACGGAACCACCACCCTGGCGTTCCTGGCCCTGGATCTGCTGGCGGTTGATGCGGCCCTGGTCGAAGACATCCGTGCCCGCGCTGCCGCCGCCGGCCTGGCCCTGCCTCCCGGGAACCTGCTGGTCTGCGCGTCCCACACCCACTCCGGGCCCGGCGGCATGACCGACCTGGCCCTGTGGAGCCTCCTGGCCGTCGATGCGGCCAGTCCGTCGGTGCGCGACCCGTTCATCGACCGCGCGGTCGATGCCCTGATCCAGGCCCGCGACGGCCTGCGACCGGCCCGCATCGGCTCGGCCTGCGGCAGCCTGCCGGGCGTGGCCTTTTCCCGCCGCAGTCGGCAGGACGTGGCCCCCCCGCTGGGCGTGATCCGCATCGACGGGGCCGACAGCCGGCCGCTGGCCGTCCTGTGGAACTTCGCGATTCACGGCACCGCCCTGGGGCCGGACAACCTGCGGCTCTCGGCGGACGTCATGGGCGCCGCCTGCGCCCGCATCGAAGAGAACTGCGGCTGCATCGCCCTGTTTGCCAACGGTGCCGCCGGCGACGTCAGCCCCGCCCGGCGCGGCGAGCAGGGTCTGGAGGAGGGCGGGACCGCCATCGCCGACGAGGTGCTCCGCCTGCGGGAGGCCGCCGCCGGCTCGCCGGAAACGACCATCCGCGTCGAATCGGCGCTCCTGGACATGGGGCCCGGCGAACTGGCCCTGTCGCCGCAGCGCCTCGGCGAGACCGCCGGCGACGGCGTCTGCGCCCGCGTGATCCACTACGCCCCGGGAGTCGCCTGGCCGCTGAACGAGGGCTGGATCGACACGCGCTTTCGACTTCACGCCGTCCGTCTGGGGGATGATCTCGTGCTCGTGACCGTGCCCGGCGAGCCGACCGCGCAGCTGGGAGAGCAGATCCGCTTCGACGCCGCCGCCCTGGGCTTCGGCCGGACGTTCGTGCTCGGGCTGACCGGCGGCTATATGTCCTATCTGACCACCGAAGAGGAGTACTGGGAAGGCGGTTACGAGGCCCAGGCGGTTCTCTGGGGCCCGGCCGCCGGCGCGAAGGTCCGGGACGCCTGCTTCCGGCAGATGATCGCCCTGCGATGAGTCCGCCCCGCCGGCCCGGTCACAGCGGCCCCCGACCGGCGCGGCGGTCCTCGGCCTGCTGGCGCCGGGTGGCCTCGGCCAGCGTCCGCTTTTCGCGCGCGGTCAGGCTGGCGATGCCGCCGCGGTGCACCTTCTCGAGGATGCGGTCCACCTCGGCCTCGCGGGCGGCCTGGGCCCGCTGCCGCCGCTCCCAGGCACCCCGGCGCAGCCGCCCGGCCACGCCCTCCACCGCCGCAAACCGCACCTGCGGAAGCATCCCCCACAACCGGAAGACCGCCAGACCGGCCGCCGCGCCGGCGATGTGACAGACCTCGCCCCCGGGGTTGCCCAGACCGCCCGGGCTGATGCCCTGCAGGACCAGCATCGCGATCAGCAGCAGCCCGAACACCCGGATCGGCATGAAGAACAGGAAGACCAGGATCTTCATCCCCGGAAAAAAGATCATCGCCGCCAGCAGCAGCCCGTACACCGCTCCGCTGGCCCCGACGATCGGCACCCCGGCGTATGCCGGCCGCAACAGCGAGAACACCACGTAAGCCAGTCCGCCGACCAGACCGCAGGTGAAGTAGAACTGCAGAAAACGCCGCGTGCCCAGCAGACGCTCCACCTCCACGCCGATGAAGTACAGCATCAGCATGTTGAACAGCAGATGCCAGACGACCTGCCCGCCGCTGACGCTGTGCATGAACATGTACGTCACCGGCTGCCAGACGAACAGGTGCCCCAGGCCGCTGAGGCTCAGCCCGAACACCCGGCTCAGATCCACCCGGTTGGATGCCGCCGCGTTCAGGAAGTGCACCGCGACGTTGACGATGATCAGCCACACCACCGCGGTGCCCGGCCGGGGGAACTGGATGCGCATCTGCGGCATGCCGGAGGTGTCGTCATCACCGGCGGCGTAGGGACGGTCGCGCCAGCTCATGCCGGGACTCCGGAACGGGCCCGGTACAGATGCAGGGCCGCGATGGTCTTGGCATCGACGATCCGGCCGTCCAGCGTCGCCGCCAGAGCCTCCGACAGCGGCATCACCTCCACCCGGATCTGCTCGCCGCCCTCCAGCCGCTGGGCCGTCCGCCGCAGGTCGCGGGCTGCGAACACGTGCATCAGCTCGTCGGTGAACCCCGGCGTGGTGTAGAAGGCGCACAACCGCTCGATCCGCCCGGCGACGTACCCGGTTTCCTCCTCCAGCTCGCGGGCAGCGCAGGCCTCCGGGGGCTCCGGCGGCTCCAGCGTGCCGGCCGGCAGCTCCAGCAGCTCGCGCCCGACCGCAAAGCGGTAGTTGTGGATCATCACCACCTCGGCGTCCGAAAGCACCGGCAGGATCAGCACGGCGCCGGGATGAACCACCACCTCCCGGCTCACGGGCCCCCGCCCGGGCACGTCCACCACCCGCCGCTCCACCCGGAACCGCCGGGCGCTCAGCAAGACCTCGCTCATGATGAACTCGGATTCCGCCGCCCGGAGGCGAGCGCCGGATCCCGGCCACGAGGCCGGACACCGGCGCCGACGGACGACATGCCGATTATATCGACCCGCGCACGGGCAGGCCAACGACGCCGGAACACGCAACTTGCTGCGACACAACAGGATACGGCGGCGTCAGCCCGCGCCCCCCGCGGCCTGCCCGTCTTGTCAGCCCGACCGGCCGAATCTATAGTACGCCAATCGCGGATTCGGCCGCGAACGGACATCCCGGCGGGCTTTGTCGGTGGGCAGGCGAATCACGATTCTCGGATCGACCGGGTCGATCGGGACCAGCACGCTGGATGTCATCCGTGGACTGGGCCCGGAGTACCGCGCCGCCGGCCTGGCCGCACGCAGCCGGTGGCGGGAGCTGGCCGAGCAGGCCCGCCTCCTGAAACCCGGCGCCGTGGCCATCGCCGATCCGCGGCACGCCGCCGATGTCCGACCCCTGCTCAACGGCGCGACCGAGCTGCTGGTCGGCGCCAAGGGACTCGTCGAGCTGGTGCGCCGGCCGGAAACCGACTTTGTGGTCGCGGCCATCGTCGGGGCCGCCGGTCTAGAATCCACGCTGGCGGCCGTGGACGCCGGAAAGGCCGTCGGACTGGCCAACAAGGAGGCCCTGGTCGTGGCCGGCAGCCTGCTGGTGCCGCTGGCTGAGGCCAGAAACGTCGATCTGCTGCCGATCGACAGCGAGCATTCGGCCGTCTTCCAGGCCATGGCCGCCGGGCGGCGCGCCGAGGTCCGCAAGGTGTACCTCACCGCCAGCGGCGGGCCGTTCCGGACCTGGACCGCCGAACAGATGGCCTCGGCCAGGCCGGCCGACGCCCTGCGGCATCCGACCTGGAGCATGGGCCCCAAGATCACCATCGACTCGGCCACGATGATGAATAAAGCTCTGGAGATCATCGAGGCCCGCTGGTTGTTCGGCCTGGACGCCGATTCGATTGAAGTGCTGATTCACCCCGAGTCGATCATTCACTCGATGGTCGAGTTCCGCGACGGCTCGGTGATCGCCCAGCTGGGGACGCCGGACATGCGCACCCCGATTCAGTACGCCCTGACCTGGCCCGAACGGCTCGAGGGCTGCGCCCGGCGGCTGGATCTGTCCACCATCCGCCGGCTGAACTTCGAACCGCCGGACATGCGGCGGTTTCCCGCGCTGCGGCTGGGTTTCGAGGTCGCCCGGACCGGCGGAACGGCCGGGGCGGTGCTCAACGCCGCCAACGAGGCCGCGGTGGAGGCCTTCCGCGGGAACCGGATCCTCTTCGGTCGCATCGTCGAACTGGTGGAACGTGTGCTGGAGCGGCACGACGTCGTGCACGACCCCGATCTGCAGACCCTGCTGGAGGCCGACGCCTGGGCGCGTCGCGAGGTGGCCGAATGCCTGAATGCCTGACCGGACCTGTGGCCCTGGCCGCGGCTTCCGCCCTCGCCGACGGGTGGGTGTCGCTGTTGCACTACCTGCTGATGTTCGCCGGCTTCTCGGCGGTGATCTTCGTCCACGAGCTGGGCCACTTCGTGGCCGCCAAGCTCTGCAACGTGCGGGTGGACAAGTTCGCCCTGGGCTTCTTCCGCGAGGTCCTCGGCTTCACCTGGGGCGAGACCCGCTACTCGATCAACATCCTGCCCATCGGCGGCTACGTCAAGATGCTCGGCCAGGAGGACTTTACCGTCGACAAGTCCGGCGAGCTGCGCGTCAAGGACGACCCCCGGGCCTTCACCCACAAGCCCGTCTGGCAGCGCATGGTCATCGTCTCGTCCGGCGTGGCCATGAACTTCGCCTTCGCCGCGTTCCTGTTCATGATCGTCTTCATGGTCGGGATGGAGTCCCGCTCGGCCGAGATCGGCGAGATCTCCCCCGGCATGCCCGCCGAGAAGGCCGGCCTGCGCGTCGGTGACGTCATCCGGTCGGTCAACGGGCAGTCGATCACCGACCAGAACGACCTCCGCGCCGCCGTGGCCCTGTCCGACCCCGACGCCGACATGCTCATCGCCTACGACCGCCCGGATCCCGCCGCCGAGGGCGGATTCCGCCGGGAAACGGTCACCCTGCGCCCGGAGATGAGCCCCGGACACAACATCCTGCGCATCGGCGTGGCCCCGCCCATGACCAACCGGGTGATGTTCGCCAGCCCCGAGCCCGGACTGCCGGACACCGAACAGCTCCGGATCGGCGACATCATCACCGCGGTGGACGGCCATCCGGTCGACAACTATTTTCAGATCGCCTACCGCCTCAAGGATCTCCGCGGCCGCTACGCCACACTGACCGTGCGGCGACCGGCCGGATCCTCCGGTCCGCAGGACGCCGCCGCCGCACCGCAGGACACGGAGCTGCAGATCCGGCGGCGGGCCCACCTGTACTTCGCCCCCACCGGCCCGGTCGAGGAGACCAGCGGGCATCTGCTGGGGCTGGTGCCGCGCCGCCGCGTCGCCCAGGTCGATGAGGGCTCGCGCGGCGAGAAGGCCGGCTTGCGGCCCGGGGACGTCATCGTCCAGTGGGGCGACCGCATCGCCCCGCGCCTCGAGGAGATCAACCGCATCCGCCGCGAGAACCCCGAGCGCGACATCCGCGTCATCGTCGAACGCGCCGGCGGCCAGACCTGCACGCTGGTCGTCCGTCCCAGGGTTCCCGGGCTGGGCCTGTTCGGCCGCGGCGAACCCCAGGTCGGACTCTACCTCAACGCCCAGGAAAACGACCGCCTCATCGTGGCCGACATTGAGCCCGAGGTCGATCGCGGAATCCCCACCCCGGCCGCGGCGCTGCGCGAGGTCATGCCCCGCGGAGCCCTGATCACCCGGCTCGACGGCGAGCCCGTCGCCACCTGGGACCAGCTGGTCGAGCGCTTCCGCGAAAAGGCCGGACGCGAGGTCGTGCTGAGCTGGGCGTACGGCTCCGGCCCCGAACAGAACGGCACGATCCGCGTGCCGCACACCCTGGGAACCACCTTCGACCTGCCGGCGGCCCACGTCATCCTGCACATCGACGGACGCACCGCCACCGAGGTCGGCTACCAGGGACGGCAGGTCCTGGCCACCGTCGACAACTGGCTCGGAGCCCGCGAGATCCTCCGCGAATGCATCGGCCGCGAGGTCACCGTCGCCTACCAGTCCAACCTCGAGGACCGCCCGCGCGAGGTCCGCCTCCTGGTCACCCCCGAGATGCTCGACACCTGGGTGCAGCGCGTCACCTACCAGCCCGACGACCTGTTCACCGAACCGCGCACCGTCGTGATCCGCGAGGCCAACCCCTTCAAGGCCATGATGATCGGCGTGCGAAAGACGTACTACTTCATCGAGCAGGTCTACCTGAGCATGCAGCGCATGATCTTCACCCGCTCGATGGGGCTCGAACAGATCTCCGGGCCCGTCGGCATCCTGCAGATGGGATCGCGCTTCGCCGAGGCCGGGCCCGTCGTGCTCACCTATTTCCTGGCGATCATCTCGGCCAACCTGGGAGTCATCAACTTCCTGCCCCTGCCCATCGTCGACGGCGGGCTGTTCATCTTCCTGCTCATCGAGAAGATCAAGGGCAGCCCGGTGAGCATGAAGGTCCAGATCGCCACCCAGGTCATCGGGCTGGTGCTGATCGTCAGCGTCTTCCTCTTCGTCACCGTCCAGGACGTGGTCAAGCTCAGCGGCGGATGATCACGGCTCGGTCAGCCGGCCGTAGGTCTCCGGCCGGCGGTCGCGCAGGAACTGCCAGACGTGCCGGACCTCCCGGATCATCTCCAGGTCCAGGTCGGCCGTCACCACCTCGTCGCGGTCCCGCGACCCCTCGACCAGAATCCGCCCCCGCGGATCGCAGAAATACGACCGCCCGAAAAACTCCCCGATCCCCCAGGGCTCTTCCCGCCCCACGCGGTTCACCGCCCCGACGAAATAGCCGTTGGCCGCGGCGTGCGCCGGCTGCTCCAGCGTCCAGAGATACTCCGCCAGACCCGCCACCGTCGCCGACGGATTGAACACGATCTCCGCCCCGCCCAGCCCCACGCAGCGGGCCGCCTCCGGAAAGTGCCGGTCGTAACAGATCAGCAGGCCGATCCGGGCGAAACGCGTCTGGAACACCGGATAGCCCAGGTTGCCCGGACGGAAATAGAACTTCTCCCAGAACCCAGGCGCACAGTGCGGCAGGTGCACCTTGCGGTACTTGCCCAGGTACCGGCCGTCGGCGTCGATCACCGCCGCGGTGTTGTAGTGCAGCCCGGGCAGCTCCTCCTCGAACAGCGGCACGATCAGCACCATCCCGTGCCGGGCGGCCAGCTCGCTCATCAGCCGCGTCGTCGGCCCCTCCGGCACCGGCTCGGCCAGCGCCCGCCAGGCGTCGTTCTGCTCGGCCGGAAAGTACGGGCCGGTGAACAGCTCCTGCAGGCAGAGCACCTGCACCCCCCGCCCGGCCGCCTCGCCGATCAGCGCGACGTGCCGGTCGATCATCGCCTGCCGGATCCGCGCCGCCCCGGACCCGGCCGGGACCCCCAGACCCGCCTGAATCAAGCCCGCTCGAACCACGCTGGCCATCGTCCGCCGCCTTCCGCCGACCGGCCCGGCCGGACCGTCCTCAGGCCCGCCGCTGCCCGACCGCTTGAAGCCCTCCATCGTTACCCGGTGCCGCCCCGGGGATCAAATCCCGCCCGCCGGGCCCGTCGAAAGCCTCGCCGACAGAAACCCGAAAAACCCGCCGGAAAAGCTTGTAAAGCCCCAACCCCGCCCGGTATACTGCCCTCAGGCCTGCGGCCGGGGAGAGGTAACGGGAGGGAAGCGGCATACCACTCCCAGGCCGGCGGCCGGGAAGGAAGAAGAAGAGCCGCCCGGGAGGAGGCTCGGAAAGGGGCAAGCCTGCCTGCACGCGGGGTGACGGCCACACTGAGGGGAACCAGACCGATGAACAAGCCCGGAATGCCCGTTGTCGCGGCCGCCTTCTGCGCTCTGACGGCGTCGGCCCAGGCCGGCGTGATCGTGTATGTGATGCCCTCGGCCGACCAGGTGCTTCCCGGCGAGAGCTTCACCGTTCAGCTGCGGGCCGATCTCGACCAGCCGGTCGTGGCCTGGGGACTGGACCTGGCCTTCGACGGCGCCCTCGTGCGGCGATCCGGTCCGCCGGCCATCGCGCCGGCCTGGTTCCCCGCCTACGCCCCCGACGGCGACGGTCTGGCGGGCGTCGCTTTTCCCGACTCCATGGCCGGCCCGGACATCCTGCTGGCCACCATCGCCTTTGAAGCCCTGGCCCCGGGCACCTGCCCGCTGGCCGCGTCGTTCACCCCCGGCGACCTCAATGAAGGCTTTGCCCTGGACCCCGCCGGCTTCGCCGAGGTGTCGTTCGTCCCGGCAGGCGTCACCGTCCTGCCCGAGCCCGCCCTGCTGCTGCCGGCCTCGCTGCCCTGGATCGCCCGACGCCGTCGGCCGGGTCGCGGCCCGACACCCTGAAGCGACGCAGCGTTCATTAACCCCGCACCGCGGAGCCCCCCCGCCGGGCGTCGTCCCGGCGCCCCTCCATCCCCTGAAAAGGGCGGCGTTCCGGTCCGATCGCCCGAGCCGGGGCTCAAGTCGATGCCAGGGCCGACTGCAAGGTCCCCCAGAGAGCGCGGATATCGTCCGCAACGCCGGCGGCGGCCTGCGACTCCACCACCGCCTGTCGTTCGATCTGGGCCCGGGTGACGCCGCGATCATAACGCACGCGCCCGGCCAGACTAATGCCGTTTCTAAAGCACCAATCCTCGATGCGCCCGCTCAGCCCGGGGTTCAGATCCCACTTGTTGACGCATACCGCCAGCGGCAGACCGAAATGCCGGGCCAGCTGCGCCACCCTTTGAAGGTCATGCTCGCCCGCCGGCGTCGGCTCGGTCACCGCCAGAACCAGACTCGCGCCGGTGACCGACGCGATCACCGGGCAGCCGACCCCCGGGGGGCCGTCCGCCAGGATCAGCTCCACGCCCTCTTCGCCGGCCACGCGCCGGGCCTGGGCCCTGACCAGGCTGACCAGCCTGCCGGAATTGCCCTGAGCGATGCCCAGCCGGGCGTGGACCATCGGGCCGCAACGGCTCCGCGAGATGAACCACTCCCCGCAGAGCCGCTCCGGAAAGTCGATGGCCTGCTGCGGGCAGACGCGGACGCAGACGCCGCAGCCTTCGCATGCGAGCGGATCGACGCCGAAGCGGGTTCGCGCCGTACCGACGGCTTCGGTCAACGCGCGAATCACCTCACCGGCCTGCGCCGGGCAGGACCGCCGGCAGTAATCGCAGCTCTGGCAGTCGTATCGTGCGTCCGGAAAAGAGCCGCTGAACTCATCCGGCTCCGACAGAGACCTGATCGCTCCGAAACGGCAATGCGCCATGCACGATCCGCATCCGGTGCAGGCGTCAGGGCGGATCACCGCGTGGTGGCCGCTGTAGAACTCGTGGCATTCGATGATCTGCGGCGAAAGCACCAGGTGCAGATCGGACGCGTCGACGTCGCAGTCGGCCGCCACGCACCGGCCCGACAGCACCGCCAGCGACGCCGTGATCGACGTCTTGCCGGTGCCGCCCTTGCCGCTGATCACCACCAGCTCCCTCATGTGCCGGTCCCCCGCGAAGCCGCCGCGCCGGGGCCGGAAAAAACCGCCCGATCCTCCAGCCGCTCGACCAGGCGGCGCAGAATCGCGCCCATCTCCGGCACGGCCTCGCCCGCCAGTTCGCCGCGCGAGTACGCCTCGGCCACCCGGCGGTCATCGGGGATCTCGGCCAGGACCGCAAGGCCGGCCCGGCGGCAGTACTCCCAGGTGCGGCGGTCGCCGCCGTCGGCCCGGTTCACCACCACCGCGGCCGGCAGGCCCAGGGCACGCACCATCTCCACGGCCAGCTTCAGGTCGTTCAGACCGAACGGCGTCGGCTCGGTGACCAGCAGCACCAGGTCGGCGCCGCGCACGGCCTCCACGGCGGGACACGAAGTGCCCGGCGGCGAATCGATCACCGTCAGGTCCATCTGGGGCGGAGCCTGCTTGACCCGGCGGATCAGCGGCGGACTCATGGCCTCGCCGACGTTCAGCACGCCGCGGTTGAACTGCACCTCCCCCGACCAGCCCATCTCCAGCACGCCGATTTCCCGCTGGACTTCGGCGATGGCCCCCGCAGGGCACACGAGTGTGCAGCCTCCGCAACCGTGGCAGAGCTCCGGGTAGACCAGCACGGTCATCCCGAGCGGCACGATCGCGCTGAACCGGCAGATGTCCCCGCAACGACCGCACTGCGTGCAGCCGCCTTCATCAACCCGGGGTACCGGCCGCGTGACCGGCCGGCGAACCAGCCACTCCGGCTTGAGAAACAGGTGGCCGTTGGGCCCCTCCACGTCGCAGTCGACATAAGCGACCGTACGACCGTCCTGCGCGGCCACCCAGGCCAGGCTCGTCGCCACGGTGGTCTTTCCGGTTCCGCCCTTGCCGCTGGCTACGGCGATTCGCATACCTGCTCCCCATCGCCGGTCCGGCCGCCAGCGGCCCGGTGGTCGGCGGCCTGTCCCGCCCCGTCTCCCATGCCGCCATACCCGGCGCCGCCGGCCCTCATGAATGCGCCGCCTCGGCCAGCCAGTCGAAGTCGCCCCCGTCCACCCGGCGCGCGACCGGCACCACCGGCCGGTGCCGACGCACGACCATCTCCCCGACGTCGCAACCCAGATCCCGGGCGATCACGCCGCACTTGACTTTCAGAAGAAAAAAGAGGTTCCCCGCCGTCGAGTCATTCAGCGTCTCGTAGTTGCCCTGGCCCTTGGAGACCACCAGGCCGGCGGATTCGAACCGCTCGCGGAAGGACCGGCTGCACAACTCCAGGATCGTGCCCGGTGCGTCCGACCCGTTGTCGATCACCGTCACCAGGGAGGTCAGACCGGCGGCCTCGGCGTCCTCGCGCGTCGCGTCATTGATGATCGGGGCTCCCTTGACCGCCAGCGTGACCTTCTCAGGTCCCAGGGCCTCGATCAGCAGGCGGTCCAGGACGATCTCGCCGGCGTTGTCGGCCAGGTAAAGGATGTCCCCGGCCGTCGCGGCCGCCTGCCGCAGGTCTTCGACCGCGCGGTCGTCCAGCGGATCCTCCAGCGCCGAATCCAGCACCGACCGGACCTCGTCGTCGGTCAGATGGCTCTTGACGCCCAGATCGATCACGTTTCCCGCGATGGCCAGCCGCACCGCGGCAGCAAAGGGATCCGCCGTGCCCGACACCCGTCGCCGAACATCCTCAAGCATGGCCAGCGCCATCATGTTGGCCTGCTGCTTGGCAGAACCATAGGGATCCTGCCGGCCGGTCAGCTCGCGCAGACGGCGGTGGATCAGCCGCCCCATCGCCGGCGGCGGACGATCGAACGACATCTTCGAGGCCACCGACAGCGTCTCGCGCAGCAGGCGTTCGTGCACCGCCGGATCGTCGCTCACCCGCCGCGCCGAATCGATCGCCTGACGGACGAAGCACGGCACACAGTCCAGGTACGTTCGCATACTCGCTCCACAACTTCGACGACCACCGCGGCGGCGGTTGGCGCCATGCGGGACCGGCGGCTGACCGGCTACGCGGCCACCATGTGGATCGCGCCCGAGGGACAGACCCGGGTGCAGGCTCCACAGCCTGAACAACGGGAGGCGTCCACCCTCACGCGGTCGGTCACCGTGATCGCGTCCCGCGGACAGGAGGACGCACACACGCCGCACCCGCTGCAGACCGCCTGATCAATCACCGCCACGGCCCTCGATGTCGGCGCCTGCGCCCCGGCCGGCTCCAGTGCCGCCGCCGGCGTTCCCGCCAAGGGCTCAGGCCCGGCCGCAGCGCCGGGATCGCCCGCGCATGGGCCACAGGCCGCAGACCAGACATACCCACCGGCCCCTTGGCCGCATCGCCGGCCGGACCCGTCACCGGTCCCGCCGCCACGCCGCCGGCGGCTGCGCCCTCGACATCCGCCCGGACAGGATTGCCCGTCCATGTCAGGCCTCCTTCGGGTCGGCGGCCTCCAGTTCGGCAATCCGCTGACGGAGCTGCTCCAGGGCGGCCTCCATCCGCCGGGCCTGAGCCTTGAGCATGGCCGACTGCTGCTGCCGGTCGGGTTCCGATGCCGCGGGCCCTGCGGCCATCGACGGCATGGATGCCCAGAAGGGCAGGCCCGTCGCCCGGAAACGATGACGGAAGCCCCGCCCCCGGCCCCCGCCGCACCCCCATGCGAAACCCATGCCCATACCCCGGCCGAAGCCGAGGTTCGCGAAACCCGGCATCCCGTAGCCTGAGCAGTAACCCGCCCCGCGTCCGGTCATGGGCCCTGCACCCATCGGTCCTGTTCCATCGCCTGCCGGCATGATGTCACCTCCGTCATCCTGTCAAAGGCGGAAAAAGATCATCCGCCTTCAAACCTCGATTCACGGCTCGGGAACCGCTCCCGCACCGTCGGCCCCTTCCATCAGTCCGCTGCATTCCTCGGACCGTCTCCCACGCCGCCGCCCGGCACGCCGACGCCTTCGCCTGCAGCAGCCCGGCATCGCAAAGGCCCCACTGTCCAGACGCCCGCCGTGGAAAGCCGCCAGCACCTGCTCGATGTTCCCGCAGATGTGCGGAATGACCCGCAGTCCGCCTGCAACCAGCCCTGTTTCCAGCGGCCAGGAGATCGCCCCGCAGATCAGCACATCCGGCTGCAGCTCAGCAACCTCCCGGGCCCGCTCCAGCGGATGCTGCGAACGCAGGAGCACCTCCCGCCGGCCGACCTCCCGCCCGTCCATCCAATCGACCAGCAGCAGGTGCGCCGCGGCATCCAGCACCGGCGATACCCGGCCCTGCCAATGGGGAATGGCGATCCGCATCACGATTGCACCACACAAGTTCGGTGCCACCAGATTCTCTCTTGTCGATCGGCAAGTAACTTCATTTTTGGAATGATATTAAATCAATAAAGGGCGGCGTGGCGGATTCAGCATATATTTGCATATTGCAATATAATAATCTTTTATGTATTGCATTTTGCACCAAATGATGATATACTATCGCACGATGACCGACAGACTCGTCCCCCCACCGGCCGCAGAGCGACGCCAGCAGGATGTGATCCTGGACTCGATCAACGAGGGCGTCTTCACAGTCAATCTCCAATGGCGGATTACGACCTTTAACCGGGCGGCCGAACGCATCACCGGGGTCCCCGCCCGCCAGGCCCTCGGGCGGCCGTGCTGCGAGGTCTTCCGGGCCGACGTCTGCGAGGCCGCCTGCGCCCTGCGCCCCACGCTGACCACCGGAAAGCCGGTGGTCAACGCCACGGCGCACATCATCGGGCAGGCCGGGCAACGCATTCCGATCCGCATCTCGACCGCGCTGCTGCGATCCGCCGATGGAGCGGTGATCGGCGGCGTGGAGACCTTCCAGGACCTCAGCCAGATCGAGCAGCTGCAGAAGGAACTCCAGGCCCGCTACACCTTCGAGGACATCGTCGGCCGCAGTCCGGCCATGGCCGGCCTGTTTCAGATCCTTCCGCAGGTGGCCGAAAGCGACAGCACCGTGCTGATCGAGGGGGCCAGCGGCACCGGCAAGGAGCTGTTCGCCCGGGCAATTCACAACCTCTCGCCCCGCAAACGCAAGCGGTTCGTCGCCATCAACTGCGGGGCATTGCCCGACACCCTGCTGGAATCCGAGCTTTTCGGCCATAAGGCCGGAGCCTTCACGGATGCCCGCCGCGACAAGCCGGGCCGTTTCGCGCTGGCCGACGGAGGAACCCTGTTTCTGGATGAAATCGGCGACATCTCGCCGGCCATGCAGGTGCGGCTCCTGCGCGTGCTTCAGGAGCGGTGCATCGAGCCGCTGGGGGCCGTCGATACCGTGCCGGTCAATGTCCGCGTGGTCGCCGCCACGCACCGGGACCTGGTCAAACTGGTCCGCGCCGGACAGTTCCGCGAGGACCTCTTCTATCGCATCCGCGTGGTCCACCTGAAGCTGCCGCCCCTGCGTCAGCGTCGCGAGGACATCCCCCTGCTGGTGGATCGCCTGGTCGCCAGGTTCAACCGCCTCAAAGGTCGGGCTATCGCCGGCGTCTCCAGCGAGGTCATGGCCCGGCTCATGGAACACGACTATCCCGGCAACGTGCGGGAACTGGAGAACATCATCGAGCAGGCCTTCGTCCTGTGCCGGGGCGGCCTGATCGAGGTGCACCATCTGCCCCCGGAACTGCGCCCGACGTCCGGGACTGCAACCGGGGATCCGGGCCGGCCGACCAGACTGGATGCCATGGAAAGACTGCTGATCACCGAGGTGCTCCAGCGCCACCACGGCCACCGCAAAAGGGCGGCCGAGGAACTGGGCGTTCACCCGGCCACCCTGTACCGCAAGATGAAGTCCATGGGCATCGCCGCACCCCAGACCGACGGGCGACGCCGGCCCTAGGGTTGCAATCTGCAATCGTCGCCGCCCCCGGCGCAGGATATCCGCAGGGCCATCTCTGTCTTAACCTGTTGAAAAATTGCCACTTAAGAACAACAGGGCGGAATCTTGTCGAGTGGTACGGCACCTGCAAGGACAGAACTCAGGATCGCCGGCCCCCGGCAGGCGGACACGAGGAACAACCGTGAGAATCGTCGTCACAGCCCAGGGTCCGGAGCCTGACGCCCCGGCCGACCCGCGTTTCGGGCGGGCCCGGTATCTGATCGTGCTGGAGGACGGGGTGTGCGGGCACACCGCGATCGACAACCAGCTCAACCTCAACGCCGCCCAGGGTGCTGGAATCCAGACCGCCCGGAAGGTGGTCGAGCTGGGTGCCCAGGCGGTGCTGACCGGGCACGTCGGTCCCAAGGCTTTTCAAGCGTTGCGCAGCGGCGGCGTGGCGGTGTACACCGGCGCGGCCGGGACAGTCCGCCAGACGGTCGAAAGGTTCCGGGCCGGGCAACTGGTTCAGGCCTCGTCGGCCGACGTGGAAGGGCACGCCCCCTGAGTCTGCTGCACCTGACGACGGAGACCGCTGATGAGAATCGCCATTCCGGTGGCCGGCGGCCGACTGGCCCTGCATTTCGGACACTGCGAACGTTTTGCACTGATCGACGCCGACCCGGCTGAACGGCGCATCCTCGGCCGGCAGGAGGTCGCGCCGCCGCCGCACGCCCCGGGCCTGCTGCCGCGCTGGCTGCATGAGCAGGGCGCCGAAGTGGTGATCGCCGGCGGCATGGGCCGGCGGGCCCTGGACCTGTTCGCGCAGCACGGCATCGAGGTTATCCTGGGAGCCCGGGACGGAACCCCGGAAGAACTGGCCCGGGCGTACCTGGCCGGCACGCTGGAGACGGGCGCCAACGTCTGTGATCACTGATCCATCGCCTCCTGCGACCTCGACGACCAGCCACCCCAGCCACGAGGGATGCCTGGTGTGCGGCCCGTGCAACCAGCGCGGGATGAACCTCGCTTTCTCCCGCGGAGCCGACGGCTGGACCGAGGCGCGGCTCAGCGCCGGCACGCACCTGCAAGGCTATCCGCGGATGATGCACGGCGGCGTGGTCTCGCTGCTGCTGGACGCGGCCATGACCCACTGCCTGTTTCACGAGGGCTGCACCGCGGTCACCGCCCGGATGGAGATCAAGTTCCGCCGGCCGGTGGAGCTCGAGGCGGATGTTCACGTCCGTGCCCGTCTGGTCCGCTCGTCGCCCCCCGCCTATCAGCTCAGGGCTGAACTCCTGCAGGACGGCCGGGTGAAGGCCTCGGCGCTGGGGCTCTTTGTTCACCGGCCGGACCTGCGGAGCGCAACCCGGACAAGCCGTGCCGAGTCAACGGCGCGGGCCTGCCGATCACCCCATGTTCAGGGAGAATCGCCATGAGAACGCACGCAAGAGCCGCGGTTCTGTCCACCGCCCTGGCCGCCGCGGCCCTGACCGGCTGCAGCAGCACCCCCGCCTGCAGCGGCGCGGGACCCACGCGAGACGGCGTGTTCGTGCACCTGACCAGGGGGCCGGACGATCCCCACGCCGTGTCGATGGCCCTGAAGATGGCCAACCTGATGGCCGCCGACCGCGACGTGCTGGTCTACTGCGACCTCAAGGGCATCCAGACGGTGCTCAAGGACGCGCCGGACATCCGCTTTCCGGCCTTTGACTCGTCGCACGCGCAGATCCGGACGCTGCTGGAGAAGTCGGTGCCCATCTACGCCTGTCCGGGCTGCCTGAAGGCGCTGGGCAAGACGCCCGACGACCTCATGCCCGGCGTGCGCGTCGCCGACAAGGAAGCGTTCTTCACGTTCACCCGGGGGCGCATTCTGACCCTCGACTACTGAACCGCCAGGGCCCCGACGCCATGGCCGCCGCATCGACGACGATCACCGTTCTGGTGGAGAACACCGCCGGCCGCCGCGGCCTGCTGGCCGAGCACGGGCTGGCCTTCTGGATCGAGCGCGCCGACCGGCGGATCCTTCTGGACACCGGGCAGGGCATGGCCCTGGCGCACAACGCCGAACGGCTGGGGATCGACCTGTCGGCGGTCACCGACGTGGTGCTCAGCCACGGGCACTACGACCATGCCGGCGGGCTGGCCGCCGCTCTGCCGCGCTTCGCCCGGGCCGTGATCCACACCCACCCGGCCGCTTTCGGCGAGCGGTACGCCCGGGACCCCGACGGTCGCGCGCGGGCCGTCGGATCGCCCTTCCGATCCCCCGCCGACCTCGAGCCCCACGCGGCCGCCGTTGCCCTGACCGGGGCCGGGCCCACCGACTTGGGTGACGGGGTGCAGGTCACCGGCCGGATTCCGCGGCGCAACGACTTCGAGGACGCCGGCGGGGCCTTCTACCTCGACGAGGCCTGCACCGAGCCGGATGCGGTCGTCGACGACCAGGCCCTGTGGCTGGAGACCTCCGACGGCCCGGTCGTGCTGCTGGGATGTGCCCACGCCGGCGTCGTGAACACGCTCGACTGCATCCGCTCGCTCACCGGCGCCGGCCGCATCCATGCCGTGCTGGGCGGGATGCACCTGCTGAACGCCGACGAGCGCCGCCTGCGGCACACGGTCGCGGCACTGCGCGAGCTGGACGTGCGGCACATCGGCCTGGCCCACTGCACCGGCCTGGAGGCCATGGCCTGCCTGTACCGGGAAATCCCCGGCCGGTGCGTTCACTGCACCACGGGCACGCGGCTGGAGTTCCCATGAATCCCGCGGAGGAGTCCGGCATGCCGCTGATCGTCCGCCCGCCGCCGGAAACCAGCGCACAGACAGCGGCCCGGTGCCCGGCCGTCAGAGCCCCCCGGACCGGCTCGCCGGGGCCCGGTAGCGCCGCCAGTCGATGCCCAGCCGGCGCATCCGCGAACGCAGGGTGTTCGGGTTGATGCCCAGCAGCCGGGCGGCCCCGAACACCCCCTCGATCCGGCCGTGCGTCCGGGTCAGCGCCGCCTCGATGTGGCGGACCATGGCCTGATCCAGCGTGGACGACGGCTCGGCCGACGGAAGGGGAGCCTCCCGCGCCGGCACCGGCACGGGCACGGCCGGGCTGTTCGCCACCGGCGGAGGCATCGTCGCGGCCACCGGCATGGGCACACCGCCTCCCAGCGCCGCGGCCACCTCCAGCCGCCGGCCGTTGCCCAGGATCGCGGCCCGCTCCATCACCGCCGACAGCTCGCGGACGTTGCCCGGCCAGCTGTAGGCCACGAGCAGATCATTGTCCGCCGGGCTGGGAACCAGCGGCACCGTCCCCAGCCGCCGTGCCGCCCGCAGGGCGAAATGGGCCGCCAGCTCGGGAATGTCCTCGACCCGCTCCCGCAGCGGCGGAATCCGGATCACGAACACCGCCAGACGGTACCAGAGGTCTTCGCGGAACTGCCCGGCGGCCACCATCGCCCGCAGATCGCGGTTGGTCGCGGCCACCACGCGCACGTCCACGTGCCGGGTCTGCTGGCCGCCGACCCGCTCGAAGGAGCCGTCCTGCAGCACGCGCAACAGCCGGACCTGCGCGGCCGGCGGCAGCTCGCCCACCTCGTCCAGCAGCAGCGTTCCGCCGTCGGCTCGCTCGAACCAGCCCTTACGCATCGCCACAGCGCCGGTGAAGCTCCCGCGCTCGTGCCCGAACAGCTCCGAGTCGATGAGTTCATGCGGGATGGCCCCGCAGTTGACCCGCAGAAAGGGCCCGTTGACCCGCGGCGAGCCCTTGTGGATCGCACGGGCGACCACCTCCTTGCCGGTCCCGGTCTCGCCCAGCAGCAGCACCGGCACGTCGGAGCGGGCCACGAGGTTCACCCGCTCCATCACCGACCGCAGCCCGGCCTCCGCCCCGACCACCGACTCGCTGATGTCCTGCCGCCCCAGCCGCGACAGCAGCGAGCGGTTGTCGGCCTCCAGCGTCTCGCGAAGCTTGGTCAGTTCGCGCAGCCGGCGATCGTTGTCCAGGGCCACGGCCAGCGGCTCGCACAACGCCAGAACCGTCTGCTCGTGCCGTTCGTCGAAGAGGGCCCTCTCCCCGGCGACGAAAACGACGTGCCCCAGGGGCTCGGTCTCGCTGTTCAACGGCCCGACCAGCACCCGGCCACGCAGCCCGGCCGGCAGGAGCCCTGGAAAACCGCTCTCCACATCCTCCACCCGGCCGGTCAGCACCTCCTGGCGACGGCACCAGCCCACCAGCCGCTCGATATCCTCGGGGCTGCAGGCCGAGCGGACCTGGGCCGGTTCCGCCCCGGGCTTGCACAGCCCGGTGGCCACCGTCTCCACGCAGGAACGGTTCAGATCCAGCCGCCGCACCACCAGCAGGTCCGCCGGCAGACTCCCGGCCACCACCGGTGCGATCCGGGACACGCACACCTCAATCTCGATGTGCCGGCAGGCCTCGCGCCAGACATCCAACAACAAGCTCATCAGAC
Organism: uncultured Planctomycetales bacterium; assembly: GCA_964611365.1. GTDB lineage: Bacteria > Planctomycetota > Phycisphaerae > UBA1845 > PWPN01 > CALLOB01. The sequence continues at coordinate 18,994 of CAZSYS010000013.1, forward strand.
GCTGCACCGAGGACATTCCTTTAAATGAAACGGAAAAACTGTTAAATAGAGACAGACTTACCGTTTTATTAAAAAGATAATCTATCACATATAGCGGCAGAACTCAAGGATCTGCGGCCATCGGCCTATTGTGGATGCCGAAAGGCCTTTGATACCGATAGTTTAGCGCTGGCATGCCGCTTGCAATGTGTTCTGTCCGGAACCGGCTTGTTCCCGGCCGGCGCGCGGAGCAGGTGCCGGCCAGTCCATCCGACCAGGCGCGGGTTGGCGGTGGCGGAACGCTGGCGGCGATGACCGATGGCCGGGCGACCGGACCGATGGCCGCGCGGCCGCGAGCGGCGGGAGATCGACACCCAGGGCCTCGGCCAGGCTGATTCGATGGGCGGGCGGCCGGGGGCGGCGGCAGGCACGGGCGGCCCGGTGGCCGCATGCGACCTCGCGGCGCGATAAGGTGCGGCGGCCCGGGGAGGAGCCCGCAAGCCTGCGAACTCACGGAGGAGTCATCCCTTGGCGGACACGATCTTGAACGACGCGATGGTCAACCCGTCCTGGTCGCTGACGGCCGCGTGGCGTCGGAGGCGCGTGCGGCTGGCGGCGGCCGTCCTGGGCGCGGTGCTGGTGTTGCTGGGGCTGGAGCTGGCGACCCCCGAGGTTCGTATCCTGCCGGAGGTGGCCGGCGTGGACCGCCCCGGGGCGATGCTGCTGATCCTGCTGATGGCCATGGGCTGCGAGTACATCGACTCGAGCCTGGGGATGGGATACGGCACCGCGCTGACTCCGCTGCTGGTGCTGGCGGGCTTCGATCCGATGCGGATCGTGCCTTGCGTGCTGTTCAGCGAATGCGTGACCGGGCTGGCCGCCGGGCTGATGCACCACCGCGACGGCAACGTCGATTTCCTGCGTGACGGCCAGGCCCGGCTCACCGCCGTGCTGCTGACGGCCCTCAGTGCCGTGGGGGCCTGCGCGGCGGTGATGCTGGCGGTGCGGATCGATGCATTCTGGATGGGGCTGGGGATCGTGCTCATCGTCCTGGCGATGGGGGCGGTGACGCTGCTGACGTTTCGCCGCCCGTTGCGTTACCGGCGCAGCCACATCGTGGCCGTCGGCGCGGTGGCGGCCTTCAACAAGGCCTTCAGCGGCGGCGGGTACGGTCCGCTGGTGACCGCCGGGCAGGTGGTGTCGGGCCTGCCGGCGCGTCACGCCGTGGCGGTGAGTTCGCTGGCCGAGTCGGCGGTGTGCGTGATCGGCCTGCTGGCCTACCTTGCCGCCGGCAAGCGGCTGGACTGGACGCTGGCCGCGCCGCTGACGGCCGGGGCGCTGATGTCCGTTCCTCTGGCCACGCTGACCGTGCGGAAGCTCCCGGAGATGCTGATGCGCGCCGGCGTGGGCCTGATGACGCTGATCCTGGGGATTGTAGCTCTGGTCAAGCTGCTGGGCTGAACTCGCCGGACGCGCGCGGCCGGGGGGG
>CAZSYS010000013.1:20471-28544 GCA_964611365.1 uncultured Planctomycetales bacterium
CCTCCATCCCTTCGGCGCACACCACCCCCAGGAGGGACGGATCGCGGAGCGCCAGGGTCATGGACAGGAGGTCCCCCTGCGGCGCCACCAGGACCCGCCTCGCCCCGGCGGGCCACTCGCCGGCCGCGCGCGGCCGGGCGGCCGCGGAGAGTCCGCGCCCGCGGTGCGCCCCTGTGGCGGAGCCGGGTTCCGGATTCGTCGGCGATGGCGCGGCGATGCGCCGTGGAGGTCATGACATGACGATGCAGATCGAGCGGATCACGATTCTCGGGGGCCGGGGCAGGAACGGGCAAAACGAGGCGGTGGAACGCGTGGACATCGCGATGGGCGACGTGGTGAGCGTCGTCGGGCCGACGGGCTCGGGCAAGACCACCCTGATCAACGATCTGGAGCTCTTCGCCGACGCCAACACGCCCTCGCAGCGGCGCGTGCGGATCAACGGGCAGGCGGTTCCGGAGGAGTGGCTGAACGATCCGTCGCTGCACCCGATCGCCCTGATCACGCAGCACACCCACTTCCTGTCGGACCTGCCGGTGAAGCGGTTCCTGGCGACGCACGCGCGGATCCGCCGGCGCAGCGGCGCCGGCGCGGTCGTGGAGGAGACCCTGGAGTTCGCCAACGAGCTGACCGGCGAACCGATCGAGCCCGGCGGGGCCATGACCGGGCTCTCCGGCGGCCAGACGCGGGCGCTGCTCATCGCCGACGCGGTGGTCATCGGCCACTCGCCGATCATCCTGCTGGACGAAATCGAGAACGCGGGAATCCACCGCACGCGGGCCCTGGAGCTGCTCAGGGAGTACCGCAAGATCTTCATCTTCGTCGCCCACGATCCGCGGATCGCGCTGCTGTCGGACTGCCGCGTGATCATGGGCGGCGGGGCGATGCAGAAGCTGATCGTGACCGCCGACGAGGAGCGGCGCGTGGCCGGGGAGATCGGGCGCCTCGACGACCTGATGCTGGATTTCCGCGCCCGGATCCGCGCGGGCGATCAGATCACGGAGCGGATGCTGGAGCAGCGCCTGCGGGCGATCGGGTACGTCGCGTGAACGGGCCGGCGGGCGGCGCCGCTCATCTCGGAGGAAGGCGATGAAGGTGGTGATCTGTGCCGGGCCGCCGACGAGCGGCAAGACCACGGTGCTCAGGCAGGCGGCCGGAAGGCTGCAGGCCCGGGGGCGCCGGCTGGCCTACCTGAAGATCGACGTCCAGTACGCCGACGAGGACGAGCTCTTTGCGGCCGAGTTCGGCATTCCCGCGCGCAAGACGTATTCGGGGGACCTGTGCCCGGACCACTGCAACGTCATGGTGCTGGGCGAGGCCATCGAATGGGCCGAAGAGCAGCGCGCCGAGGTTCTGCTGGTCGAGACGGCGGGCCTGTGCCTGCGATGCTCGCCGTACATCGAGCGGGCCCTGGGCATCGTCGTGCTCGAGGCGACCAGCGGCATGAATCTGCCGCGGAAGATCGGTCCGATGCTTTCGCTGGCCGACGTGGCGGTGGTGACCAAGATCGACCTGGTCTCGCAGGCGGAGCGCGAGGTCTTCCGGGCCGGCATCCAGGAGGCGACCGGCGTGATGGTGATCGAGACCGACGCGCTGCGCGGCATCAACATCGACTGCCTTGTGCGGAGAATCGAGCAGACCGACCCGATCACGCGCCCGTGGCTGCTGCGCGGCAGCCCGCCGGTGGGCACCTGCACGATCTGCGTCGGCAAGAAGGAAATCGGCTGGAAACAGCACTTCGGAGTGGTGCGGGCCCTGGGCGGAGAGGTGTTTTACCGGGGAGAGTGAGCGTGGAGACGGCCATCGCGGCCTGAAGGAGACGGACGGATGACGGAACCGGGTGAATCGCTCGCGACGGCGGCCGGCCTGCCCGGCCTGGACTGCGGGGGTTGCGGACAGAAAAGCTGCGCCGAGTTTGGCCGGCGGCTCCGGGACCGGCCGGAGGAGCGCGTACGCTGCGTTCATCTCGATCGCTGCCCGCCCAGCCCGGTACGGTCCGCCGGGCGCGCCGCGGCGACCCTCGCGTGCGGCGCCGGGGATCGCGGCGACCTCGTCGAGAGCGAACTCACGTGGAAGGATTCGCTCGGCCGCGACTTCGACTTCGTTCTCGAGACGTTCGCCCACGAGCCTGGACCGCGGGAGACCATCCTGCCGCACAACCCCCAGGTGACGCGGGAGCTGGATGTTCGCGTCGGCGATATCCTCATCGGTCGGCCGATGGGCATGTCCTGCGGATGCCCGATCACGCACTGCGGCGTGGCCATGGACGTGGATGCCCGTTCGGGCGTGATCGTCTGGTGCGTGACCGGTCCCCTGCAGCCCAGGTCCGCCCCCCCCAAGGACCTGGGCTACTACTCGGCGCAGGCCTACGAGGGCCTGGTACGTGCGTCGAAAGCCCCGCTGGAGATCGGGATGCGGTACTGGTTCATGCCGCGGCGGTGCATGCTGCAATGGCGACACAGCGGGCTGGTGAATGCCCTGCGGCGCGGTCCGGACGCCGCCGAAGTCCGGGTCGAAGGGCTGATGATCGGGTGACCGGACGCCCTGCGGACGCCGCGACCGGCATCGCATGGTCATTTCGGCGGCTCCTAGGGCCGTCAGGAACCGTCGGCGGGTTTCGCCGGCACCACGTATAGCCAGCGTCCGGCGTCCTGAGCCTGGAGCTTGAACACCAGGCAGTCGGCCTCCCGGACGGCGGGGATCGTCCGGCCGCGGCTGCCGGGGAGAGGCCCCTCGACCACGAGTTCGAACGGGTCGGGCACCTCCACTGCCGGGACGCGGACGCCGGCGGTACCCTCGAAAAACATCAGCATCGTGGCTCCGCCGGGGATGCGGCGCGAGGGATGAACCGGCGCCCAGGCGGCCGTGGCCAGGGGCTGATCGGCAAAGACCCACTCGCGGCCGTCCACCGCGATCCGGTCGCCGCCCTGGCCGGCGAACGCGACCGGCCGGCCGTGGCCGTCGCAGCGGAAGGTCACCGCGCCTCGGCTCCGGAGGGTGACTTCATGCCCCTGGACCTTGAAGGCCTCCAGGGCGAACTCCTCGGAGGGCAGGTCGAGCCGTGGGACCAGGGCCTGATCCTCCTCCTGGTTGCGGGCGAACCCGCCGGGCCAGCACTCCTGAAGCCGCCTCAGGTGCGGGGCGATGCCGACGGCTCCGTTGGGGAAGCGGCACACCAGAAGGTCGGTGGTTCGCGAGAGGTGGTCGGGATGGTCATTCACGCCCGGGAACCGTCCGCTGGGCGGATAGGCACCCAGCCGGTCGAGGATCTCGAACCACCAGCGGCTCTCGTAGCCCAGACTGGCGGACTGATCGTCGCGCGGCCGGAAGCCCAGGAAAACCGCGACGCCGCCGCCGTCCAGCCGCCGCAGCGTGCCGACAAGGTGCCTGGTGACCCAGGCCAGCGGCCGGGCGCCCTGTCGCGGGGCGACGGGGTAGATGCGGTCCACCAGCAGGTCGGTCAGCACGGTCATCGGGGGCAGCCCGACCAGGATGTCCTCGAACACCACCTGCCGGCCGGGGACCATCAGGCCGTCGTCCTGCCGCGGGGGATGATCGACAGCGAACAACTCCTGCCAGCGTGCCAGCGCGGGCGTGCCGTCGTCGAAGATCAGCGGCGGCGGGCCGGACCAGATCACCCGCCCTCCTTCACGGGCCATCCGCTCCATCATGTCCAGCAGCGCCGGCGGCGGCAGCGGTTCGAACAGCGCCGTCAGGGTGGTGAAACGCCGGCCGGCCAGTTCCACGGCGCCGTCGCGGACCGCGCCGCGGGCGACCAGCAGCCGCGCGGGCACGAGATTGGCCCCGGGGTACTGGCACATCCAGTTTCCGAAGCGTTCGTCGACGGCCACGAGGTCCATGGGATAGAGCATGAGCACGTCGGTGTCGCGGTGGGCGGCGTCCTGGACCATGCCGAAGGGCGCCCAGGCCGAAGCGCCGGAGGCGTTGACCAGGGCCAGGCGGCGGCGGGCCACGGCCTGCGGCATGCCCCAGTGGGCGGCATAGGCGCAGGGGACTTCGTTGAGGATGCCGGTCGAGTGGGCCAGCGTGAGTCCCACGTAGTTGCGGTCGAGAAAGCCGCCTTCGGCGATGTCGTTGCCGTTGCCGGTCAGGAAGTCGCCCCACCTGAAGGGGTCGTAGCAGGCGGCGGCGGCCTGGTGGACGGTGTTGGACCAGACGAAGTCGGAGGTGTACTCGTACGGCGAACCGGCCCGCCAGATGTCGCAGGTGGGGCTTTCGGCCCAGGTGGCGTGGCCGCGGGCCTCGAGCCGCCGGCCGAGGCGCTGCTCGAGGTGGCGACGGGCCTGGACGAACAGATCGACCACGCCGTCGGTCAGGAGCCGGTAGTAACGGGCCCGCAGCAGGGCGGTCGCGCGGATGTCCTCGGGCGCCGGCCCCATCACGTGCATGACCCGCTCCTTGGCGCTGAGGTCGGCGGCGGCGTCCTCCTGGCCGCAGGCGAAATAGACCAGGAACCGGGCGAAATCCGCGTACTGCGCTCCGAAAGCCTCGGCGAATCGCCGGGCCAGACCGGGGCTGACGTAGCGCAGGGCGAACTCGCCGTGGTCGTGGTGGGCGTGGTAGGCCCAGTCCTGCTGAATGTGCATCTCGTCGGAGTAGAGGGCGTTGAGCCGGACGCCGGCCTCGACGTAGCGGTCGCACAGCTGCTTCAGGTAGGGTCCGGCGGATTCGCTGAAGTAATCCATCTCCGGCGTGCGGTACATCTGGACGACCAGCACCCGGTCGAGCCCGGCGGCCGCCGCGGGTCCGCCCCGTCCGTACACCCGGATGCGCACCGCATCGCCGGGCCGGGTGCGGGCGCCGTCCCAGACCTCGACGGCGGCCGTTTCGGTGATCTCCACAATTCCGGCGGGGTCCACGTGGCGGTAGGGGGTGCCGGAAATGGGTCTCTCCCGGAAGGCGAAGACCCGCACGCCGGCGTCCTCCGGCAGGATGGTGCCCTTGTTGTTGACCCAGCGGGTCTGCCGCCAGAGCTGGACGCTGTATTGACCGGATTTCGGGTCGCGGACCCCCTTGCGATAGTGCATCCACAACCCGGACTCGCCGGTCTGCTCCCGGTAGCCCGGGCCGATCTCCAGGGGCGAAAGCAGGCTGAGTTCCAGGCCCAGGCCGAAGCCCTCCGCAAAGCGGCTGACGGCGGCCAGGCGTTCGACGGTTTCCGGCCGGTCGGGGGTATAGCGACGCGGCCGGTCGCCCTGGCCGGGGCGGTACTGGCTGAAGAACTCGTCGAAGGCGACGATCAGGGTCTGGTGGCCGGCGGCCCGGGCCCGCGTACAGACCTCACGGAGGGTGCTCATGTGGGGCTGGGGCCCCAGGCTGAGGTTGACGGGCTTGTCCGGGTCGGCCAGGTCTTCCAGTTCCCGGTCGCTGACCAGGATGATCGCCGACTTGCCGATCAGGAAGCCCCAGGGGCCGGGGTATCCGATGAGTTCGCCCGGCCGGCAGGTCCCGGCGGCATCGACCGGGAGGGTCTGGGCCATCCCAAGGGCCGTGGCGGCCATCAGGCAGGCGGCGGAAACGCACGGCGTTCGAAAAGCGGCCATGGGCATCGGGACCTCCTCGATCGCGGTTCGGCGGAGCCGCCGGCAGCCGACGGTGGCCCGGGATGATAGCCGAGGCCGGGCCGGGCACCTACGTCCCGTAATCCAGCCATAGCCGCCGCCGGCGATACCGCGTGATCCGGCCGAATCTGAAGGGTTTTTTCTTGACCGCAAGGTGCCGGGCGTTTTAGACTTAAGTGCCGATCAAGGCGGCAGTCGGGGCGGTTTCAAGTCGCGGGGCCCGGCGGCGCTGCCGCAGGCCGTGCGCCGCGGTCAAGGAGCCGTCCAAAACGAACCGCGGAGGGGTTCCGGCGCCGATACATCTCCTGCAGCCCAGTCCGAGGACGCTGGGGGGTCGAACATGCGGAGCGGGGCACCTTTCGGCGAGGGGTCCGGCTCCCTTGCCGGGAGAGGCCCGGGCGACGGCCAGGCTGATCGGCGCTGCGAGAGCCAGGTCCTTGCGGGAGCGGGCGATGATTCAGAACGGAGGTGGGCAGTGGTGAACGGGCGCAGGGGTCTGTTCGGAGCAGGCGCAGTGCTGGCGTTTGCGGTCCATGCCGCGGCCTGGACCACGCCGATTGCGATCTCGGACATCAAATCGACCAACGCGAGGATCGCCCGCGGCGCCGATGGAGCGTTGCACGTCGCCTGGTATTCCGACTGGCGGGTGCAGTACCGCTTCCGCAACGGGGCGGGCCAGTGGGGTCCGGTCGAGCCACTGAGCACTTTCTTCTCGCACCGACTGGATGTCATCGAGGATGCCCAGGGTCGCCCGCACGTGGTCTATGTCGGCAACGGCGCCGGAGACAAGGGCGACCTGTACCACGCGATCAAGACCGGCGGAACCTGGCAGCAGACCAACATCACCAACAGCGACGCCTACGACGAGGACGAGCCGCGGATGGCCCGGGATGCCCAGGGGCGGCTGCGCATGGTCTACACCAAGAGCCAGGGCGGGAACACGATCATCTACCGGGTCTGGGACGGATCCTCCTGGTCGGCCGAGGCGGCGATCAGCTCCGGCGGCGACTCGTACTACCACCGCCCCGACATCGCCATCGATCCGGCCGGCAATCTGCACGTGGTCCACGCCTCGGGCAACGAGCTGTATTACCTGCGGCATAACGGATCTTCGTGGACGTCGCGGACGACGATCGCCAGCGACTGGGGCGAGGGCGCCTTCTATGCCTATCCCAAGGTGGCGGTTGCGGGGAGCGGTCAGGTGGTCGTGGTCGTCCACCAGGTGCGCACCGGCGGCCTGCACTACCAGATCAGCAATAACGGCGGAGCCAGCTGGGGCCCCAGCCAGTGGCTGGAAAGCGGTCACTGGCCGAACCTCGACGGGGGGCCGGACGGGCAGGTGCACGTGGCGTTCACCTGGCTGAACGTCGGGGGCATCGGGTACCGGCGCTGGACCGGCAGCGCCTGGACGCCGACCCAGAGCGTAGGCCCGCACCCCAACTGGCAGGGTTGGGTCGACGTGACCGCCGATACGGCCAACTTCGTCCATCTCGTTTTCGACGACAGCAAGCCTGAAGGCACAGTGATCAGTTTCGTGAGCAACGCCCCGGATACCACGCCTCCCGGCCCGGTGACCAATCTCACGGCCGTCCCGGGGCACGGGGTGGTTGCGCTGAGCTGGACGAACCCGACGGACCTGGATCTCGTGGGCACGATGATCCGGTTCAGTACCTCCGGTCCGCCGGCGACGATCCACGACGGTCTTCTGCTGGTCAACAAGCTGGGTAGCCCCGGCGCGTACCAGACCCAGGTGCATTCCGGGCTGACCAATGGCGTGCGGTATTACTACACGGCCTTCAGCTATGACCAGGGGATGCTCTACGGGCCCGGCGTGCAGGTTTCGGCGACGCCGTACGTGCCGCCGGACATGGATCGGGACGGTGACGTGGATCAGCTGGATTTCGGCCGGTTCCAGCGATGCCTGACCGGGCCGTTCATCCTCCAGGAGGATCCGGCCTGCCAGGATGCGCGGCTGGACCCCGACGACGACGTGGACGGCGACGACGCGGCCATTTTCATGCGTTGCCTGAGCGGGGCCGGCGTGCCCTACAACCCCAACTGCATGCCCTGAGGCCGCCGGAGTCGCGTTCCCGTGGCCGGCCCATCGGGGTCGGGCATGCGTCGGTGCCCGGCCGGAACCCGGGCCGGCGCCCGGATCCGGGTCGGGCGCCGTTCCTTCGCCTCCGGGGGCGGGGCCGCGTCCGGGGCGGTGTTGGGGCGACCGCCGTGCCGTTCCTGGGCCTCCCGTGGACGGGGCCGCCGGGGTGTCTGCCCTGAAAGACACAGGTTTTCGCCTTTAACCCCGTTCAAGAGGGTTCCCTCCGCGGACGGGAGCCTGTAGAATGGATCAGGGTCGTGGAGGTCGGCCCGCCCAGACAATACCGGGCGGGTCAGGTCCGGGTCGCGGAGTAGGCCAACGTCTCACGAGCGGCGTTTCCATGTCTGGCGTGTGCCCGTAACCCGCGGCACCGCCGGTCGTCCGGTCGCGCCCCGG
>CAZSYS010000014.1:0-27501 GCA_964611365.1 uncultured Planctomycetales bacterium
ACCGTGGCCTGCGGCAACTGCGTGCGGACGTGATCCATCAGGTCGCAGCCGGTGCTCATCGCGCTGAGCACCGTGGTGTCCGAGATCGGAGAGCACTGATCGCCGTACACGCTGCCGTTCATCACCCCGGCAAAGCACAGCAGCATGTAGAACCGGGGGTGAGAGAGGTCCTCCGCGCCGCAGACCGCCCAGGCCAGCGGCATGGCCAGCGGCAGCGTCACCGCAAACGTGCCCCAGCTCGTGCCGGTCGAGAAGGCGACCGCCATGGTCAGCAGCTGCAGCACCGCCGGCAGGAGCCAGAAAGGCACGTTGCCGCGCAGCTGCTCCACCAGGAACAGCCCCGCCCCGGTCTCGGTCGTCAGCCGCCCCATGGTCACCGCCAGCACCAGGATGGTCGCCCCCGGCACCACGCCCTTGAGCCCGTCGGCGTAGCCCTCCACCAGCTGCCGCAGCGACATGCCCCGGACCAGCGCCTGGCAGGCCGCCGCCAGCACCGCCAGCCCGAACGCCCAGGTGATCCGCGGCCGTCCCCAGGCCAGATAGGTGCCGATCGCCGTGCCGATCAGCACCGCCAGCGGCACCAGGAAGTCGGCCACGTGCGGGCGGTAGCCCGGCGGCACGTCAGCCGCCTGAAGCCCGGCGCCGCCCAGCGGCTCGGCGTCCGGAGCGTCCAGCCGGCCGGTCTCGCGCGACCGGCGAATGGCCGCCCGCATCCGACGGCCTCCGAAAGGCACCACGTCCAGGCTCATCAGCAGCGTGAAGGCAATCGCCAACCAGGCGTAGAGATACAGCGGTATGCCGGCAAAATAGAAATGCAGGCGGTCGGCCTCCGTGGCCAGCCACGGTACGCCGGCCACGTGGATGAACGACTGCACGTACCCCGGCCAGGCGTTGAAGGCCACCAGCAGGGCGATCGGCGAGCCCGTCGAGTCGACGATGTATGACAGCTCCTCGTGGCTGACCCGCTCCCGGTCGGCAATAGGCTTGACCGCCGTGCCGGTCAGCACCGTGCTGACCGTCCCGCCCTGGAAAAAGATCACCCCGGTGACCCAGGCCGCCAGCTTGGCCGACCGCGGCCCGCGCACGAACCGGGCAGTCACCCAGTCGGCAAAAGCCCGGGCGGCACCGGTCCGGGCCCACAGACCCATCAATCCCCCCAGCAGCCACAGGTAAATCAGCAGCACCACCGCGACGTTGCGGCTGGCCAGGCTGGGGATCAGCACATCGTCGGTCAGGTCGACCAGCCCCAGCAGCAGGGCCCCGATCACCACGCCGCCGCCCAGCGCAATCAGCGGCTCGCGGGTCAGCCAGCACAGCGCCAGAGCCGTCGCCGCCGGCAGAAGCGACCACCAGCCCCAGTGCCGTCCCGCCTGCACCAGCCAGTAGGCCGGCTCGCCGCCTGCCCCCGGCTCAAACACCACCTCCCGGGTCGCCGGCGGGGCCACACCCAGGGCGTTGAGCCGGGCCAACGCCTCCGGCGACAACACCGAGGCTTCCGCCGGCACCGCATCCACCAGCTCGACGCGGTCCTCGCCCAGAGTGTAGAACCGCCGCCCCTGGGCGTCGGACTCGACGTTCAGGGCCACACGCTCGGCCACCCATGCGGGCCGCACCCGCCAGGAGACCACCGTCGAGGAGGCCGCGGCCAACAGGAACAGCCAGAGGGCGGGTTTTTGCAGCCAATTCATGAGCGGCCGGTGCTCTCCAGCGCGCCCGGCGACCCGAAGCACCACCGGGCAGCACCACCGGGGGAATCCCAAAGCACGACCGGCGACATCCTAGACCATGGGAACCACCAGGGACATCCGGGTGCATCGAAAGGGCTTCCGGAACGTGACCAACGGGATTCTACAACAACTCCGTGGCCAGCGAATCGGTCGTCGAAGGACCCAGCTGCGACGTTGTCAGCCCCGCAGCCCCCACGGAGGTCTCCCCGGCCCCAACTGCGCCGTCAGGCTGCGCCCCCAGCCCCCGAGCCCCCAGCCCTCCACCCAGACCCGTCACCCAGCCCTCCGGCCACATCTGCCGGACATGGTTGAACCAGGTCTGAATTGCCGGCCGGCAGGCGGCATACACCAGGCTTCGCCCCTCCCGCCGCCGAGTCACCAGGCCCCCCTGGCGAAGCAGCCGCAAGTGAAAGGAAAGGGCGTTTGGCGACAAGCCTACGATTCGCCCCAAGTCCCCCGCCCGCCGCGGACCACGGCTCACAGTCGCCAGGATACGCCTGCGATGGTCGTCCGCCATGGCCTTGAATACGTCGTCGAGATCCATAGACTCAGTCCTGTAAAATTAAATATTTCAACAACAGTTGATATATTGAATGTTATGGGACGATGGGCCCGCTGTCAAGTGCCTCGCCTACGCTCTGCCGGGAACGCTCAAAACGGACGATCCGGCAGGCCTGGTCCCTCCGTGGCTACGGTCAACCCTCCTTGTCGCGTCGCTATGCCGTGTGCTCCGCCTGGCGGGCTGTATCGGGGCCTCAGCGCCGGGGGCTATGCCAGGTCTTCAAGTGCAGCGCGGTTGTGACCTGCCGGTCCGGCCTGAGCCGCGGCCACGGGGCGGTTGAGGGGGTCAGGCCCGTTGCGTTGTTCCGCTCAGCTTGGCGGCAGGGGGACGGCCGTTTCCTGGGTCGAGGCCACGGCCTGTCGCACTCGCGGGGGCCGGGCGGCGGTCTGCGGCGGTGCATCCGGATCGCGATCCTGGCTCGCCCGGGGCACCGCAATCACGCCGGTGCGCGACAGCTGCTTGATGCCGTAGGGCCGACAGAGCTCGACGAAGGCCTCGATCTTGTCCTCGGTGCCGGTCAGCTGGATCATCACCGAGGACGGGCCGACATCGACGATGCTGGCCCGGAACACCTCGGTGAGGTGCCTCAGCTCGCCGCGCCTCTCCGGCGGGCAGTGCACGCGGATCAGCATCAGGTCCCGCTCGACGCACTTCTGCTCGCTGAGATCGCGGATCTTGACCGTGGTCACGATCTTGCCGAGCTGCTTACGGATCTGCTCCATGGTCAGATCGTCGCCGGAGGAAACGATCACCATGTGGGAGAAGGCCGGGTCCTCGGTCCGCCCGACCACCAGCGAATCGATGTTGAAGCCCCGGGCCGCGAACATGCCGGCGATGTGGGCCAGCACGCCGGGCTGGTTCTGCACCAGGACGCTGAAAATGTGCTTGCTCATGGTCTGAAACCTCGACCGGCCGCCCCCGTGGAGCGGCCGAAAACCGCCTCACGTCCCCCCCCGCCTCTCGCGGAACGCTCCGTCCTTCTCCTGCTCCTCCGGCCACCGGACCTCGTGAATCCGGTCGAACACCACCTTCGACGGGCTGATGATCCCCCCGGACATCAGCAGCTTCACCGCGTCCTCCATCGTCCAGCCGGTCTCGGACACACGGTCCAGGGGCACGATCTGCATGTAGCCGGTGGTCGGGTTGGGGGTGGTCGCGATGAACACCGAGGCCATCTTGCGGCCGGTGTCCGCGTCTTCCATCACCGCGGTGAGGAACCCGACGCACTTCATCCCCGGGTGGGGAAACTCGACCATCACCACCCGCTGGAAATGCATGCTGTGGCCGCCGGCCACGGTGGTGACGATCTGCTTGGTCGAGTTGTAGATCGTCTTGACCAGCGGCAGGCGGCTCAAGGCCGCCTCGATCGCCGCCAGCATCCGGCTGCCGACCACGTTGGCCGTCAGCAGGCCCAGCAGGTACAGCAGAAACAGCGTCAGCAGCACCGCCAGCAGCGGCACGATCCAGCCTACGTACCCCTGAACCGTCTCGATGTACTGGTCGATGCTGGCCGGCAGGATCTTCTGTTTCTCACGGATGAAGCCCTGGGCGACCCGCTCCACCACCGGCTGGGTGGCCGAGCGCATCAGGTCGAAGACGAACTGGACCACCTTCCAGGTCACCCAGATGGGGATCACGGTCAGAAGACCGGCCACGATCCGGGTCTTCAGCAGGGCGCGCAGCGCCGGCCAGATTCTCCGCCCGCCGGCAGGCGGGAAGGGCTGCCCCTGGATTGCTTCTCGATCAGGCGAAGCGGGCACCGTCGTGTCTCCCGGCTTGCGGCGCCTGCGGCGAGGTGGACCTGCGGGCCCCGACCCGCGGGACCGGACCGGCAGGCCGCCTGCCGGACCGACCGCCATGCCCCGGCCGCCGCGGCCTCAGGCCATGCCGCCCATCTCCATTTCGTGCAGGCTCTTGCCCACCGCGACCATGGGATAGACGTTTTCCTCGGGTTCCACGTGCACGTCCATCACCACCGGCCCCGGCACGGCCAGCATCCGGGCGATGGCGTCCGGCAGATCGCGCACGTCGCGGACGTCCAGGCCGGTGCAGCCGAAGGCCTCGGCCACCTTCGCGAAACTCGGGTTGACCATGCGGCTGGCCATGTAGCGCCGGCCGAAGAACAGCTCCTGCCACTGCCGCACCATCCCCTGCCAGTGGTTGTTGAGGATCACGACTTTCACCGGCAGGCCGTACTCGGCGGCCGTGGCCAGCTCGTTGCAGGTCATCAGGAAGCTGCCGTCGCCGTCAATGTCGATGACCGGCCGGTCGGGCACACCGATGCATGCCCCGATCGCCGCCGGGAAGCCGTAGCCCATCGTTCCCAGGCCCCCGGAGGTGATCATCTGCCGCGGAAACCGCCAGCGGTAGAACTGGGCGGCCCACATCTGGTGCTGCCCCACGCCGGTGGTGATGATCGCGTCGTTGCCCGTCAGCCGGCCCAGCTCGCGGATCACATGCTGGGGCTTGATCGTGCCCTCGGGGCCCTGCTGGTACTGGAAGGGATACTGGGCCTTCCACCGGGCGATCTGCTCGAACCAGCCGGCCCGCTCCCGGTACTCGATCAGCGGCAGCATGTCCTGCAGCACCGACCGGGCGTCCCCGACCACCGGAATGTCCACGTCGACGTTCTTGCTGATGCTCGAGGGGTCCACGTCGATGTGGACGATGCGGGCCTGGGGGGCGAAGGTCTCGAGCTTGCCGGTCACCCGGTCGTCGAACCTCGCGCCCACGGCGATCAGCATGTCGCTGGCCTGAACGGCGTAGTTCGCGTACGCACTGCCGTGCATGCCCAGCATGTTCAGGGCCAGGTCCGCGTCCTGGACCTCGTCGATCGCCCCCATCCCCAGAAGCGTCGTGGTCACCGGAATGTGGCCCTTGCGGGCCATCTGACGCAGCTCGGCCGAGGCTCCCGAACTGATCACGCCGCCGCCGACGTAGAGCACCGGCCTTTCCGAGGCGTTGATCGCCTCGGCCGCCAGCCGGATCTGCCGGCTGTTGCCCTTGATCCGCGGACGGTAACCCGGAAGGTTCATCTCCCCGTTGGCGCCGGAGGCCGTTTTGACCTGGACGTCCTTGGGCAGGTCCACCAGCACCGGCCCGGGCCGGCCCGTGCGGGCGACGTGGTAGGCCTCGCGGATGATGCGCGGCAGGTCCTCGGCGCTCTTGACCAGCACGTTGTGCTTGGTCACCGGCCGGGTCACGCCGACCACGTCGGCCTCCTGGAAGGCGTCGTTGCCGATGGCCGCGGTGGCCACCTGCCCGGTGATGGCCACCATCGGGATGCTGTCCATATAGGCGGTGGCCAGGGCGGTGGTCAGGTTGGTCGCGCCGGGTCCGCTGGTGACCACCACCGTGCCGACCTTGCCGGTGGCCCGGGCGTACCCGTCGGCCATGTGCCCGGCACCCTGCTCGCACCGGCTCATGAAGAACCGGATCGGGGCGTCGTAGAGCACGTCGAAGGTCGGCAGGATCGCCCCGCCGGAGAAGCCGAAGATGACGTCGACGCCTTCCTCCAGGAGTACGTCAAGAAGCAATCGGGCGCCGGTTCTGGCGGGCTGGGTGACTGCGGGCGTGGACTCCACCGGCTGTGGAGGCGCAGAGGGCGCGGCTTGCGGCTTGGCGGCCATGGTTTTCTCCTTTCCAATAGGTTGCCATGGGTATGCCCGTCGCGACCGCCGCCGGCCGCAACGGGGGGAGCCTGCCGGCTTTGCACCGGCCCCGCCGCACCGTCACACAATGGGACCGGCACGTCGGGCACTCCCGGCTATTCACTTGTTCGATCCGCCGGATTGATCCGTTGGCTCCGGCCATGCCGACCGGACAAACCATTATCGGCGTCCCGGACCCGACAATCAAGTCCGCCCGGCGACCAGCGTCTGCGCAGCTCTTGAAACAAAGGGTGCCCCCACGACGTCTCCGCACGACGTCCATCCACGTAACCCATTGTAATACAAGAACCTGAATTGACACGGCGGCCGCCTGTCATGCCGCTGGTGGGTAGCCGAAACGTCTCTTGTTCGGAACATTATTGTCGTCGGAATTTCATCGAGGCGAATACCCGTCTTATCTAATATAGCAGAATCTTAATCAAACATCAGCGCTTTGCCCGTCCACTCCTGAAACTCAATTGGATAAAATCCCGAGCGTCGGCAAGACTGCCTGGCCCCAAGCCGGTATGGCGCGCAGTGCCGGCAGGCGAGAGCATGGTCGCCCGGCAGTCGGATTTCGCAGCGGGTGCGAGTATCCGCGGTAAAACCCCAGGGCAGGCTGAAACCTTTTATCAAGCTTTGACGGCCAGTCATGTGACGCAGGGAAACCCGAGTAGTCCGGACGGGCAGTATGTGCTGCTCGCCCTTGTAACGTGTGAGGTTCCGTTTCAAAGGAGGAGAAACATGAGAAGGTCGACAATCCTGGCGGCGGGTCTGGTTGTGGCGGCGATTCTGGCCGCTCCGGCCCAGGCGGCGATCGTTGAGATCACCGAGTGGATGTACAGCGGTTACGGGGCGGAGTTCATCGAGTTCACCAACGTCAGCGGAGCCCCGGTGGACCTGACCGGCTGGAGCTACGACGACGAGAGCAATAATCCCGGGACAGTCAGCCTTTCAAGCGTCGGCACGCTCGCCCCGGGCGAGTCATTCCTTCTGATAGAAAACGCCGCGGCCGACTTCCGGACGGCCTGGGGACTGTCGGCGTCGGTGAAGATCGTGGACGGCAACACCGCGAACATCGGCCGAAGCGACCGGATCAACATCTACGACAGCACCAATGCACTCGTGGATTACCTCGTGTACGACGATCAGGCGGGCAAGGGTCCGCGCACGCAGAACAAGAGCTGCAACATCCCGGCGGCCGACTACGGCCTGACCGACGCCTCGCCGGCCTGGCCGCTGGCGTCCGTCGGCGACAGCTACGGCAGCTGGCAGTCGACCCAAGGCGACATCGGCAGCCCCGGGCAGATCCCCGAGCCGGCCGGTCTGTTGCTGGCGGCGGCCGGGAGCCTGATGCTGGCGCTCCGGCGGCGCTGAGCCGGCCGACGGTCCGAAACGGCGAAGCCGGAGCGGCGCCCGAGCCCCCGGCAGGTGCATCAGGAGGGGCAGGAAGCTGACGAACGGCCTGTCCCGGCGGTCAGGCGGCGGGGTGCCCCCCCCCCCCCCGGCCGCGGCGGCCTTTATCGACAGACCGAGGGCCCTTCCATGAGGTCACCCCTGCCATGAGGTCACCGCCGATGACGACCGCACACCGCAGGCACCGGCACACCGGCATTCGACGCGTCGGGGGCTTCACCCTCATCGAGGTGCTGGTGGTCGTGGCGATCATCGCCCTGCTGGCGGCGATCCTGCTGCCGGCGATGCACAAGGCCCGCGAGCAGGCCCGCGAATCGGTCTGCGCATCGATCATCGCCCAGTTCGGCCGCGGCTTCTATGCGTATGCGGCTGCCAACCGCGACTACCTCTGCAGCGGATCGTTCGATCCGGAGGTGACCAACGGCCGCGACGGGCCGGTGGACAGGGTCGGCTGGGTGGCCGACCTGGTGAACACACGCGCCGCCCGTCCGGCGGAGATGCTCTGTCCGTCGAATCTGGCCAAGGTCAACCAGAAGCTGGGCTACGGCCCCAGCGGCTGCCAGGGCCGGTCGTTCACCGTCGCTGCCGGGGTCATCGACGACTACCGGACCTGGAACCTCATCGACGACCGCATCCGGCGCGGCTACAACACCAACTACACCCAGTGCTGGTACATGGCCCGGACGCAGATGCGCAAGGCGGTCGGCAACCCCAAGCGGGTCCGGGACACTTTCGGGCCGCTGAAGACGTCGGCGATGGCCAAGGTCACGCCCGCCACCGTGCCGCTGCTGGGCGACGGCGGGATCGAGAAGGACGGCGAGGGCGACATCTACAACGGGGACATGCGGCCGACGCTGGGGGAGCGGACGGTCAAGACCATGACCGACGGGCCGTTCGGCGGGGCGGCGTACGCTCCGCAGGACTACAGCGACTTCGGTCCGGCGCACGGCACCGGCCCGTACTTCGGCGGCCGCAAGGCCAGTCAGCGCTACCGGGCGAACATTCTCTTCGGCGACGGCCACGTCGACCGGTTCATCGACAAGGTGCGCAACGGCGAGTTTCTGCTGGTCGATCAGGAGGTCAACGGCGAGCTGGTCTACGTCCAGGAGGATCTGGACGCCCGGGTGTTCGACGGCGTGCTGAGTCTGGGGCGGCGCTCGCGCGACCCGGTCGGCCTGACGCTGGAGTGAACAGGGGCGCATCGCCGGCACCGGGGGGGCAGATGTCTGGTTTTCCGGGGGGCCGGACCTGGCCGGCAGGACGCGGGGCGGCCTTTCGGCATTCTGAACCTGGCTGAAACAAGAACACGCAAACACGGAAACGGAGGGATTCCATGCGGCGCATCATGGCGGCGGTGCTGGTGCTGGGTCTGGTCACGACAGGCGAAGGGGCGGTGTTTCTCAGCGAGATCTTCCTGAACCCGCCGGGCACGTTCGACGACACCCGCGAGTTCATCGAGCTGCAGGGCACGCCGGGAATGAAACTGGACGGCTACGCGGTGGCGTTCATCAACGGCCTGCAGGGCAAGTACAAGCCCCTCAACACCACCCCGCCCTGGCCGGCGGACCTGGAGATCGACGAGTTCTTCAGCCTCGACGGCCTGGCGTTGGGGAACAACGGCCTGCTGGTCATCGCCCGCTCGGCCTCCAGCTCCTATCCGACGCTGCTGTCGGACACGTCCTTCCGTCGATGGAACACGATCTGGAACGGCGGCCTGGACACGCCGGGCAAGCTGAACAACGACGGCTCCAACACCATCCTGCTCATCCGCCGCCGGCCGGGCATCACGCAGGCGGATCCGACCCACCCCGGCGGACTGCGCTGGGGCAAGGACATCGATCATGACTTCGACCTGATCCGACCGGTCACCCGGACCTTCTGCAGCGGCGGCAGCCGCGACGGCAAGCGCTGCGAGTGCCCGGAGGACTGCCCCGGCGGCACGTGCCAGGCCGGCGATTTCTGCATCGGGGGCGACAACGACGGCGACTACTGCACCTCCTCGGCCGACTGCCCCGGCGGCACCTGCGCCTCCTCGGCCGACCAGACCGGCGACGGCAGCCTGGACAAGGGCGACACCTGCGCCGGCGGGGTCAACCACGGCCTGCCGTGTACCGGCGCCGGCGACTGCCCGGGAGGCACGTGCCAGGACCTGCTGGACATGCGCGGAGCCTCCACCCCGGGCGATATCACCGATGACCTGGAGGTGGTGGACGAGGTCAGCTACGAGCACACCAACGGCCACGAGTACGATGTCGACGACCGTCACGCGGACCAGGGCACCTGCGTCGGCGGCAGCGCCGACGGAGCCTTCTGCGACCGCAACTGCGACTGCCCGGACGGGGGGGTCTGCAGCGAAAGTGCGATCAAGGGCCTGCCGCGCCGCCGGGTCCACGCCCTGGACGACCCGCAGGGCTTCAATCCGGACGTCCTGACCCGCGTGGATTACCGCACCAAGGGGCCCGGCTGGGCCCCGGCCACGGGCGCCCGCGGCGAGATGCCCAACGGCAACAACTGGCAGGATACCGCCACTGAGCAGTGGATCCGCGGCGAGGCCGTCCAGGGGACCAGCGGACAGGGCGGTACACCGTGGTTCCACTACGACAACAACGCCAACACCAATCCCGATGCCATTCAGCCCTATATGACCAACGTGCCGCTGTGGCTGGCCGACGGAAGCGGCGTGGATTACAGCTTTGCTCCGGAAAGCTACCAGATCATGGCCGGGCGGGTGAACCCGCTGGCCGTGCCGTTCATTCCCGGCGACACCGACCGTGACGGCGACTGCGACGCCGACGACATCGCCAGGGTGGCCGCGGTGTTCGGCAATGCCGACTGGATCTTCAGCAACAGCTTCGCCGCCGCCCCCGAAGGCGACAGCGGCGATCCGGCGACCCAGACCCGGCCCTGGGACGTGGACGGCACCGGCGACAACGGCATCGAGGCCAGCGACCTGCAGTGGGTGCTGAACTTCCAGGGCGACACCACCGGCCGGGTCAGGGGGCGAACCTACGACAGCACGACGCCCTCGCCCGCCGGCGTGGTGCTCAACAGCAACGCCGCCGTGGCCTGCACGGTTACCGCGGCCTTCAGTGTCAGCCCGCCGCGAAGCCTGTCGGCCCTGAAGATCGGCGACCTGGTCACGGTGGTGGTCAGCGGGCAGGTCACCGGCGGGGCCAACACCACCGCCGGCGAGGAAAACGGCATCATGCAGTTCGTGCACGATCTGACCCTTTCCACCGGCGGCGTGCTGAAGGTGCGGAGCATCGAGCCGCTGGGAGGTTTCCAGACGACCCGGTCGGCCGTCCAGACACTCCTGGGCACCGAGGGCGACGGCGGCCTGGCCTCGATCAACGGCTACACCACGGCATTCACCAGGGGGTTGACGGCCGCGGATCCGCTGTACCGCGTCGTGCTGCAGGCTGTCGGGCTGGGCAGCACGGATACCGCGCTGGCGCCGGCGGCGGCCCCGCGTCTGGCCGCCAGCACGCCGCGGGGGCTGAAGGTCGGGCACACCGCCGCCCAGGGCGATCCCGCTTCGGCCTCGTACCCGGCCGCCGCGACGCTGACGGTCACCCAGACCGTCCGGCCGGACTTTAACGGCGATGGCCATGTCGCCGGCGACGACCTGCAGCGGTTCGTGGACTGTGCCCTGGGACCGGCCGTGCTGCAGACCGACCCTCTGTGTGAGGTTGCGGACTTCAACGGCGATGGCGACGTGGACCAGGCGGATTTCGCGGTGTTCCAGGGCTGCTGGAGCGGCCCGGTCGGCACGCCGGACGCCGGCTGCGACAACTGACACCACGACGCCGGATCGCCGGTCCTGCCGCCGTTCCCGACGTCGCCCCGCCGGCGATGATCGGCCAGGATGCCGGGCCGCGAAAACCGGCCGGCGGCCTGCGCCGTTCCGTTTCACGCCGAAAACCGCCTGTCGGGGTTCACTCCGGCAGGTCATGACCGGTCATTGAGGCGACTGCAGCCGGACCGTACAATGGCCCAGGCCACGCGGCCCGGGCGACGCGTCGTTCGTCGGGCCGTCAGGGGTGCCGCGTCGTCAGGTCCGCGGGTCGCGCGGGCACCGACCGGCCGGGCCCCCGGGTCTTCAGGCGAATCGCTCATGGCCCAGCATCGCACCATCCGGGCGGTCTTCCCCGGCGCGTTCGACCCCATCACCAACGGCCACCTGGACATCATCGAGCGCGGACGGCTTCTGGCCGACGAACTCGTGGTGGCCGTCGGGCACAATCCCGAGAAGGCCGCCCTGTTTTCGGCCGCCGAGCGCGTGGAGATGATCCGCGAGCTGATCGACGGCATGGAGGGCGTGCGGGTGGAGGCCTACGAGGGCCTGACCGGCGAGTACGTTCAGCAGGTGGGGGCCCAGATCATCATCCGCGGCATCCGCGATAACGTGGACCTGCATTTCGAGCTCCAGCAGGCCAACATCAACCTGGCGATCGGCGGCGTGGAGACGGTCTTCCTGCTGACCCGGGACAAGTTCGCGCTGACCAGCAGCACATACATCAAGCAGATCGTGGAACTGGGCTACAGCGACATCGAGAGGCTCAGCCAGCTGGTGCCCTCCGCCGTCGCCCGCCGGCTGCGGGACAAGCTCCAGCAGCGCCGCAGGGCCCGCCGGGGCTGACGGCCAAACGTGCCCCACGCAAGCTCCCCGGCGATTCACCGCGGGTCGGTTTCGATGTGCAGGTTGGTGGGTCCCAGGCCCCGGCCCAGTCCCGGGCTGGTGCGGATCGCCTGGGTGATGAAGCGCTTGGCCCCCTGCACGGCCTCCAGCAGCCCTTCGCCGCGGGCCAGCCGCGCGGTGATGGCCGCCGAGAGCACGCAGCCGGTGCCGTGGGTGTTGCGGCTTTCGAGCCGGTCGGAGTGCAGCCGGTGGAGCGTGCCGCCGGCCCAGAGCACGTCACGGGCGTCTTCGGTCAGGTGCCCGCCCTTGATCAGCACGTTCCTGGGCCCCAGCGAGGCGATCGCGGCGGCGGCCTCTTCCATGGAGGCCGGGTCATCGACCTGGATGCCCGAGAGCCGCGAGGCCTCCAAGGAGTTGGGGGTCACCAGAAAGGCCGCCGGCAGCAGCTCCCGGCGCATGACGTCGGCCGCTTCGCAGTCCAGCAGTGCCACGCCGTGCTTGCTGATCATCACCGGATCGACCACCAGCGGAAAGTTGAAGCTTCCGGCCCGCCGGGCGACGGCCCGGATGACCTCCGCGGTGCCCAGGGCGCCGATCTTGGCCGCCGCCGGGGGAATATCCTCGAGCACCGCCTCGAGCTGGGCGAGGATGAACTCCGGGCGGAGGATTTCCACATCCAGCACCGACTGGGTGTTCTGCACGGTCAGCAGCGTGATCACCGACGTGCCGTATACTCCGTGCTGGTGGAAGGTCTTGAGATCGGCCTGCACGCCGGCGCCGCCGGAGGGGTCCGAGCCGGCGATGGTCAGGGCCACGGGGGTCATGCGGTGCCTCCGGCTGCCTGGGCCGGGGTGTCACCCGCGGGCATCGTGACCCGCGGCACAGCCGGCCGGTCCAGTGTAGCCCCGGCAGGCGGCGGGGAAAAGGGCCCGGCCCGCGGCTTGTTCGGGACCCGCCCCGTCTTACAATGCACCCGGAGGGCCGGACCGGGCGGCGCCCCCGGCTCGTTCCCCGGGGCTCAAGTGTTGAACACGCTTACTATACTGGGCATCGCGGTCGGCCTGGCCATGGACGCCTTCGCGGTGTCGATCGCCGCCGGGCTGGCGGTCAGGAACGTCAGTCCGCGGCACATGTTCCGCCTCGCATGGCACTTCGGTCTGTTCCAGTTCATGATGCCGGTGATCGGGTGGTGGGCCGGACGGCGAATCAGCGACTGGGTGGCGGCGTTCGATCACTGGCTGGCCTTCGGCCTGCTGGCGTTCATCGGCGGCAGGATGCTGTACGAAGCAGTACACGGGGAGGAACGGGGTCAGCGGGCCGATCCCACCCGCGGCTGGCTGCTGGTGTCGTTGTCGGTGGCCACCAGCATCGACGCTCTGGCCGTCGGCTTCAGCCTGGCCCTGCTGGGCGACGGCATCTGGCTGGCCGCGGCGGTGATCGGCCTGGTGGCCTGCGGTTTCACGGCCATCGGCATCACCTTTGGAGCCCGGCTGCTGGCCGGCTGGGCCCGGGCGGCCGACGCCCTCGGCGGATGCGTGCTGATCCTGATCGGCGTGCGTATTGTGCTGACCCATTGAATCCTGGACCATGGCCGGCGGCGATGCCGCCGTTTCACGGCCACGTCCGAGCGTGATGAGCTCCCAGACTGTCGATCACGACGCCCCTCCGGATCGTGCCTCGGCCCTGGGCACCATCGGTGCCGGGACGCTTGACGTACTGGTCGTCGGGGGCGGCATCGTGGGGGCGGCCGTCGCCCGCGATGCGGCCTTGCGGGGCCTGCGCGTGGGGCTCGTCGAACAGGCCGACTTCGCCTCCGGCACCAGCGGACGGTCCAGCCGCCTGCTCCACGGCGGGCTGCGCTACCTGGCCCAGGGAAGGCTGCGGCTGGTGCGTCAGGCCGGCCGGGAGAAACAGGTCCTCCGCCGGATTGCCGGGCACCTGCACCTTCCTCTGGCGTTCGTCTTTCCGGCCTGGCGGGGCTCGCCCTGGCCGCTCTGGAAGCTGCGCCTGGGCGTACGGCTGTACGATCGGCTGTGCGGCCCGCCCGAAGACGAGCGGTCGACGGTCCTGGACGCCGATGGCGTTCTTCGGCTTGCTCCCGGCCTGCGGGCCGCCGGCCTGCGGGGCGCGGTGCGGTATTTCGACGCTCTGACCAACGACGCCCGCCTGGTCGTCGACACGCTGCGATCCGCCGTGGCCGCCGGAGCGGTGGTCGTGAACGGCTGCCGGCTGGAATGGGCCGAGCGTGCCGGCGACGGCTGGCGGTGCGGCCTGTGCGACACCGAGACCGGGGCCAGCCTGACCGCCCAGGCCCGCTGCGTGGTCAATGCCGCCGGTCCATGGGCCGACCGGATTCCGCACAGCGGGCTGCGGCTGCGGCTGACCAAGGGGGTGCATCTGGTGGTCGACCGTTCGCGGCTGCCGCTGGCCGAGGCGGTGGTCATGACCGAGGGGCGGCGCATCCTGTTTGCGATTCCCTGGGCTCAGCGGGTCATCCTGGGAACCACGGACACCGACTGGCCTGGGCCGCCCGGCGATCCGGGGGTCGATGCCCGCGACCGGGACGAGGTGCTCGGCGTGGTCAACCGCTGCTTTCCCGACGCCTGTCTGGGGGCCGCCGACTTGATCAGCTGCTGGGCGGGTCTGCGGCCGTTGATCGCCGACCGGCGCGGCGGCCCGTCGGATATCAGCCGGGCGCACCGCATCCTGTGTCCCGAGCCCGGATGGATCGACGTGGCCGGCGGGAAACTGACCACCTGCCGGCTGATGGCCCGCGAGGCGGTCGATCTCGTTGCCCGGCAGCTGGGAACCGCCCTGGCGCCATGCCGCACAGCCGACCAGCCCGTGCCGGACAACCCGGACATCCCGTTTCTCGCCGGTCTGGAGCCCCCGGCGGTTCAGGAACAGGTTGTCCGGCAGGCGGTGCGGCACGAATGGGCCCTGCATGTGGATGACGTGATGCTGCGTCGGGCAGGGTGGCACTATTACTGCCGCGACCGTCTGGACATCGCCGCGCGGGTGGCCGGGTGGATGGCCCGGGAGCGCGGATGGAGCCAGGCCCGGCAGGCCGCGGAGATGGACCGCTATCGCCGGGTCTTTTCGCCCGTCGAATGAAGGCATGTGCCGCACCGGGCCGGCTCCGGGACGCAGGCCGGCGTGCCCGTCGGCCGCATCCCTGGACGGCTTTTGCGGCCGTGGATAAGATCCCGGCGTTCGGCCGGTCGTGGCCGGCATCCCGCGCAGCGGTGCGGCATGGCAGGTCCGGCGGCCGGAGCGCCCGGCCGGCAGCGTCAACCGCGGAGGACGTGACCATGGCTCTTTCCCGACGTCGGATGGCGGCCACCGGCCTGGCGGCGCTGGCATTGAGCGTGGGCTCCTGCGGAGAGCCCGGCGTCCGCCGGGACACGGTCGGCAGCGCGAAAGGCGGCGGCACCTTGAGCATCGTGCGGGAAAGCTTCGGCAAGGCTCCCTGCGGTCGCAACGTGGACCTCTACCGCCTCACGAACGCCCGCGGGATGCAGGCGGAGATCATCACCTACGGCGGCATCCTGGTGCGGCTGTTGGTCCCGGACCGCCGGGGCGAGCTGGACGACGTGGTGCTGGGCCACGACCGGCTGGAGGGCTACCTGAAGTCGACGCCCTACTTCGGGGCTCTGATCGGCCGCTACGGCAACCGCATCGCACGCGGAAGGTTCACGCTCGACGGCCGCGAATACGTGCTGGCGACCAACAACAACGGCAACCACCTTCACGGCGGGTTCAAGGGCTTCGACAAGGTGGTCTGGGAAGCCTCGCCGGTGCGGACGTCCTCGGCCGTGGGCCTGAAGCTGGCCTACATCAGCGTCGATGGGGAGGAAGGCTATCCCGGCAATCTGGAGGTCGAGGTCACCTACCTCCTGACCAACGATAATGAGCTGCGCATCGATTACCGCGCCCAGGCCGACAGGCCCACGCCGGTGAACCTCACCCACCACAGCTACTTCAACCTCGCCGGCCAGGGCGTCCGCGACATTCTGGACCACGAGCTGATGCTCGAGGCCGACCGCTTCCTGCCGGTGGATGCCAGGCTGATCCCCACCGGCGAGGTCCGGTCGGTGCAGGGCACCCCGATGGACTTCACCCGGCCGGTGCCGATCGGGGCCCGCATCGGAGCCGACGACCCGCAGCTGGCCAACGCCGGCGGCTACGACCACTGCTGGGTGCTCAACAAGCCCCGTCCCGGCGAGCTGACCCGGGCGGCGCGGGTGTTCGAGTCGACCACCGGTCGGGTCATGGAAGTGCGGACCACCGAGCCGGCGATGCAGTTCTACGCCGGCAACTTCCTGGACGGCAGCATCGTCGGCAAGCAGGGGCGTGCCTACCGGCATCGTTACGGGTTCTGCCTGGAGGCCCAGCACTATCCCGATTCGCCCAACAAGCCGGAGTTCCCGGACACGATCCTGCGGCCCGGCCGGACCTACACCCAGACCACAGTCTACAGCTTCTCGACGCGCTGAGTGCCGCAGGGGTCACACGAGGCGGCGGCCGACCCCCCGGCGCGGGCGTATAATCGCCTGCTGATGGACCCCGACGCCCCCAGTCCCGAACCGCCGCCGGAGACCGACCCGGCCGCAGACGCCCCGGCCGGCGGTTCCCCCTCCGCGGAGCATTCCTCCGCCGGCCTGCTGGCCAAGATCCGCCTGCTGCCCAAGGCACCCGGCGTATACCTGTTCAAGGACGCGCGCGGCCGGGTGCTCTACATCGGCAAGGCCAAGGACCTCCGCAGCCGGGTCAGCAGCTATTTCCAGGCCTCGGCCGACCTGCTGCGGACCCGCGGTCCGGAGATCGCCGCGATGATCGCCCAGGCCGCGGACCTGGACTTTCTGGACTGCGAAACCGAGGTGGACGCGCTGCTCCAGGAAAACCGGCTGATCAAGGACATTCAGCCCCCTTACAACGAGCGGCTCCGCGACGACAAGAGCTTTCCCTACATCGAAATCACCACCGGCGAGGACTTCCCCGGCGTCTACGTGACCCGCAAGCCGCGGGCCCGCGGCACGCGGCTGTACGGACCTTTCGTGAATGCCGCCGGCGTGCGTGCGGCGGTCAATGCCCTGCAGAAGGTCTTCCGCTTCCGCACCTGCGAGCTGGAGATCCGCGAGGGCGACGACTCCCGCCGGCACTTCCGGCCCTGTCTGCTGTATTCGATCCACCAGTGCACCGCCCCTTGCGCCGCCCTGATCAGCCGGGCGGACTACCGCCGGGACATCGCCCGGCTGCGGCGTTTCCTGTCCTCCAAACGCAGCGTCGTGCTCCGGCAGCTCCGCCGGGAGATGGAGGCCGCGGCCGCCGAACTGCGCTACGAGGAGGCCGCCCGGCTGCGCGACCGCATCAAGGCCCTGGATGCCCTGTCGCTGTCCGGCGACGTGGAGACCGACGTTCAGCCGGAGGTGTTCTTCGTCGATCCGGCCGAGGGACTGGCGCGGCTGGCCGAGATCCTGGATCTGGAGGATCCGCCGCGCACCATCGAAGGCGTGGACATCGCCAACCTGCACGGCGAGGAATCCTGCGGATCGCTGGTCTGTTTCATCGACGGCCGCCCGTTCAAGAGCGCCTACCGGCGGTTCCGCATCCGCACGGTGGAGGGCATCGACGACTACGCCATGATCCGCGAGGTGGTCGCCCGGCGATACCGCCGCGCCGCCGGGGGCGAGGAACTCTACCCGGACGTGATTCTCATCGACGGCGGGCTGGGACACCTGCACGCGGCCCTGTCGGCCTTCGAGGACATGCACATCCGCCCGCCGATGGTGGTATCGCTGGCCAAGCGCGAGGAGGAGCTCTACATCCAGGCCCGCGGTCGGCCGCTCCGCCTGCCGCGCAACGATCCGGCCCTGCGGCTGCTCCAGCAGGTGCGCGACGAGGCCCACCGTTTCGCCCAGCACTACCACCACCTGCTGCGGCGCCGGCGGATGTTCGACCAGGACCTGGCCGAGGGGCGGGTGCCGCCGCCGGGACGTGGTTCCCGGGGGCGGCGCGGCCGGAATACGCCCGGCGACGCCGGGGGGCCCCCGCCCCCGGAGCCGGTGGATCCCCATCCGCCCGATCCGGTCGATCCGCCTCACCCGGACTGACCCGCCCGGGCCTCAGGGGCGCAGCGGAGTGGTCAGGTCGGCGAAGACCTTTCCGTCGCGCAGCTGGCAGGGGTACCGCCGCAGACGCATCCAGGGCATGCGTTCATCGGTCATGCCGGTCTGCAGGTCAAACGGCCAGGCGTGGACCGGGCAGATCACGCAGCCGTCGCGGACCTCGCCGCCGGCCAGCGAACCGCCCTCGTGCGGGCAGTCGTGATCGACCACATGGAACCGGCCGGCATCGTTGCACACCGCGAACCAGCGGTCGCCGACCCGCACCGGCATGGCCTGGCCGGGCGGGACCTCGGCGGCTTCGATCAGCAGTACGAACGACGACATGTCCGCCCTCCGTCCGGCGGCGAACTCTGGCCGGTCCGGGCCCTCGCCCATGCGGGGCCGGCGCAGGTAATCCGGAGCCGGCTCAGGCAATGCGGATCTGGCGGCGGCACTCGCGGCAGATCCACTGCCCCGACTCGATGCGCTCCAGGGTTCCCAGGCGATGGCAGCCCTCGCACAGCGCCACCCGCCGCTTGGTGGATGCCCGGGCGACCTCCTCGTTCAGCTCGAGGATATCCTCCAGGAGCCGCACCTGCCGGGCGGTGTTGACCGCCCGGTCGCGCTGCATGGCCAGCAGCTGCCCCAGCGTTCCCAGCAGTAGGAACAGAACCAGCCCGGCGGCCGCGGTGGCCCCGGCGGCCACGAACAGCTGCATGGAGTTATAGCGGTTGAGGGCCTGCGACACCGGGCCCTCGATCACCATGCCGTTGCGCAGGGCCTCACCCAGCACGACGAGGTAGCCGGCCACGACCACCGCCAGGGCGAAGGCGGCCACCGCCAGGGCGTAGAACGCCCCGATCAGGAAGCGGATGATCGGATAGTCGTGCCGGCGGGGCATCGGCCCTCACTCCAGGACCATCCACAGCACCTCGACCCGTCGGTCGGCGTCCGGCCCCTGGCCCGGCGGCTCGTCGGCCCCGACGCCCTGGGCCTCGATTCGCTGCGGATCGATCCGGAAAGACTCCTCGAGCACGCGCTTGACCTCCGCGCAGCGCGCCCGGCTGAGGCTCTTGAGGGCCAGGAACATCTCTCGGGCCTTGGCCTCGCCCTGCGTCTGGCGGGCTTTGACCGCCAGCGAGCCGTCGGCGTGCCCGCGGAGCAGCACCGTCGAGCCGGGGCTGACCTTCACCAGCTGGGTGATGCTCTGGAGCCCTTTGCGGTTCTGCTCGTTGTCGGTTTCCAGCCTGCTGGAGTTGGGCTTGAACTGGAAACGGATATCCTTGGACAGCAGGGCGACGGTATCGAGCCGCTCGGCATCCGGATCGGTTTCGGCCGGTCCGCCGCGCCCCTTGATCGGCGTGATCGCGGCCTTCTGGTTCCTGAACTGCCCGCTCCGCTCGATCTCGGCCAGCGGGCCGGGATCGACGAAGCCGCCGGCCGGCGCCAGCGTGCCGATCAGCTTGCTGCCGTAGACGTAGCCGGCGGTCTCGAAGATGTACTCGAAACTGCCGGCCGACTCCAGCGTGCCGGCGAAAAACGCCTGGTTTTCCGGGAAGTTTGCCAGATGCACCTTGGCCAGCTCCTCGCGGGCCTCGTCGGTCGTCCAGCCGAAGGCTCTGGCGATCACCGCCAGGTGGTCCTCGGGCTTGTCCCGGACCAGGGCATTGCCCTCCAGCAGCCCGGCGACCAGTCCGTTGACCATCGCGGGGTGGTTTTTCGCGAAGCCGGCATTGACCACCAGGACGTCGGCGACGATCAGAAGGTTGCGGTTGGTCACCAGCACGTGGGCCGCCCCGCCGCTGGCCTCGGCCACCTCGGTGGTCTTGGGCGCCCAGGTCACGCAGCCGGCCAGCCGCTTGCGCCCCGCCTTCAGGTCGCGCAGGAACAGGTCCCCGGCACCGAACGCGTCGGCGCAGTACACCACGTTGATCTGCCCGGGATCCGGCGCGGTCGAAAGGTCCGGCAGCATGTTCACGCCCAGCCCGGCCTCCTGGGCGAGGTAACGCAGCAGGAAGTCGGCCTCGGTGAACTGGGCGGTGGCGATCACCCTGCCCTTGAGGTCGTTGATCCTGGCGATCTCCTTGAGGACCACGATGCCGTCGGCCCCGCGCGAAAAACCGATCAGGGCCGGCACCTTCACCTTGAACTGCTCGCCGTAGGCGGCCAGCACGTCCGCGGTGGTCGCGGAGGCGGCCATCCGCCCGGCGTTCAGCGCCGACCAGCTCTCCTCCTCGCTGATCGTGATCCGCAGCTTGAAGCCGTGCCGGCGGCTGAAGATCGACTCGTCACTGGGCTCCAGGCCGCGGTTGGCGGCGATCAGGCCCGCGTAGCCGGCGTACTCGCTCAGCTCGATCTCGACGATCCCCTCGCGAGGCTCGTACGCCGCGGCGGCCTTGAGCCGCGGCACCTGGGTGCGGGTCTCGACCAGCTCGGCGTCGGCGGCCAGGCCGGAAACGTCCCCCCGGTCCTGGGCGAACGCGGGCCGCCACGCCACGGCGGCAGCCAGGATCATCCAGACGGTCGCAGCGCGCATGCCACACCCCTTTCCGATGAACAGGCGGGTCACTGGAGAAGTTTTTCCACGTCGATCCGGACGGGCTCCTCGCGGGCCGCCACCGTCGCGGTATCAAGCACGTTCTCGTCCATGGCCCCCAGCATCTTCGAGAAGGAGGCCAGCTCGGTTTCCGCCTTCCGCAGCTCGCCCAGTTCGGCGATGCCCTGGTTGAGCCGGATCCGCTCGATGTCCAGGGCGATCCGCTCCCGCAGGCGGGCCAGGTCCTGGCTTTCGCGGATCATCTGCGATTCCATGCCGGCGAGCTTGTCCAGCGTCTCCTCGTAGGCCCGGGCCAGCGGCTCGCGGTCCTGCAGGTACTGCTCGGTCCCGGCCAGGATCGCCCGGGCCTTCTCCCGGCTGAACGCCCGGCCTCCCATCCGCGCCGGCCAGCGGTCCTCGTCGTCGGCCCGGCGGACGGCGGCGGCCAGCCGGTCGTGCACGTTGCGGATCTCCTTCATGTTCTCAGCCAGTCGCTGACGCTTCTCGTCGATCTGGGCCCGCCGCTGGGAAACCTGCTCGAGCCGGTTGCGCCGCTCCTCGATCTGCCGCTCGACCTGACGGTCCTGGTCCTCCAGGTAGCCCACCGGGTCGGCGGCGATCTGCTCGCTGGTCCAGGTCCGCGGCGCCGGCGGCGCAGGCGGCGTCTGCGGCTTGCAGCCCATACACACCGGCAGCAGGACTGCCACCAGCCGGCCTGTCCGTACGGCTCCGGAATTCATCGGACTCCTGCGCGGCACGCCTTCATCGTGCCGCCCGGCGCGGGCTTCAGGCCGGACCGCGCCGGCTTCCCGCTGCCGGGCCAGCGCCGGCCCGGCGGACTCAGTTCGGCCCGGAGGCGGGGGCGGCCATCACGCTGTCAAACTCCGCGTCGCTGACCACGGCGGTGGACTCGGCGGCAAGCTGGTCCAGCGTGATCATGCCGGAGGTCTCGCTGGCCGTACTGATCGTGGCCTCCAGCATGCCCTTCATGCCCACCAGGCGGGCGGTCAGATCGTCCGTGATCTTCTGCACCCTCAGCATCTCACGACTGGCGGCGATCTCGGCGAGCTGCTCGGCGGCCTTGGCCTTGGCGTCCTGCACCCGCAGGACCTGGGCGTCGAGCTTCTTCATCCCGGCCTCGACCTTGTCCAGCAAGGTCTTCTGGCTTTCCATCTGCCTGGCCAGGGTCACGATCTGGCGCCGGGTCCAGTCCCGTTCGCGCGGCTGCCCCTGCCACGTCGCCGGCCAGCCGCCGGACGCCTCGGTCGAGCGGTAGAGCTCCTTGAGCTCGTCCAGGGCCTTGCGGCCCGCCCCGATCTTCAGCCCGGCATCCTTGCGCATGCCCTCCAGGCGGGCGCGGCTCTGGCTGATGCCGATCTCGTTGGCCTTGAGATCGTCCATCGCCTTGCGGGCCTGCTTCTCGCAGAAGTTCAGGTAGTTCTCGGGATCCCGGGCGATGTTCTTCGGCGTCCAGTGGGCCAGCTGGTCGATCCGGGCGTCGACGCGGGTGCTGAAGACGTCGCTGGTGAAGTACAGCACCACGCCGGCGGCGACCACGATCCCGACAATCACGGCCACGGCCTTGAGGGCTGCAACTGCGGTTCTGCGGCCGTCCATCGCGACCTCCTTTCATGTCCCCGACCCACGGGCGGATCCCGGCCGCGCGGCCGGCAACCACGCTGGATTCTAACGTCCATCCGCCCGGGCGAGCCACTACAAACCCCGGGGAAAAATCGAACCGCCTCCCCGGGCCTGCTCTCCCTTGCCGGGCCGCGGCCGGAGGTGTAGAACCTTACGGTCGCAGAAGACTGCGGATGGCGCATCGATGGACCGGAGGCGCCGGTTCGGCTGCGGACCATCCGGAGGCTGTCCGCCACGGGATCGGTCTGCGCCGCCGGCGGCGCCCGTCCCGCGGCGGTCCGGATCGCCCCGGCGGCCCGGCATGAATCCCGGTCCCATGAGCGATAAGCGATCCACTCAGGCCGGTCAAGCATCGCCGGCCGCCGTGCCCTCCGGCGGAGTTCCCGCCGACAACGCCCGGGTGCTGACCATTAACGCCGGCTCGTCCAGCATCCGATTCTCGGTGTTTCGTGTCGCCCGGCCTCCGGTACGGGAGCTGTCCGGCCGGATCGAACGCATCGGCCTGCCGGACGCGGCCATTTCCGTGACCCGCGAGGGCGGGCCGGATGTCCCCCGCCGGACCATCCAGGCCGTCGACCACGCCGCCTGCCTGGAGCCGCTGATCCGGCTGCTGGAGCAGGAGGCGGACCCGGCCGCCCTGGTCGCCGTGGGGCACCGCGTGGTTCACGGCGGCATGCGCTACGATCGCCCCCAGCGGCTCACGCCGGAGGTCCTGGCCGAGATGCGCCGCCTCGGACCCTACAACCCCGGCCACTTTCCGGCCCAGATCGGCCTGATCGAGGCCTTCGGCCGGCGGTTTCCGTCGCTGCCGCAGGTGGCCTGCTTTGATACCGCCTTTCACCGCACCGTGCCCCGGGTGGCCCGGCTTCTGCCGCTGCCGCGCCGCTACGACGCCGCCGGCGTCCGGCGCTACGGCTTTCACGGGCTCTCGTACGCCTGGCTGATGCGCGAGCTGGCCCGCCTCGGCCGGCCCGGCGAGGCCGAGGGACGGATCATCCTGGCCCACCTGGGCAACGGCTCGAGCATGGCCGCGGTGCGCGGCGGGCGAAGCATCGACACCACCATGGGCTTCACCCCCACCGCCGGCCTGATGATGAGCACCCGCACCGGCGACCTCGACCCCGGCGTGTTCGCCTACCTCGCCCGCACCGAGGGGATGACCGTGGAGCGCTTCCAGCGGATGATCAACGCCGAGTCCGGCCTGCTGGGCGTATCCGAAACCAGCTCCGACATGCGCGACCTGCTGGCCCGCGAAGCCCACGACATTCGCGCCGCCGAGGCCGTGGACCTGTTCTGCTACGACGCCCGCAAGTGGATCGGAGCCCTCAGCGCCGTCCTGGAGGGCCTGGACACGCTGGTCTTCAGCGGCGGCATCGGCGAGAACGCCCCGGAGATCCGGTCGCGGATCTGCGCCGGGCTGGAGTTCCTCGGCGTCCGGCTCGATGAAACCCGCAACGCCGCCGGCGCAGCGGTCATCTCGGCCGCCGGCGCGGCGGTCACCGTCCGCGTCATCCCCACCGACGAGGAGGCCGAGATCGCCCGGGGCGTCTGCGATATGCTGCAGGAGCTCTGAAACCGAACCGCCGTGAGGGCCCCGCCATGGTCACCCGCTTGATCGAGTCGCCCGCCTTCCACAAGGCCGCCCTGAACAGCGAGCGGCTGCGCATCGGCAGCCTCATGGCGGTCATCCTCATCCTGGTGGCCGTGGCCATCGTCCGCAGCCGTCTGCCGGGCGAGGAGTACACCCGCGCGTCCCTGCCGCGCATGCTCGGCGTGGTCGCGGTCTTCCTCGTCCACGAGAGCCTCATGCTGCGGAGCGTAACCCGGGCGATCCGCTCCGAACGCCGGCCGCCGCAGTGGATCTGGGCGGTCAACATCCTCGTCGAAACCTCCCTGCCGACCACCATCATGCTGATCGGCACGCTGGGCGACTACCCCGGCCCCTACCGGGCGCTCGTCAGCCCCGCGGCCCTGGGCTACATGATCTTCGTCATTCTCTCGATCCTGCACCTCAGCCCGCTGCTGTGCCTGCTGACCGGCGCCGTGGCCGCCGCCCAGTACATCGCAATGGTCGCGTGCACCTTCGCCTGGGTGCCCGCCCCGCCGCCGGACAGCGGCGCGTTCACCTTCCCGCTCTATGCCACCTTCGGCGTCGTGCTGGCCACCGGCGGCCTGGCGGCCGGCGCCGTGGCCCGGCAGACCCGCGTGCACCTGATGGCCGCCCTGCGCGAGGCCGCCACCCGCGAGGAGATCCGGCGCCTGGAGCGCGATCTGGACATCGCCCGCTCGATTCAGCAGGGCCTGCTGCCGCGGCGGAAGCCCGATCTGCCGGGCTACGACATCGCCGGCTGGAGCCGGCCGGCGGACCAGACCGGCGGCGACTACTTCGACTGGCAGGAACTGGCCGCAGGACGGCTGGTGGTCTCCCTGGCCGACGTCAGCGGACACGGGATCGGCCCGGCGCTGGTCACCGCGGTCTGCCGGGCCTACGCACGGGCCAGCTTCCTGGGCAGAGACGACCTCGGTGAACTCATCAACCGCATCCACCGGTTGCTGGTCGAGGATCTCCCGCCCGATCGCTTCGTCACCTTCGTGGCCGCACTGCTCGACCAGCCGTCCGATGCCATCGAGATGCTGTCCGCCGGCCACGGCCCGATCCTGCTCTACCGCGCGGACGCCGACCGTGTCGAGGTCCGCCACGCCGACGACGTGCCCTTCGGCGTGGTCCCGGAGACCCGCTACGGCCCGGCCCGACGGGTGGACATGCGCCCCGGCGACGTGCTGGTTCTGGTGACCGACGGCTTTTTCGAGTGGGTCAACCCCGCCGGAGAGGCCTTCGGCATCGAGCGGCTGGCCGAAAGCATCCGGGCCGCCCGCCACCTGCCGGCCCAGGCCATGATTCAGCAGCTGCACACCGACGTGCTGCGTTTTGCCGGGGGTACGCCCCAGGCCGACGATCTGACCGGCGTGGTGATCAGACGTCTGGTCGCCTGAGACTCCGCCGCCGGTGCGCGGCCCAACGGAATCACGAAAGGAGAAACCGATGTCGATCATCCTCTGGACGTTGCTGGCGACCATTCCGGCCGCCGAGCCGCGCGTCGAACCGGGCACCCGGGCCCACTACCTGGTTCTGACCTGCGAAACCGAGAAGCCCGCCCCCTTCGCCGCCGTGGATCTGGTGTTCGGGCCGGCCGGCGATCTGGGCGATGCCCGCGGCGTGTGGTGGCGGCTGGAAGTCCGCGCCCAGGCCGGCGGCGACGGCGAGCCGCTCATGCGACTCTGGGCCCTGACCTCCCGGGACCCCTTCGCGGCGGCCGGCGGCACGCCTGAGGCCGGCGGTACGGCCGCGCCGCCCCCGGAGTTTCTCCGTTACATTCTGGAAGTCCCCGCAGCCGGCCAGAGCCTCGAGTACCGCAACGCCCACACCGGCCGGGCGCTGCTGCCGCCCTGGCGGGACTTCCCGCGGCTCTTCGTGCCCCGTCCCGCCCGCCACGTGGCCTTCACCCGGGGGCTGCCGCACACCTGCGAGTACCTCGGGCACGTGCTGACCCTCAAGAGCATCGAAACCGGCGCCCCGTTCGCTCCGCCGGACGCCCGGGTGCTCGAGCTGGACCCCGAACTGCTGGTCGGCACCTCGCGGAGCTTTAAGGACTCCGAAGGGCACCGCCTGCCCCAGAAGCCCCAGCGCCAGAACTACAGCTACGTGCCCTTCGTGGAGGCGGACTACCCGGTGATGATCGAGGCGGGGATTAACCTGTTCATCGTTACGCCCGCGCAGGAGGGCTTCGTCCGCGACCGGCCGGTGTTCTACATCCGCAATCCCGCCGCCAAGCCCCCGATGTCCTACCCGGCGGACCTGTACCGCTCGAACTACCTGGGGTCGGAGATGTTCATGGACGAACCGTCGGTCATCATGGTCGGCGACGAGCGCATCCACAAGACGCTGTGGTACTTTTCCGACGCCGCCGCGGTCATCGAGAAGCGCGTCCGCGCCGGCTATGCCTCCGATAAGCACTACGGGGCCTTCGCGGTCGAGGCCGCCTTCCGCTCGCTGGGGGTGAGCTTCGGCGACATGCGCCTCCAGCAGTGGGACTACCCCTCGTGGGAGACCTATTACGACACCGCCTATTACCAGATGGCCGGCGGACTCAACGGCATCGTCCACGAGGGCCGCTACCAGCTCGCCGAGTTCGACGAGAAGGTCGCGCCCTGGCTGGCGTCCCGGCGTTCGCACACCGCCGAGGAAATGCTCCGCTACCATTACGCCTTCCTGCGCGGGGGCACCCGGCCGTTCGGCAAGCACTGGGGCACCGCGATCTACGGGCAGTGCGACCCGGCCATCGCCCCGCTG
This sequence comes from uncultured Planctomycetales bacterium, assembly GCA_964611365.1. GTDB lineage: Bacteria > Planctomycetota > Phycisphaerae > UBA1845 > PWPN01 > CALLOB01. Next base: position 26,630 of record CAZSYS010000014.1, read on the forward strand.
GCCCTGACCCTGGCCTACGACATGGGGGCCCGATACCTGTGGTTCTGGACCTCCGACCACGACCACCACGTGCCCTGGCCCGAGCAGCTGGCGCTGGCCCGGCACCTGCGCGACCACGTCCGCACGCACCGGCGGCCGTCGATCGCCGGGCCGCCGCCCCAGCGCGACCTGGCGGTCGTGATCCCTTATGGATACTTTCTGTCGGTGGAGAACCTCTGGTGGGTGCGGGAACTCGATCCCCAGGGGCAGAACGAGTCCTCGGCGCGGTATCGAAGCCTGATGCGCCGGGCCCACGAGGCCATCGAGGCGGCCCTCGCCCGGCACGAGGACTTCGACATCACCGTGGACGACGGCCGGCCGATCGAGGGCTACCGGCGGATCGAGCGCATCGACCTGGCGGAATGATCGCCGCCGGCGGCCGCGCGCTTCCCCTGCCCGGTGCGTGGCGCCCTCCTGCGCGATGACCCCGTGCAGATCCGAGGTTGACGCTCAGGTCGACGGCCGGCAGAGACGCCGGGCGGCACGGCCGGTGCCCCAACGCGGACCTGTGCGCCCGGCCGGCGCCTCTGCCAGCCGGGCGCACGGGTCAGCGGCACGGGAGCGCGGCGATCGCACCTGGATCCGGAGGCCCGCCGGCCCCGGCCGTCAAAGCTCCCGCCAGGAGGTCGGCAGTTCGGCGGCGGCGGCGGCGTCCAGCAGCCACAGGCACCGGCCGGAGACCGGTCCCACCGCGGTGGCCGGAAGATCCGGGTCGCGGTCGACCAGCACACGGCGGACGATCGAGGCCTTGGATGCCCCGGCGACCAGGAACCAGACCGATGCGGCGGCGTTGAGCACCGGCAGGGTCAACGTCCGCCGGACGGTGCGCAGCG
>CAZSYS010000015.1:0-27207 GCA_964611365.1 uncultured Planctomycetales bacterium
GGATCGCGGCTGGCTCCCGGGTCGCGCACGGTGCGCGGTCCCCGGCGGGAGCTCGGCCCGTCCGGCCCAGGTCCAGGAGCTCTCGGCCCGCAGCGAGCCTTCGGCCAGCACCGGCTGCCCGCCCGGCGCCGTCTGCCGGTCGGCCGCGGCGATGCGGAAGCGCACCTGCCCGACGCGCAAGGCCGTGTCGTACGCCAGCACCCGGAGATCGATCGCGCCGCCGCAGACCGTGCCGTTGACCGGCGGCTGGATGATCTCGATGCGATGATCCTGGCCATGCAGCCGCCACTCGCAGTCGATCCGGCGCCCGTCGACATGAACGATGCGGAACCCGCGCGGGCTGCGGTCGATGCCCCCGAACCGGAAAGTGGCGCTGTTGACGTCCAGGATCCCGCGGTAGAGCCGCTCTCGCCGGCCGTGCCAGTGCCCCGAGAAGATCGCCGCCGTGTCGAAGGCCGCCCACTCGTCCAGCTCGGCGATCGTGGGGATGTAGTGCTGGAAGACCACGATGCGCTTGCCGCCCCCGTTGGCCCGCAGGTCCCGGGCGATCCACCGGTTCTGGCGCCGGTGAAAACCCTCCGGCCGGTTGCGGCTGATGATGTCGCGGACGATGAAGTGGTGGCGGCCGACGTCGAAGGAGTAGTACGGCGGGCCGAGGAACCGCTCGTAGTTCTCGGTGTCGCGCAGGGCTCCGCCGTAGTCGTGGTTGCCGACCACGTTGTACAGGGGGAAGCGCGTTTCCCGCGTCGCCCGGAGGTAGCTGGCCAGCTCGCCGGGCTCGCGGCCGGTGTTGACCAGGTCGCCGGTGGCGACCAGGAACAGCGGCTCGTCGGACAGCCGGTTCACGACCTGGAGGTCCTCGATCATCGTGCGGACGGTGTCCTCGTTTTCGGTCACATGGGTGTCGGTCAGCTGGACGAAGCAGAAGCGGTCGGTGTCCCGCTGCGAATCGCGCACCAGGCCGATGTCGGCCGGCTGTCGTCCGCCGGCGAACGCGTCGAAATCGGCGATCACGTAGAACTGCCGCGCCGCCCGCCAGCCCGCCGGCGTACAGACGAAGACCGAGCCGCGCTCATCCTCGCGCAGGGTGAACTCGAACACCCCGTCGGACGCCGTCCGGACGATCTCCAGCCCGTCGGACACCGGCATGCCCGCCAGCGCGGGCTCCCCGTCGTCGCGCGCGCCGTCGCCGTCGAGGTCCTCGTACACCGCCCCCTGCATGAGCACCGTCCGGGCCGCAGGTCCGCCGGCCGGCTGAGACGCCGGCGCGGAACCGGGCCCGGCCGCGGCGACCAGGGCCGGAAACATCGCGATCCAGGCGGTGAGGGTCCTGAGCATGACGGGAGCTCCGCGGGGCACCGGTTCAGTCGAATTCGGCCGGGGGAAGCCCCTCGGCCACCTGGCCCAGGCCCTGGCGGTCGAGGATCCGCAGGTTCTGGGCATCGATCATCTCGATCAACCCGCCGTCGATCAGACGCCGGAACGTCCGCGACAGCGTCTCGCTGGTGAGGTTGAGGTGGCTGGCCAGATCCTTCTTGAGCATCGGCAGGCGGAAGGACAGGCCGTCAATGCCGTGCCGCTCGGCCTCAAGCAGGTGCCGGGCCACCCGGCCGGTGGCGTCCCTCAGGGCCAGATCCTCCAGCAGCCCCACGAGCTTGCGCACCCACAGGGCCATGCTGGCCATCAGCTGGCGGCACAGCTCATGGTCCGTGTCGAGGGCCCGGGCGAAAGGCTGGTCCGGCAGCAGCAGACAGACACTGTCTTCCACCGCCTCGGCGTGCGCCGGACAGGCGAACCGCCCGATCACCGCGACTTCGGCGAAGGTCTGCCCCGGCTCGGCGAAGTGCAGAACGTGTTCCTTGCCGCTGGGAGCAGTCTTGAAGACCCGCACCAGCCCGGAGGCGACCACGAACAGCCCCGGGCAGGCGTCGTCCTGCCGGAAAATGGTCCGCCCCCGGGGATACGACATCCGCCGGGCCATGGCGGCCAGCCCACGGCGCTTCCCGGGCTGCAGACCCCTGAAAAACGTGCAGGCCTTGAGAATCTCGTCGTTGTCGTTGTCCATGGTCTGCCACTCCCGGACGCACGTCGTAAGCCATGATAGTGCAAGATCTTATCCGCGGCCAGCCCGGATGCGGCCGCCGGTGCCGGCTTGTCGGCGGGGCCATCTGGAAACAGATAAATCCGCGCTGCTTGACCCATATCAAGGCCTCCGGCCGGGTTGTGCTCTATGGTTCTGGCAGCATGGCCGGCGGGATCGCCGGTGGTCGGCCGAAGCCAGACCGCCGGCCCGGGGGAATCCCGCGAGCCGGGAGGTGTCCGGATGGTGATGCGGCAGATCATTCGAATCGACCAGGACAAGTGCGACGGTTGCGGGCTGTGCGTTCCGGCCTGCAGGGAAGGCGCCATCCGGATCGTCGACGGCAAGGCCCGGCTGCTGGCCGAGCGGCTCTGCGACGGCCTGGGCGCCTGCCTGGGGGAGTGCCCCCGGGGCGCGATCACCATCGAGCAGCGCCAGGCCGAGGAGTTCGACGAGTCGGCGGTGGCCGTTCACCTGGGAGCATCCGCCCACGGCCGGGAGGCTGGGCTGCCACAGGACGCACCCGGCCCGGCGGAGGCGGATTCGCACGGCGGCTGTCCGGCCGCCCGGTTTGCGCGGCTGGAGCGCGAATCGCCGTCGCCCGGCGGTCCGCAGACCGTGGGCGTGCCGGACGACGCGCCCCCGTCTGAGCTGGGTCACTGGCCCGTTCAGTTGCGGCTGCTGCCGGCCACCGCGCCGGTGCTGCGGGGCGCGCACCTGCTGGTCGCGGCCGACTGCGTTCCGGTGGCGTACGCGGACTTTCACCGCCGGCTGCTGCGCGGCCGGGCGGTGGTGATCGCCTGCCCCAAGCTGGACGACCCCGACGGATACGTCGAGAAGCTGGCGACCGTCTTCGGCTCGGCCCGGCCGGCGAGCGTGACCGTGGCCCACATGGAGGTTCCATGCTGCACGGGCATTCTGCGCATGGTCCTCCAGGCCCGGCGTCTGAGCGGATCGGAGCTGCCGGTGCGGGACCTGACCGTGGGTACGCGGGGAACGATCGTGAGCGAAAGGATGATTCCGGCGGACGCCGAGGCGGCGCCGGCCGGGTGCGGCGGATGAGAAGACCGAAGACCGCCGGGTCGGCCATGGCGGCCGGCGGACGGTCTTGCGGGTCACGGGCATTCCGAGAAAGGAGACCCCATCGTGTTCTGTAATCAGTGCGAGCAGGCTTACCGCGGGACCGGATGCGTGCAGCTGGGCGTGTGCGGCAAGGACGAGGACGTGCAGTCGCTGCAGGAGACGCTGCTGTACGGCCTCAAGGGCATGTCGGCCTATGCCCACCACGCGCGGCGTCTGGGCATGACCGACGAGAAGGTCAGCGCCTTCATCGAGGAGGCGCTGTTCGCCACCATGACCAACGTCAACTTCGATCTGCAGAGCATGCTGGAGCTGGTGCTGGAATGCGGCCGGCAGAACCTGCGGGTCATGGAGATGCTCGATGCCGGGCACGTCCGGCGGTTCGGCAAGCCCTCGGTGACGAAGGTGGTCGAGGGCACGCGTGCGGGCCCGGGGATTCTGGTCACCGGCCACGACCTGGTGGACCTCGACGATCTGCTGCAGCAGACCGAGGGCACCGGGATCAACGTCTACACCCACGGCGAGATGCTGCCGGCCCACATGTACCCCGGCCTGCGGAAGTACCCGCACCTGGCCGGGCACTACGGCGGGGCCTGGCAGAAGCAGAAGCGCGAGTTCGAGGCCTTCAGCGGGCCGGTGGTGGCGACCACCAACTGCATCCTGACGCCGCCGGACAGCTACAAGGATCGCGTTTTCACCACGCGCGTGACCGCGGTGCCCGGCGGCACGCGGATCCGGGGCAACGACTTCAGCCCGGTCATCGAGGCTGCCCGCCGCTGCCGGCCGCTTCCGGACGCCCGGGTCCGCGAATCCACGGTGGGGTTCCACTACAGCGTGATTCTCGACCACGCCGCGACGATCGTCGACGCCGTCCGCCAGGGGAAGATCCGGCATTTCTTCCTGATCGGCGGCTGCGACGGCGCCGAGCCGGGGCGCAACTACTACTCGGAGTTCGCCCGCAAGGCTCCGCCGGACACGGTGATTCTGACGCTGGGCTGCGGCAAGTACCGCATCCGCGAGCACGACTACGGCACGGTGCTGGGGCTGCCGCGGCTGCTGGACATGGGCCAGTGCAACGACGCCTATGGCGCGATCCAGGTGGCCGTCGCTCTGTCCAAGGCGTTCAACTGCCCGGTGAACGACCTGCCGCTGACCCTGGTGGTGTCGTGGTTCGAGCAGAAGGCCGTGGCGGTGCTGCTGACCCTGCTGGCCCTGGGCATCAAGGGCATCCGGATCGGGCCGGCGGCTCCCGCGTTCGTCACCCCCAACGTCATGCGGATCCTGCAGGAGAAGTATGACCTGCAGCTGGCGGGCAACGACCCGGACGCCGACCTGAAGCGCATCCTGGAGGCCGCGTAAGGTCCGCCCGTCACGGCGCCTGGTCCGCGGGACGGCCCCGGTGCGCGCAGGAGGGCGTGTTGATGCAGCCCTCCGGCAGGCGGAGCCGCTCCACCGGTCGCCCCCCCGCCAGGTGCGAGGCCACGATTTCGGGGGCGTCCTCGGGGCGGACGAAGCCGTACCAGACGCCCTCGGGGTAGACCACGACGACCGGGCCGTGCTCGCACTGGTCGAGACAGCCGGCGGCGTTGATCCGCACCTGGCGCTTCAGCCCGCCGGCGCCCACGGCCGCCTTGAGGGCCTCCCGGACCGCCTCGCCGCCCCGGGCGGCGCAGCAGCCGCGCGGGTGGCCTTCGGGCCGGACGTTGCCGCACACGAACACATGCCGCCGAAAACCGGGCATGGCCTGGTCCTCCCTGGAGCGACGCTCCTCCTGCGTGCCGTGCCATGGTCACCGCGCGGTCACCAGGCCGGCAGCTCGCCGAAAATCTCCTCGACCACGTCCTTGAGCGTGAGAATGCCCACCGGTCCGCGCCGCGGATCGGTGACCACCGCCATGGTCGCGCGGGCCTTCTGCAGTCGGAGCAGCGCCGCGGCCGCCGAGTCGCTTGCGGGGATGGTCAGCGCGGGCCTGACCCACGGCTCGATTCCGTCCCCCCGGCCGTCGGTCAGCACGTCCAGCACGCTCACGATGCCCAGCACCGTCCTGCGGTCGGTACCGACCACCGGCATCCGCGAGTAGTTGTGCCAGCGGACCACCTGCTCGAACACCTCCCGACGGGTGTCCACCCGGATGGTCGCGACCTGCCGCCAGGGGATCATGATCGAGCCGGCGCGGATGCTGGAGAGATTCATCACCCGCTCGATGATCCGGGTCTGCTCCTCGGACAGGGCCGCCTCCGCCGCGCCGGCGCGCAGCAGCCCCACGATCTCGCCGCGCCCCCCGCGGGGGCCTTCCTGCTCCTCGTGGCCGGCGATCCGCGTGCCTAGCCGCGACAGAGCCTGGAGCAGCGCAACCGCGCCCGTCCAGCGGCACAGCAGCACGGTCGCATACAGCAGCCGCGCCGCCCGGTACATCAGCCGGTCGGCGTGGATCTGAAACACGTTCTTGGGAACCACGTCGCCCAGCACGAAGACGATCGGCGAGAGCGCCGCGGCGGTGTAGAACTCCACCTCGTCGATGGACATCCCCCCCCGGCGAGCCAGGAGGGCCGAGACCGCCACGGTGAGCAGATAGTTGGCCATGTTCTGACTGAGCAGGATGGCCAGCACGCTCTCCTGGTCGCGCTCCACCAGGCGCATCAGCGCGCCGGCGCCGCGCGTCCGCCCCCGCTCGGCGCGGATCCGCAGACGCAGCCGGTTGAGACGGTACAGCCCCATCTCGCAGCCGCTGTAGAGGGCCGCCAGACCCAGGAACGCGATGGCCGCCGCCGCCCAGATCACTGCCGCCCCCCCCGGTCCGCACGCCCCTCCGGTCCGTCGCCGGCGGACCGGTCCAGTTCCACCAGCAGCCACTCGATGCGGCGCCCGCGCAGCGATTCGACCGTCAGCCGCACATTCTGCAGCCGCACCTGGTCGCCCGCCGACGGCAGGCGCCCCAGCCGGGCCAGCACCAGCCCGCCCAGCGTGGTCACCGGCTCCTCGAGGGGATCAAGCCCGAAACGCTCACCCCACTCGCGGACGCTCACCCCGCCGTGCACGCGGTACCGGTTCCGGCCGAGGCTCTCCCACAGCGGCTGGTCGTCGGCCTCGTCCGGCAGACTCAGGTCGCCCACGATCTGCTCGGCCACGTCCTCGACGGTGACCAGCCCGGTCATGCCCCCGTACTCATCGACCGCGATCGCCAGCTGCGTGCGCGTGCGCTTGAAGTGGGCCAGGAGCTGGGTCAGGGTGATGATCTCCGGCACGAAAGGCACCGGCCGGATCATCGAGCGCAGCGGCCGGTCGGGCTACAGGAAGAAGTCCTTGGCATACACGACGCCGGTGATGTGGTCGATGTCCCCCTCGTAGACCGGGATCTTGCCGAACCGCAGCTCGCTGAAGAGGCGGCGCAGCTCGCCGGCGCCGCCGGCCAGGTCGAAGGCCCGCACGTCCACCCGCGGCACCATCACGTCGCGCACCTTCAGCTCGTTCAGACGGATCACCTCGGCCAGCATCGCGTTCTCGTCGGCGTCGATGATCCGGTGGGCCTGCGAGACCTCGACAAGCTCCCGCAGCTCGTCGGTGCCGATGCACTCCGGCGGCCGCGCCGCCCCGGCCAGCAGCCGCGTGAGCGGCTCGATCAGCACGGTGCTCAGCACCAGGTTCAGCGGCGCAAGCAGCACCTGGCAAACCCGCACCATCCTGGCGGTCCGCACCGCCAGCGGCACCCGCAGGACGATCGCGGCCGCCTTGGGCAGGATGTCCCCGGCGGTGGTCACCACCACCGGCGAGACCAGTCCGACCATCGCGGCCAAGGCCGAATCCCCGCCGGTCAGACGTTCGAGCATCGACAGCGTCGTGGCGAAAACGAAGATGCCGACAAACACGTTGCCGATCATCAGCGTCAGCAGCAGCCGCCGCGGCTGCTGCATCAGCTGGGCGACCAGCCGGGCCGACGCCCGCGGGTCCTCGGCCAGGCGCCGAAGCTCGAGTCGCGAGAGCGAGAACAGCGCGGTCTCGGTGGCGCTGAAGAACGCCGAACAGGCCAGCAGGATCACGATCAGGATCAGCGTGAACAGCATGACTCTACCGAACCATCGCCGCCCGCCGGCGGCGGGGATTCAGGCCGACCGGCCGACTCCGGATGATCGATGCCCACCCTCCGCCTCGACGATACGCCCCTGCGCCCGAGACGTCGACGCCGACCCGCCGAAGACGCGCCGCCGGCGGCGGAGCTCTTCGTTGCCGCATCTTAACGCAATCATAACACGACCGGCGGCTTACGCCGCCATTCCGCGGCCAGAGGGGCCGGTTTCGCCGACAACCCCTTGAACCGGCCCGCGTCATCGGCCATGATGCAGGCATGTCCGTGCGCGTATCCCACGTCCTGGACGCCACCACCCACGAAGACGCCGTTCGCCTGGTCACGCTCCTGCTGCGGCGCATGCCGCGCCATCGCGTCGAACAGCGCGTCGCGGTGACCGGCGACTGCCCGGTGCTTCAGGAGCCGCCGGATATCCCCGTCGTCCACGTCGGTCGCCGCCTCAACTGGCCCATGGCCTCGGTGCTCGACCTGCGCCGCGTCCTCCGCCGCCAGCACCCGCAGGTCGTTCTGGCCTGGGGGCCGTCGGCCGGCGCCGTGGCCGTCACCGCGACCGGCCAGGAGCCGCCGGTGGCCGTGGTCATCGCCGACCCCGCCGAGGCCGCCGAAACCGCCCGCTGGTGGCCCGGCGCTTCAGGCGAAGCCTCCGGGCTGCAGCTGGTCTGCACGTCCGGCACCGCCCGGCGCCGGCTTCTCGAGCACGGCCTGCCCGCCGACCGCATCACCGTCATCCGCCCGGGAATCGACTACGGCGAGCTGCGCCAGGCGCGGCTCTCCGCCGACCGCCGGACCGCCGGTCTGCCCGCCGGCGGAACGCTGCTGGTCAGCGCCTCGCCGCCCAGCCGCGCGGCCGGACAGTACTACGCCGCCTGGGCGGCCGCAATCCTGCATCAGGTCTGGCCCGACGTGACCATGGTCGTGCCCGGAGTGTCGCCCGAGCAGGAACGCATCCGGCGACTCGTGGAAGGCCTGCCTTGCGGCGACATCTATCACTTCACGCGCAACCGGCTGAGCCCCATGGAACTGCTCTCCCTGGCCGACGTGCTGGTTTTCCCTCCTCCCGGCGACGCCGGCAGCTACTGGCTGGCCATGGCCATGGCCGCCGGCACCCCCATCGTCGCCACGGCCGTCCCCTGCGTGGCCGAGCTCCTGGCCGACGGCCGGACCGCGTTTCTCTGCAAGCCCGACCAGCCGGACCTCCTGGCCGCCCGCATCCATGAGGCCGTCGGCGACCCGGACGCCCGCCGGCAATACGCGGAAGCCGCACAAGCTCAGGCATTCGAAGCTTTCCGCGCCGAGACCTGCGTCGACGCCTTCCTGCAGCTGGTCCTCGACACCCTCCAGGGCCGCGCCGCAACCGGCGCCTCCGCCTGAGCCCGTGCGGCCACCTCCGATATCCCCCGGCGAGTGGATCTCCTCCCGGTGCGGTCGCCACCCGTCCCGTGCGCCAGGCCCTCTGCGCACGAAGTACGGGTGAGGCCGGGATGGAGGCTGGAGGCTGGAGGTTGGAGGTTGGAGGAAGAAGGGGGGCCGGCGATGACGCAGGGTGTGGATGCCGGGCAGGAGGCGGGCCGGGAACCTCGCGGGCTGCGCTGCCTGCGGTGCGGCTGCGGGCACTTCCTGGTGATCTGCACCCGGCCCAAACCCCAGGGCCGGATCATGCGCCGGCGCGAGTGCCGGCACTGCGGACGCCGCGTGACGACCAGCGAGCGGGTGATCCGGGCGTGACCGGGGTGTGTGGCCGGCGCGAGCGGGACAGTCGAGGGGAGCCGACGGACTCTTGCCGGCCTCAGGTGTCCGCCGGCTCATTCCTGCGGGTAGGCGGTCAATGGCCGTTGCGACCAGTGCCCGGCGCCCAGGCAACCTGCCATCGCGGCCGACTTCGGTTCCCGGCTGTTGCGCCGCATGGGAGGCGTCGCCCGCCTGCAGCTCTTGCCCGCTACCGCTGGCGAGCGCTTCGGTATTCTGCCCGGGTGGCGGCTGGGGCGATTCCGGCTGCTGCCCCACCCGGATGGTGAACACCGCCCCGGGGTTGATGGCTCCCCAGACCGCTTGGCCTTCCGGCTCGCCGGGGGCCGTGCCGCTGAACTCTCCCGCCGGCGAACGTCAGGTGGCACGTGCCGTTGCCGGCGGCGACCTCCAGCCGCAGGGTCGCCAGGGTCAGGCCCGCTCGGCGGATCGGCCGGCTGGTCACGCCCGAAAGAGCCACGGGCGTTGAGGATCCGCCAGTCCGGGGTTGTGCATCGCCCATACAGCGGCCCTGTCCGGACCGCCCGGCGGCCCGAACGGAAGGCCCGAAAAAAATGACAGAAAAACGCTTACATCCGGCAAAGCGGAGCCGCTTGCGATGTACCCCTGAGATTGTTCCCTTGCCGCTGTCGAGAAGCTTCCGGCGGCGATCGCGCGGGGGAATGGCCGGCGGGATTCAGCGGAGACGGCTCAGCGCAGGCACGGCAGGACCGCTTGGGTGAGCGCGGACGCCGTTGGCGCGCGGCGACGACAGCCGGCGTCGCGGCGACGGCGGCATCGGCTGCACGGAACGTGTTCCGCATGCTTCCGCCCGCCACGAGCCGCTTCGGGCAACTCTATTCCGAACCGTCCTCCGGAACGATCCAGATGTTCCGGTACCGGACGGGAGTGCCGTGGTCCTGCAGCGCAAGCGGACCCGTGGGCTTCTGATCGGTCCAGAGGGCGGCGGCGGTCGGTTCGGGGACCCTGACGTTCGTGTGAATGACCACGCCGTTATGCACGACCTGCTCGAAGCATGCGGGTTCCGTCACGCTGCCTGCGGCGTCAAACCCGGGCCTTCGGAACGTAATGTCGTATGTCTGCCACTGCATCGGAGGGAGCTGCACATCCCGGACCAGCGGCGCGGCGCGCCCGTAGATCCCGCCGCAGTTCCCTTCCTGCGGGTTGTCGCCAAACGAATCCAGCACCTGGATCTCATACCGCCCCATCAGGTAAATGCCGCTGTTGCCCCGGCCCTGGCCGGACTCCTGGGGCATGAACGGCGTGGCGAATTCGACATGAAGGCGGCAGGACCCGAACGGCCTGCTGGTTGTGTTGTATCCCCGACCCGACTCCATGGAGCCGTCGGACAGCAGCCGCCAGCCGGTATTCTCCCACGCAGCCGCCGTGGCTGCCCTGCCCGCCTCGAACGGCAGAAGCGGAATGGCACCGGCCGGCGGCTTCTGTCCGAGGGTGGGGCTCGTGCGCTCCCGGTAGTTCATCCGGATGGCCTGCTCGCCCCGGCAGGCCTCGATCCTGCCGTCCCGGACCCGGCCTTTCCAGCCCTGATCGTCGATCGATATCCCGCCCCTGTCGGGCCGTCCCTCGATGGACGTGTCGATCCCCTGGCCCACCACTCTGATCCTGTACGCGAACTCCCGATCCGCGTGTTTCTCGGGAACCACCATGGCCATGGCCTTCCGGCCGCCGCACTCTCCCTCATATTCGCCCCAGCAGGGCTGCCTGTGAGGCGTGAATCCCAGGTGCGCCGCGAGTTCGTCCGCGACCCGCTGCGCGGGGTCTTCCAGGCCGGGATACCTCATCCAGGCCTGAGCCACGACATATCCGAACTCGCAGCGGTTGCCGTCCGCCGCAAGCGACGCCACGATGCGGTTTCGATCCTCGACACGAATCGCGGCACTCAGCAGCGACGAAATGCATGCGACCGCGTCGTCCCTGCGCCGGCCGTCTTCCCCGGCCTCAAGCAGCGCGAGCGCACAGGCGATCACCCGCGTCTGTCGGCCGGGGTCGCTTTCCGACCGCGCCAGCCGGGTCAACGCGGGTATCGCCTCAAACACGCGGCCCCTGGACAAGCCTTCGGCGGTGGCCAGCCGCTCGTCGACGTCGCTCTTCTCGACAAGCTCGAGGGCGGCCCGGGTCGATTCGGGTTCGCCCGTCTGCCCCAGCTGCCGGATGAGGGAGAGCCTTTCCGCCCTGTCGCCCGCCCGCTCGATCGCCTGGACAAGCTCCTGAGCCCGGCCCGTCCTGTCCCCGGCGGCCGGCTGTCCCGCAGCAGACGCCGTGAACAGAGCCAGGACCGCCGTACCCGTGGCCATGCGCTGTCGAGGAACCATATCCTGCCTTCAAGGAAGCACCGGGGGATCCCGTCCCTGGTGCTCAGATGGTCCTGCGGTCCGCTCCGGGGCGTCCCGCGCCGGCCGGGAAGCCGACCCGGTCCTCGCGCCCCCCGGCTGCGGTGCGGATCGCGGCGGGCGGGTCTTCGTGGAACCTCCACGGTCCGCAGATCCGGAATCCGCCCGCCGCCCGGCTGCCCCTTGCCGCATCGCGGGGCCTCCCCGGCCTTCCTGCCCGGGGTGCCTCCGTCGACCTGGTCTGTCCGCCCTATTCCCCGCGCGCGTCGCATTTCAAACCGGTGATCGGGCTGCCGTCCTCGTTGCGCAGCGCCACGCAGGCGGCCCATTCACCGCCGCCCTGGGTCACCTTGATCAGAAGCGAGTTCCATCCCTTTTCAAACCGCGCAACAACCTTGTCTCCGTTGAGATCGAGGCCCTGGTTTCTGTCGCTGGCGTGCACCACGCTGCCATTGAGCCACACCTTGATCCCGTCGTCGCTGCCGATGGCCATCCGCACCTTCTGAGCCTCGGGCAGGAAGACGCGGGTGCGCAGGTAGACCACCCGGTTGTCACCCTTCAGCTCGTTGACCCGGTCGAACGACATGACGTGAGGCCGCTGCCTTTCCAGGCCGGCCGGCGCGGGTTTCCATGTGACGGCTTCGCACGCGCCCGGCTCGGGGGCCAACGCCGTCTCCAGAGGCTTGTCCACCGGCCAGGGACCCGCGTACTCCCATGAGACCAGGGCCCCGTCCACCGTGCCGTCGGCCGGCATCCTGAAGGGCTCGCGCCTGACCCGGGGAGCGGCCAGCGGGGGGCTGGGCGTCGTGTCCGCCTGAAGGTCCCCGCAGGCGAACTGGATTCCGTCGAGGTAGAAGCGCAACAGCCTGGCGTCCTGGAAAATGCGCGGGTTGTGGCCGAGCGAGCAGTAGAAGACCCGCCCCTTGCCGATCTGCCGGATCCAGGCGACCGGGTTGTCCCCGTCTTCGCGGTCGCCCTTGTCGGCCGTCCTGGTCATGTCGAGGCTCAGGAGAACACGCAGCCTGTCTCGCGCGTAGCCGCGCGTGAACTGATAGATTTCGTCGTCCACCGTGAACCCCTTGCCCTCGAACACCCGTGTCAGGGGGCTGCCGGGGTCGTCGATCATGATGCCGACCTCGTGGGACCAGGGGTGACCGGAGAAGAATCCGCCGAACACCTCGCCCAGGCGGTTGTCCGTCGCGGCGTGAATGCCGACCAGGCCTCCGCCGTTCTCCACGTATTCGCGCACGTTCTCCACGAAGGTCCGGCCGTTCCGGGCCTCTCCCTCGCCCCCGGTGGAGTTGTTGACGCATACGGCGTCGTATCGCTTCAGGACCTCGGGGACGACCGCGGTGACCAGTTCCTCCCTGCTCCGGATGAAGTCGGGCTCAAAGGCGCCCGTCTGCCGGGCCATGATCTCAAGGGCCCTTTCGCCGGCGTATCGACCTTCCTCATGACTCTGGTACGACAGGACAAGCAGCTTCCGCGGCTTGAGCGGCTCGGCCGTGGCTTTCCTGGGGGCGGCAGCCTGGATCCGGGCAAGCTCATCCGGCGTCGGATCCTGCGGGCGTCTCTCGGCGCCCAACAGGGTCACCGCACACAGCAGGACCGGCCACGGAACGCGAGGTTTCATCCCAATCCTCCACGGAGGGCAGGGGCCGGCGGGCCGCCCGCTCATCCCATGCATTTCGAGGCAACGACCGCGGCCCGACCGCACGAACCGCCCCCCGTGTCGAGCGGCCGCGGACGCGGCCCCGCGCAGTCGGTCAAGGGATCCGCGCGCCGCCGGCGCCCCCGGGGAACGGCGGCTCATCCCAGGTGCCGGCGAACACGCCCGGACTAGTAGGTGACCTGGTTCGACCCCCTGATTCCAAACCAGACATTCCGCTGAGGCAGCGGCTTGATGAAATCAGGGTTATCAGGGTCCAGGGTGAACAACTGCCGGTGTTTCATGCTCTCGACGTGCCCGTCGAGGAATCCGGCATTCAACCGCTCCCGCGGGACGTACGACGGGTCGGTCAGCGTGGTAGGCTGCTCAAATCTCGCCGTGAACAGCGAGCCGCGGCCGCCGATGCCCGGAACACTGTTCTTTCCGCCATGCCGGAACCGCAGCGACTTGCCCAGATGATCCGCAGGAAAATCCCCGTTCGTTGTGAAGGGCTCCGGAAAGACGCCCAGCTTGCCGCCCTCGATCACCAGGATCGGCGAGCCCTTCACGCCTTTGACGCCGGCCGCTGCGTTGGCCGCGTAGCTCATCCACATCAGGGGCACCTGGACTTCGGAGCCGCTCCTGTCCCACAAAAGCTGCCCCTGGTACGTATAGCCGATATGCGTCCAGTTGGTCTCCGTCAACTGCACCGTTGCGCGCGCGGCCTTCTGGCCCCTGGTGGCCTGAAACTGAACCAGGCAATCGCCGGCCCCGTCATAGTACGCGTCGCCGCCGAGGAGATTGTTGTCCACCTGGTCCTGGATGTCGAGGACCCAGTCGGTCGGCGTTCGCTTGATCCGGTTGAAGATCGCATCGCCCGTGGTTGTGCCTCGATACTTGCCCCCCAGGGAAAGACGGTCGAGCACCGCCGGCACCGGCAGCGGATTGGGATCCGAGGGGCAGGTGAACAGCTCGGTGACTCCCTTGTTCTGTTTCAGGGAGTAGGTGGCCCACCCGAAGTTGGTGCTCCACTGGTCCTTGTTCGATGCTATGGCGACCTTGTGCAGGTTGACGCCAAGAATCGTCTGGCGCAGGTTGGAGGCGCATACCGCCGCCCTGGCCTGCTCGCGAACGGCCTGCAGGCTCGGCAGCAGGATCGCGACCAGCAAGGCGATGATCGCCACCACCACCAGAACCTCGATCAGCGTGAATCCGCCGTTGCGTCGTTGCGAGATCATGTCTCAACCTTTCGCAGTATCCATCGCGCTCACACCCGCCCCCGGGCCTGCCTCCGGCCCCGGGGCCTTGCATGCCCGGTCCCGCGCTCCGGCATGCGCCGGCGCAACCCGCGCTTCCCGGAAAAGCTGCGCCGCCGGGCGGCAGCCTCAGCGTGCCTCGTATCTGAGCCCTTCAAGCCCGCTGCCGTCCGGCTTGCGCACGCGACAGCCGAACCCCCACCCGCCGGTGTCGTCCACCACCTTGAGCATCAGCTCATTCCAACCCTGCCGGAGCCGGGCGGAGGCCAGCATTTTCCGCGGGGATCCGCCCCGCACGTTCCAGTCGTCGAAGACAAGCTCTTTGTTGACCCAGATCTTCAGCCCATCATCCGCCCCGCCCTCGACCTGGACACGCTGATCGGCCGGCGACCAGACCATCGTCCGGACGTATGCCGCGCAGCAGTCCATCGGGCCGTAGGTCGCCTCGAGATTGATGTCCCACCCGTTGACGCCGGCCTTCAGCGGCTTCCAGTCCAGCTTCGAAGCTTCTCCGTTTTCGGGCGGGAACACCGTCTTGTAGCACTGCTCGCCGTTCAGGGTCTCGTCGCTCTTGAACGGCCCGACGGCCGTCCAGGACAGGATGTGGTCGTCGTATTGCTCGATGTCATTCAGGACGTTCCTCGCCACCGTCCGGGCATCGGG
Source organism: uncultured Planctomycetales bacterium (assembly GCA_964611365.1). Taxonomy (GTDB): domain Bacteria; phylum Planctomycetota; class Phycisphaerae; order UBA1845; family PWPN01; genus CALLOB01. The sequence goes on from CAZSYS010000015.1 coordinate 14,909, forward strand.
TTCCTCGACCGTGGCCAGCAGCTCGTTCAGGATCCTGCAGGCGGCCTCTCGATCAGTCCCGGCCAGCTGCTTGGCGATCCGGGCCGTCGCGATGGCCGCACTGACCCTCAACTGCGGATCGTCCAGCAACGACCGCGTCGCGCCGGCCGCTTCGACCGAACTGCAGCCGGACTCCATGGTCTTGAGAACCAGCTTCTTCATCTCGATGCCGTCCACCCTCTTCAGGGCATCCACCAGCATCGAAGCGGACGCGTCCGACGCCAGTGCGATGCGAAGGTAGCCCTGAAGGGCGGCCTCCTTCAGTTCGGGTTCCGCCGCCGATTGAACGACCTGGAGCAGGGCCTCGCCGGCCTGCTCGTCCGGCCAGTCCGCCAGCGACGACACGGCCGCCGCGACCACCGCCCGGTCGGAACTGTTCATCGCTTCCCGAACGGCCGCGAGCGCCGCGGGGGTGCCCGCCCTGGCCATGTGGCGGATCAGCAGCGGCCGCGCCGCCGGCGGAGCGGAGGCCAATGCGTCCAGGAGGGGGGCCGCGCGGTCGGCCGGAGCATCGATCCGCAGCAGCACACGGCCGAGCGCCACCTGCAGGCAGGAGAGCTCTTCCGGCGTTCTCGGATCGAAAGCCAGTTGTATGAGCTGACCCAGCTGCGCCGGGCCGGCGACCCGCCCGAGTGAATCGAGGGCAGCCATGCGTCTCAGCGGCTGATCGCCTCTGGCCAGCTCGACCATCAGCGCGACCGTGCCGCCTGCCCTGCGCGCCCCCAGCGTCCGAACCGCCTCGGCGCCGAGGCGGTCATCGGAGCCGCGGGCGACCTCGACGAGGCGCGTTTCCGCACCCCAGACGCGAACGAGGCCGGCTCGCGCGACGCGCCGGGCGGAGTCCGTGCCGTCCACCGCCGCCTGCAGGAGCGCATCGACGGCCTCATCGCCCGCAAGGCCGCCAAGGGCCTCGAGCGCGGCCAGTCGGACCGCTTCCTCCTCACTCCGGGCCGCCGCGGCGACTGCGTCAAGCGCCGCCCGATTGCCGCCGGCACCGAGGGCCAGAAGCATCGCGACCTTACGGTCGGCCGGCAGGTCATTGAGCACCGCGGCGAGTCTCGTGACGGCGCCGCCGTCCTTCACCCGGCCGACCAGGCCGATCGCCTCGCCGGCCAGCACCGCGTCCTGCCCCCGGATCGCGCCGGCCAGAAGTTCGGCCGCCCGGTCCGGCTCCGCAAGGACCCGTCCCCGCAAGGCCGCCGTCCGGAAAGGCCCGTCGGGCGTGTACAGCGGGGCATAGATCGCGGCGGCGGCCCGGGAATCGCCTTCGTTCAGCAGCATCTCGGCGCAGTTGAGCAGCGCCAGATCGATGTCCAGTGCCAGCTGCCCCGTCGCCCGGGTTCTTGCGTCCGTCAGCGCCGCGACGGACTTCGTGCCGCCCAGACGGCCCAGCGCGCGGGCCGCCGCCGAGGCCGCCTCTGAATCGTCCGAGGCAAGCAGGGCGACGCAGGCGGCCCGCATCGGCTCATACCGCCGCTCCGCCAGGGAGTTGACCAGACCGACCCGCAGGGCGCCCGACGTCCTGCCCGCCGCCTCAAGCATCGCCCCCAGGGCGGCGTCGCTGCCGATCGCCTGCAGGGCGTACCGCGCGAAATGCGACGACTCCGGATCGGCCAGCAGGGAGGCGACCGCGGGAACGCACTTGTCCGTGCCGATCACGCGCAGAAGCCGGCAGATCGCCCCGCGCCCGGCCTCGCCCGAACGGCCGAGCGCATCGATCAGCTTCTGCTCGATCGCGCCGCGCAGCGGCAGGTCGGGCGGGAGCCTGAACACGATCTCCTCCAGATCGCCAGGCGGACCGCCGTCCCGGGTGTAATCGTACTCCTTCAGTACGGCAAGCCGCTCGTCGATGGTGGCAAGCAGCCGCGCGTCGTCGGCCCGGGCTGCCCCCGCGACCGCCAGGATTCCGCAGACCACCCGTGTCGTCGCCGTGGTACGTCTCATCGCCTCGCCGCTCCAGGATTGCCGATTACCCCGCTGATCCGAAGATGCCGGAGATCCGCCGCCCCGCCTCAGCCCAGCCGCCATGGCTCCCGATACGATCGATCCATCCAGCGACTTGCCTCCGGATCGCCGACCATCTCCTCCCGGACCGGATCCCACTTCAAAGGCCTGTTCAGCCACAGGGCGATGTTCACCAGGTGCGCGACCGTCGCCGTCCGATGTGCCGCCTCAATGTTGCGGAAGGGCAGCTCGCGGGTCTTCACGCAGTGCACGAAGTCGCCGAAGATGCCGCGCGAACCCTTGTAGTTGGGAATGTAGACGTCCGGCGCGGGCCGCCCGGATCTCGCATCCTTTTCGGAGATCCCGCCCTCGGTGCCGCGGAAGTTGATGATGCCGTCCCACCCGCCGCCGTGATGGATTCTCTGGCCGGTCGCAAAGCTGATGACCAGGTTTTTGTGCTCCCCGCCGGGCGGGATGATCTCGGTCGGGCCCGTCAGATGCAGGTTCATGGCGAACAGGCAGCCGCCGAACACGTGGCAGCCCCAGTCCGTGGTGCCGCCGCCGGAATAATCGCGGTACGGCCGAAAGTCGCCTCGGATCAGACTCTCGTGATACGGACGCCAGGGGGCCGGTCCCAGCCACATGTCCCAGTCGACGTCCGACGGCGCTTTCTGCGCCGGCAGGTAGCAGGGGCCCGAGGGCCCGCCGATATTCGCCCAGGCATCGGTCACGTCGCCCAGCGCGCCGCCGCGGACCATTCTGTGGAACCAGTTGTAGTCATCCCATACCCGCTGGCTCCCGCCCGAATAGACGCGACCGGTCTGCCGGACGATTTCACGAAGCCGCTTGCCTTCGTTGATCGTCAGCGTTTCCGGCTTCTCCGAGTAGACGTCCTTGCCGTTCTTCATCGCCTCGATGGCAATGGTCGCATGCCAGTGGTCGGGCGTCCCGATCAGCACGGCGTCGATGTCCCGGCGGGCGAGGACCTCGCGGAAATCCCTGTACATCGCGCAGTCGCTGTTGCCGTACCGCTGATCGACCATCTGCTTGGCCGCCTCGCAGTGCCGGCCCACCACGTCGCACACCGCCACGCAGCGGATCTCCTCGAAGCTGATCATCGCACCCAGGTCGGCCCGGCCCTGCCCGCCCATGCCGATCCCGGCCAGGGTGATCTTCCCGTTGGCCGACGTCCCGCCGTTCTGCCCGAACACCGCGCGGGGGATGAAGGTCGGGAAGCCGGCTGCTGCCGCCGCCGCCCCCGCGACCCGCTTCAGGAAACCGCGCCTCGAACCGGCGGATGTTCGCCTGGAACTCACCATTCACCCCGTTTCATGGCCCCGCCGGACTCCGGCGAGGTCGCCAGGATCTGAAACTCCTCGAGTTTTCTCGTGTCCCCGCGCGCGTAGCCCAGCTCAACCCGGGCGAAGCCCGCATCCTCGTAGGCGACCAGCTCAAGGGCGTGAAGACCGGGCGTGAGCAGCACGGTGCCGATCGAAACCTGCGGCGGATGAATGCCGTCATCCACGATGACGTCCCGGCCGTCGATCCGCAGACGGGCTCCGTCGTCGGCGTTCACGAGAAAGGAGTACTGCCACGCGTCCCGAACGTCGATCAGCGCGGTGGCGCGAATGACGAATCCGTCGTCGTCCACCAGCCGCCCCTGGTCGTCGTCGCCGGGGTACGCGGATCCCCCCGGAAACACCTCGAGATACGTACTCTGCTCTTCTTCGGGATAGTCCTCGAAATCGATGTGGCGGACTCTCGCCGCGGTGGCGTCCTGCAGCGTCACGCCCCCTGCCGGGCCGTCCAGCAGCCGCTCGGCGGCCGCAAGAGTGTTGATCTTGAGCCGGGCGACATCGGCCTTCGCGTACCGCACCTCGAAGCCCGGCGGAGCGACGGTCAGCGGACCCGGCCGGAAGCCGGACGTCGAGGCTCCGATCTCGTGAATGGAACGGAAGGTCTCGCTCTGTTCCCGGCCCAGGTATTCAACCCGGCCGGAGGGCTCCAGCCGCATGGCCGTGCCGCTTTGAAGAATGCGGGCCGAACCGGCCGCCGGGGAGCCTCCGGTCGCCTTCACCTCGACCGCGCCGTTGAACACGTACATTTCGGTATCCCCGCCGTCACGGACGGACACGCCGAACTCCGTGCCGAGGTGAAGCAGCTCGCCCACGGGCGTGTTCAAGGTCAGCGAGGCCCTGTCACTCCGGATGCTGACAAGAATGTCGCCGCGATGCAGCCACGCCCGCTCCCGCGACTCCAGGTCGAACTGACACGGCCCCCGCAGCGTGACCGTGGCTCCGCCGAACAGGGCGATCTGAACCCATCCCGAGCGCAGATTCAGAGTACCGCCCATGATGACCTCGCCCGGTGCCGTGGGCGTCCCGGGTTCTTCCCACACCGGGGATGAAGACGCCAGCACCACGCCCGCCGGCGACGGCTTCGCCGCGTATTCGAGCGGCACCTTCGCGTCCGCCGCCGGATTCACCGGCGCCGCGGGAGTCATCCACAGGAGGATCAGCCAGGAGGTGGATACCAGGAACATGACGGAGGCGGCCAGCGACATCAGACGCCATCGCTCGACGGCGCGGGAGTAGAGTGTCGCCCTGTTCGAGGACGACCCGGGCGACAGGGCTTCCGGAAACACGACGGGCGGCAGCGAGCCGTGCTCCCACGCCAGCATCGAGTGCGTCTGACAGTACTCCACATAGAACTCACGGGCCTCGAGACTCTCGCGGAGCAACACGGTCAAACGATGCCTTGTGTCCCTGTCCGCGGTCCCGTCAAGGTAGGACTCCGTGAGCTCGGCGATCTCCTGTCTCAGCTGCTCGTTCATCGGGCTGCCTCCTCCATTAGGCCCGCCTTGATGCAGTCGATCAGATCGCGCCGGGCGCGAAACAGGACCTGCTTGACGGCGTTCACCTGTTTGCCGGTCTGCCTGGCGATCATCTCCAGGCTCGAACCGGCGGCATAGCGCCGCCGGATGAAGCCCCGCTGGTACTCGTTGAGCTTCTCGAGGCACCGCCGGAGAAGCCGCTGGCGGGCCTCGAAAGTCTCATCCGTCTCGCTGGCCACCCGGGCCAGGTCGCCGAGAAGATCGTCGTCGAAAACAAGCCGCTCCCGCTGCTGCTGTTTTCGATAGGCCAGCACCTGAAAGTAGGCCACCCGGAACGACCAGGCGATGAAGTTGGAGCCCGGTTCGAATTCGTCCTGCTTCTCCCAGAGAACGAGATTGGTGCACTGCAGAATGTCGTCGGCCCGACTCGGCTCGAGCACCAGAGACAGGATGTACGCGTAAATCCGGCTCTGACTGGCCGTCAGCAGTTGAACGAATTCAGGGCTCGACGCAGCGTCCATCCGACCTGCTCCCCACTTGACTCTTGCCTGCCGTGCGCGCCGGTCGGAGAGGGGCCCAGCCTTCCTTGTGATCCTCGTCGTGATCCGCGTCCCGGCCCGAACTCAACACCGGGAGGGGATTCAGAAGCGGTCCTGAAGGAACTGAGGCTTCGGGGCTTTTCCTGCCCGCAGCCGCGCAGCCGTGATGTCAATAGCCATTTCCGGCCCATGGTTACGCACTTGCCGCAGAATTGTACCGGCTCAATCTGAACCCCCAGGCAGGGTCAGGCGCCTTGTGCAACACCCCGCCGCCCGGTGTTCGCATTTTGTAAGGAATGGAGAAATGTTCCGGGCGACCGGCAGAGGCGGTGGCGAGTCCGCCCCAGGACCCCTGATCGGACCCCCGGGCCGTCCCTGAGGGTCGGACGCATCCAAGGCCGCTTCCGCTTCGCCGGTTATATGGTCATTCACCGGCTGACCACCATGTTCCTTTTTATGCCCACTTTAAGCCAGACTTTGTTCTTTGGTTGCACGCGTTGACTGGCGGCGCCGCCGGGCCTCTTTCGTCCTGCGGCCCCGCGCGGCGAAGACCAGGGGCTCGCGGCCGGGCGCCTTGAGTGCCCGGTGTACGCTATGCAGGGCGGACCACCACCCCGTCTGCGTCCAGTATCCTGAACGCCGGCCGGCGGTACCCCTCAGCCTTACAGGTCCCCTGGAAGCCCGGGATCGCGCCCCCTCCGGGCCCGCAAGCCGGTCATCCGGCGGTACGCAGGCGTTGTGCTCGCCGGCCTTACCCCTGCGGGCCGCGGACGGTCACGGCACCTGCTCGGGCCTGGGCCCAGCGGGCCGGCCATGCGTTTTTCCTCAGGTTTCGCCCGATTCGACCACCGGTTCACGGAGGCCACCCCCGCCTTCCGCAAGTCCGCGGCGGCCCATCGGGCCTTTGGATCTCCCCTGCCGTACTTCCTGCGGCGATGTGCTCGTTTCTCGGCGCGAGGTACTCGCTCGCCGCCCGGCCAAGCCTCGGCGCGGTCTGCCCGCTCGGCGGTTCGGGTGGGACCTCGCCCCTGCCGAGGATGCGCGCCTCCCGACTCCATCCGTTGCCGATCGGCCGCCGGCCCGCACCCGACCCGAAGCTGACGGACACCGCAGCCCTCTCCTCCAACAAGCTTCTTCTGCCGGCCTGAGTCTGAATCCCTCGCTTCCGGCAGACGCCGAGATCGGCGCCCGCTCGACCCGGGTGGCTCCTCGGGATGGCTTCACTTGCAGTGCCACTGCAATTCATTCGTTCTGGTGGCCATATCGGCATGCAGTGATCCTGGTGCCGGTCTGAGTCCACGGTGTGGCCATAGAGGGCGGGTTCTGCACATTCGAACGGAAGCGGGACACAGGAAACAAAAAAACTTCAAAATGCCGTAACTGCGCCCGGGATTCTGCTATCTGACTCTGCCAGGCGATTTTTGCGCCTGTCCCTGTCACGGTGGTGCGTGCTGACAGTTCGCTTTCTACCACTTCAGGAAGGCCTGCAGTGGCGACAAAAAGGGGTTCGAGAGCCTTTCCGCGGCCGGAATTGAAGTGAGGCTGTCGGCATCTCGCGTTTCTTGGTGGAGGAGGAGGCAAGAGCCGGGCAGACTTGGCCGCTGGAGGAGGGCGGAATGACGCGGGGGCACAGGCAACATAGCGATTCCCGCTTCATTTCATCCGATCTCCCCAAGTGGACATCCGGCCGCGAAAACCCGCGTCAGCAAACCGAGGGACGGGAGTGCCGTCTTCTCGGCCGGTTACCCTGTCTACGTTTTCTTGATGAGGAGGAGCTAGAATGAGAAAGAGCATCGTTTCACTGAGCGTATGTACCCTGGCCGCCGCAGGGGTGTTTGCCCCGGTTGCGCTGGGGGCCGTCGTCAACCAGGGGAGCCTCACTGTCTTTTCGGAGGTCAGTGATCTGGACGTGACCGGTACCTTCGCCTACGCGATCCATACGGGAGGTACGGTCTACTCGGGCAACCCGGTCGGGAACCCGTACTCCGGCGGAGTCTGGGGCAACCTCGAAAGCCAGGGCGCCGACCAGCGGGTCGGCGACGCCGTGTTCCAGTCGGACATGTGGAACTTCCGCAACGAGGGCAAGGACTGGAACAGAAACCCGGGCAACGCCTTGTCCGACGGGGCGACGTTCGGACCCGGCTTTGACGACTGGCGATACTACGCCGAGCGCGGCACCAGGTATCACGGCATCGGAGGCGGCAACGACGACGGCGGCATCGCCGGCTTCGCCAACTACATCAGCGGACATCAGAACGAAAACGCCCCCTGGCAGAGCCCGTATGAAGGCAGGCACGAGACCGACGCCAGCGGGTTCGGGACCGGCAGCTCGCCGGACCTGGATGCCCTGAGGATCATTCTCGGCACGAGCGGCGCCCAGAACCTCGGCGGCTACGACCGCGGCCGGGGGACGGGCCAGCGCGACATCACCTACGACTTCGACGTGACCGCCGGACAGGAGTACAAGCTTCAGATGCTGTTCTTCAAGAACAACTCCGAAGCAACCGGCATGCGGATCGACGTGAACGGCACCACCGTGGTGGACATGCTGGACCTTTCCATCGACAACCCTGACCGCGCCCACAAGGGTCTGCTCTACACCTATACGTTCACCGCTCCGAGCAGCCTGCTCAACCTGAAGGTGGGTCGCCGGACCGACGACTCCGGCAGCAACATCGGCGACATCAACGGGATCACGCTCGAGGTGATTCCCGAGCCGGCCACCCTCGGTTTGATGGCGTTCGGCGCCGTGTCCCTGCTGGCGCGTCGCCGCCGGGCCTAGGCGGTTCCCGGGGTATGCCGGTTGATTCAGCGCCCGGCGGCCGGATCCGTTCGGCCGTCGGGCGCTGATGGCCGACCATGAATGCTCATCCGGCCTGCCGCATCGCGCGGCGCACCGGCTCGAGCCGTGGCGGCGGAGGGAGGCGAGAGTGGTCGCCGGACCATAAGCGGCTGAGGAACAGATGCGGCGACTCCCGACGGCGGGTTCACGGCACACTCGACCGGCGCCGGATGCCCGTGCAGGAGGCCCCGCCAGCGTGAGCATTCAGGAGCAGTGAGCCCGCGGATCGCCCGGTCTTCACCGTCAGGCCGGGCCCCGGGGTCGAAAGCGGACCGGCTCCGGAGGGCCGGCTTCCGGTGCAGCCGAAGCGAAGTCCATTCACATTCACAGGAGTGCATCGTATGAATCGCCTTGCGTCGAGGATCATGTCGCTTGCACTGGCGGGCGCGCTCTGTCTCCCGTCCATGGCCTTGGGAGCCGAGGTGCTCCAGGGAACCCTCACGGTGCTGGATGAGGTCAGTGATCTGGACCTGACCGGCATCTTCCCGTACGCCATCAACGCGGGAGGTTCCGTGTACTCCGGGAATCCCGTCGGCAACCCCTACTCCGGCGGAGTCTGGGGCAGCACCCTTGAAAGCTCAGGCGCCGACAAACAGGTCGGCGACGCGGTCTTCAAGTCCGACATGTGGAATTGTTTCAACGAGGGCAAGAGCTGGAACAGGAGCGTGGCCAACACCCTCTCGGACGGGGCGACGTTCGGATCCGGCTTTGACGACTGGCGGTACTACCCCGAGCGCGGCACCCGGTATCACGGGATCGGAGGCGGCTACAACGACGGCGGCCTGGGCGGCTTCGCCAACTACGTCAGCGGATACCAGAATGAGAACCGGCTCTGGCAAAGCCCCTACGAGGGCAGGCACGACACCGACGCCGGCCAGATGTTTCCCGGCGACAGCTCGCAGGATGCCGAGAACCTCCGGACCATTCTCGCCAGGTCCGGCGCCCAGAACCTCGGAGGCTATCGCGCCGAGGAAGCCCGCGGCGAGCGCGACATGACCTTCGAGTTCGATGTGGTGCCCACCTACACCTACAAGGTTCAGCTGCTCTTCTTCAAGAACAACTTCGAAGCCACGGGCATGCGCGTGGATGTGAACGGCACGACCGTCGTGGACAAGCTGAATCTCCTCACCGACATCACCGACCACGCCCGCCAGGGCCTGGTCTACAGCTACCAGTTCGTTGCGGCGGACAGCCTGCTTCAGATCAAGATCGGCCGCCGGACGGATGACGGCGGCAGCAACATCGGCGACATCAACGGGATCACGGTGGAAGAGGTCTCCCGTCCGCAGGGGATCTTCCCGAAGGCCACGAATCCTCTGCCTGCCGATCTTTCGAGGGTGGCCCCCTCCCTGTACGCCGTGGAGTGGACCAATCCCGCGCCCAAGCAGCAGGGCGACACGGTGACCGTGGACGTTCTCTTCGCCGACAACATCAACATGACCAACGCGACGGTGCTGCTGCAGGACAGCACCGCCCAGTCGGTTGCGGTACCCGCCCTCCAGGTCGGGCAGACCGGGTACTGGCGCGTGGACAGCACCGACAGCAACCAGGGCAGCCCGGTGACGACCCAGGGAGACGTCTGGCAGTTCACCGTGGATCCCTCCGTGGCTGAAGGCATGCTGCAGACCGTCACCCGGTTGAGCCAGATCGATCTGACCGGTCAGATGACGTACGCCATCAACGCCGGAGCCGCGGTCTACTCCGACGCACCCGCCGGCGACCCGTTCAACGGAGGCAGCTGGGGCACCACCCCGACCGGCGACGACAACCTGGCCGTCGGCGATGCCACCTTCCTGGCCGATGTGTGGAACAACAACACCGACGCCACCAACTTCAACATTGCGGCCCCCCTGTCCGACGGCGCGCTGTTCGGATCGGGTTTTGACTACTCGCGCTACCGGGTCGAGCGCGGCGCCCTGTATCACGGCGCCGGGGGCGGCGGCAGCGATGACGGCGGCATCGCGGGCCTGGGCAACTACCTTGCCGGCTTCGATCCGACCACGGCGATCTGGCAGTGCGGCTACGCCGACCTCATCACCGTGGACACCGGCGATCTGTTCGCCGGCGACGCCTCGACCGATGCGAACAACCTCAGGACGGTTCTCGCCCGGGGCGGCCAGCAGAACGTCGGCACCTACAACGGCACCACCGGCGAGCGCGACCTGGCCTACGACTTCGCGGTCGATGCCGGGCAGGAATACCGGATTCAGATCCTGGGATACAGCGACAGGAACACGGACAACCGCGTCGACGTGGAAGGCGCAACCGTTCTCGACAAGGTGAACTTCAGGCCGGCCGCGTCCGACCAGATCGTGCTGTACACCGATACGCTGGTTGCGCCGGACAACATCCTCAATGTCCGGATCGGCCGTCGGACGGACAACGCGGGCAGCTACGACGCCGTGGTCAGCGCGATCACCGTGGAACACATCCCGTCTTCGGGAAAGGCCACGAACCCCGTGCCCAGAGACGGTACGGACGCGGGCTGCCGCCTGCCCCAGCTGAAATGGAAGAACCCGACGCCGCAGCAGCCGGGAGGCACGGTCACCGTCGACGTGTTCGTCAGCCAGAACGCCGACATGTCCGGCTCCACCCAAATCCTGGCCGGCTCGGCGGCCAGCTCGGTCGCCATTCCGCCGCCGGTGCTCGCGGGCGGTCAGACCTGGTACTGGCGCGTCGACTCCCACGATTCCGACGCCGGGCTCATCACCGGCGATGTGTGGAGCTTCACCGTGACGGAGGCATCCCCGGTGGTTGACGCGGGCGCGCCGCAGACCGGGTATCTGAACCCGCCCGCCCCCGACGTGGTTCTGACCCTCGACGGCTCGGTCACGGTCAACACCTGCAGCGGCGCGGCGACGATCCTCTGGACCGTGGACTCCGGTCCGGCTGCGGTGACGTTCCTCGACAGCAGCGATCCGGCGACCACGGCCACGTTCACGACCACGGGCCAGTACGTGCTCAGGTTGACGGCGAACGACGGCGTGAACCCCCCGGTGTCCGACACCGTCGACATCACGATCCTCGGAGGGGCTCGCGCCAATGTGGGGCAGTTCGTGCTGCTTGATGAGCTGAGCGACCTCGATATGACGGGTAATGTCGAGTATGCGATCGACTGCAACGCCCTGCCGAACGGCCAGTTCGACTTCGTGCTTCAGGGCGCGACCTTCAAGTCGGACTTCCTGTACAGAGCCCAGTACCTGCCGGACGACGATCTGAACGGAAACGGAAACATCAACTGGTGGGATGACCTTTATCAGGCCAGCCGGCACCCGCTGACCGGCACGATCACGGGCTTTGCGATCAACGGATCCGACGGCCTGACCAACGGCTACAACCACGGCATCTACGAAGGCGCCCACAACGTCAACACCGACCAGTTCTTCGGCGGGCTCGGAAGCCGGTCTCCACAGGAGGAGATCCTGGCCATGATCCTGGCGACGTCCGGCGCCCAGAACATCGGCGGCCGCGGCGAGCGCAACATGTGCTACCACTTCGCCGTGAGGCCGAACGCACGGTACAGAATCCAGATGATGTTCCTCAAGAAGGGCGAGACCTCCTCGGCGGGGATCTGGATCCGTCCGAACGGGGTCGTGCTCACGCGCGGCGATGAATCCGGCTACATCGGCTGGAACACGGCCGAGACGGCCGCGGTCGAGGCCCTGGATATCGAGCACGAAATCAAGCGCCTGGGAGGGACTCCCGACACGGCCGCACTGCTGTGGACCGCCGAGGTGGATACCGACATCGACGGGTCGCTCGATCTGGAGATCGCCCGCTGGTGGGACGGCGACTACGGCAGAGTGGGCGGGCCCATCAAGCCCGAGGACCCGACCGGCAACGTCATGGATGTGAGCGGCATCGTCATCACCTACCTGTCCGGCGGCAATCAGGACGGGGACCTCGACGGTGACGGCGACGCCGATGCCGCCGACTTCGCCGTTCTGCAGCGCTGCCTCGGCGACGTGTCGGGGCTCCCGTGGGGCGACATCTGCCGAAGCGCGGACCTCGACGGCAGCGGGGCGGTTGACGACGGCGATATCGAAGTGTTCGTCGACTGCGCCACCGGTCCGGCGATCCCGGTCGATGCGCAGTGTTTCTC
>CAZSYS010000016.1:0-25977 GCA_964611365.1 uncultured Planctomycetales bacterium
GTCCGTGCCCTGCCGGCCCGGGGACCTTGTGTTCCCAAGGGCACCGGCTTTCAGCCAGGGGCAGCCACCGCGGGCGCAAACCGAAAGCAGGCTGAAGGCTGGAGGCAGGAGACACCAAGCCCCGCGGGTTCACGAAGCGATGGTCGGGCCCCTTCGGTCGCAGGATCGACCATGAAGCATCAGGTCCGACGAAAGGAGAGACGATTGAACCCCCGGGAAGCCTTTCCTGGCCCTTGTGTCGCGGGCCCTGTGCCGTCTGCTCTGAGAGGCCCTGGCGCAGGCGGATCATCGGGCCGCGATGACTTCCATGCCCGCTTCCGTTAAGCTGATCGACCGGAGATCACCCGGAGATCACCCGGTCCACGGAGCCCGGAGCCGCACCGATATGAAGCACCTTGCCGCACGCCGCAGACTCCTCCAGGGAGCCGCCGCCGGCCTGGCCGCCTCCTGGGCGGGCCGGGCCCTTGCACAGGCGACGACGAACGCCGGGCCGGCGTCTTCAGGGGGCACGACAGGGCCCGCCTCAGCGTTGGCACAACCAGCCGCAGGTCCCCTCTCGGCCTACGCCGCCGACGGCAAGATCTGGGTGCGGGCCGGCGAGCAGGCCATCACCTGCTACCGGGCCGATGCCGCCCAGAAGTACCCGTACTTCTATCCGCTCATCGGCCCGGCCTCGGGCCTGCCGATGACCGACGAAACCTGCCTGCCCTGGCCGCATCATCGCTCGATCTTCCTGGCCTGCGACCGGGTCAACGGCGACAACTACTGGCAGGAGGGCAACGAGCGCGGCCAGATCGTCTCGCGCGGGCCGGTCGTGGCCGCCGAAAGTGCTCAGGCGGTGGTCATCACCGACCGCTGCGACTGGCGCCGGCCGGGTGAGCCGCCGGTCATGGAGGACGGCCGGACGTTCACCATCCGCATTCTCTCGCGCGAATCGCTGTGCATCGATGCGGACATCACCATCCGCGCGCTGGTCGATGTCCGCATCGAGAAAACCAACCACTCCCTGTTTGCCATCCGCGTGGCCCGCGGGCTGACGCCCCTGGCCGGCGGAACGCTGCTCAACGCCAACGACCACAAGGGCCAGAAGGCAACCGACGGCGACGTCGGACCCTGGTGCGGCTGCTCCGGCTCCCGGCTGGGGGTTACCGAGTCGATCGTGCTGATGGACCATCCCGGAAACCCCTGGTTCCCCTGCCGTTGGTCGACGCGCGACTACGGGTTCATCTCTCCGACCCCGTTCTTCTGGCTGGACGAGCGGGGCTGGACGCTGCCGGCGGGAAAAACGGCCCACCTGCGGTACCGCGTGCTGGCCGCCGCGGGCCCGATCGAGATCGACCGGATGAACCGGATTCACGCCGACTGGGCCGACAAGGCATGACCGCGCTGGACCACCTGCCGCCTCCCGATCCCGACATGCACCGGCTGGAAGCCGCGCTGCGCAGGCGAAAGGCCGACCGCGTCCCGCTGGTCGAGCTGGCCGTAGCCGACGAGGTGCTCGAGGCCTTGGCCGGCCAGGCCCTGCCCCGGCTGCCTGCCGATCCGGCCACGGCCGACCTGCTCGCCTGGGCGTCGGCCCGCATACGCCTGTGGCACCGGCTGGGCTACGACTACTACCGCGTGCGGGCGGACATCCCCCTGCGGATCGCGCGCGGCGGCTCCTCCGAGACCGCCGACGGCGCCCGGCGGGTCTGGACCAACGAGGACACCGGCATCATCGCCGGCCGGGAGGATTTCGATCGCTACCCCTGGCCCGACCCGTCGGAGATCGACCTGAGCCGGGCCGAGGCCGGCGTCGAGTGCCTGCTGCCGGGCATGGGGGCGATCGGCTTTGTCGGCGGCGTCCTGGAGCACGCCATTGAGCTGCTGGGGCTGACCAACCTGGCCATGCTGCTGTACGACGACCCCGATCTCGTCGAAGCGGTCATCGAGCGGGTGGGCACGCTGGTCCTGGCCGCCGTCCGGGGCTTCTGCGGCATCGACGGCATCTCGGCCGTCTGGCTGGGCGATGATCTGGGCTTCAAGACCTCCACGCTGATCAGCCCGGAGCACCTGCGTCGCTATGTTCTGCCCTGGCACCGGCGCTGCGCCGAGGCCGCCCACGCCCGCGGGCGGCTGTTCCTGCTCCATTCGTGCGGCAAGGTCGAGGCGGTGATGGACGATCTGGTCCGCGACGTGGGCATCGACGCCAAGCACAGCTTCGAGGACGTCATCGAACCGGTGGAGCGCTTCTACGCCCGCTGGTCCGGCGCCATCGCCGTGCTGGGCGGGATCGACGTGGATCTGCTCAGCCGCGGCACCCCCGGACAGGTCGAGGCCAGGACTTGGGCCGTGCTGGAGGCCTGCTCCGCCGGCGGCTACGCCTGCGGCTCGGGCAACTCGGTGACCGGTTACGTCCCGCCGGCCAACTACCTGGCCATGGTGCAGGCCGTGCACCGCTTCAACGGCCGGATGCCCTGACGCGGTTGGCCCCGGGCGCCGGCCGATCCGGCCACGCGATGCTGCACCCGACGCGGCGCCGGCGCTGTCGTGACCCGGCGGCGACGGTGTGCGTGACGGACCCGCCTGGATTATCATTCCCGGGCTGCTCCGGGATGGCTGCCCGACGCGCCCGGGGCAAGGCCCGTCACCGAGGACCTGGCGATGAACGGCCGCGAACGCGTGCTTGCCCTGCTGGAAGGCCGCCCCACCGATCGGCAGCCGCTGATGCCCATCACCATGATGTTCGCCGCCGACCGCATCGGGCGCAGGTACCGCGACTACGCCACCGACCACCGCGTGCTCGTCGAGGGCCAGGTCCGGGTGGCCGAGGAGTTCGACTTCGATCATGTCTCGGCCATTTCCGATCCCGCGCGCGAGGCCGCCGACTGCGGAGCGGCCGTCGAGTACTTCGACGACCAGCCGCCGGCGATCGTCGAGAGCCGCGCCCTGCTGGCGGACAAAGCGACCCTGGTCGGCCTGAAAATGCCCGACCCGCTGGGAGGCGGACGAATGCACGACCGTGTGCAGGCCGTCGCCCTGCTGCGGCAGCGCGTCGGGCGCGACCGGCTGGTCGAGGGCTGGATCGAAGGTCCGATCGCCCAGGCCGCCGACCTGCGGGGCCTCAACACCGTCCTGCTGGACCTGGTGGACGATCCCGGCTTTGTGCGCGACCTGTTCGAGTTCGTGGTCGAGCTGGAGCTGCGTTTCGCCCGGGCCCAGGTCGAAGCCGGGGCCGACCTGATCGGCGTCGGCGACGCGGCCGCCTCGCTGATCGGCCGGGGGCTGTATGAAGAGCACGTCTGGCCTTACGAGAAGAAGCTGGTCGACGGTCTGCACGCCATGGGCGCCCGCGTCCGCCTGCACATCTGCGGTAAGACCCGCGGCCTGCTGGAACGCATGGGCCGCCTGGGTTGCGGGATCGTCGATCTGGATTCGATGGCCCCGCTGGACGAGGCCCGGGCGAAAATGGGCCCCGATCAGGTGCTGCTGGGCAACATTAACCCCGTCTCCGTGCTTCGCAACGGCACGCCCGAGGCGGTGACCCGGGCCCTGGCCGACTGCCGTTCGGCCGCCGGGCCCAGGTGGATCGTCGGAGCCGGCTGCGAGGTGGTGCGCGACACGCCGCTGGAAAACGTCCTTGCGATGCGGGATTTCGCTCGTTCCAGTCATTGAACAGCCCCGGGAGCCGGAATATGCACCGCCGTATCCTCATGTCCGCCGCGATCCACGCCCTTGCCGCAGGCGTCTTCCCGCTGCCCGAAAGGGCATGGGCCCAGGAGGCCGCCTTCGACGCGGCTCCCTTCGGCAGCCCCACCGACACGCTGGACGGCTGCTCCTTCGGCCGGCGCTGGGCCCAGCCGCGCAAGATCCGCCGCATCGAGATCGACTGGCCCCCCGGCGCGGTTGTACCCGCTCCGGACAAGGTGCGGGTCGAGTACTGGCACGGCCACTGGGACGGCCGACCGGACCCGATCCTGGCCGAGACCGGCGCCGGCCGCTTCGGCTGGGTGAGCATGGACGACTGGACCAACGGACGCTGGAAGCAGGCCTGCGCCGCCATGGCCGTGGCCGGCGACCGGTGGACGGTGACGTTCGAGCCGACCGACGGCCGGGAATTCGAACAGCTCAAGACCCCCGGCGTGGCCTATCGCCGCACGCTGATGCTGCGGCTCATCGCCGACGAACCGATGCCCGAACCGGCCGGATTCCGCCTCCTGACCGACTCGGTGCGCCGGCCGCTGACCGTGCGGATCGAGTTCGGCCGGCCGCGCGAGGCGTCGATCGGTCTGGACCGCGAGGATTCCGGCCGCCTGACGGTGTTCAACGGCCGGCTGCTGACGCTGCGACCGATCGCCGGCGGCGAGCTTGCCGTCGAGGGACAGGACGGCTGGAAACTGCCCCCCGCGGGCTGCGGCGGCATCCAGGGCGAGATCGAGATGGCCGTGGATCCCGTCTGCGGGCGGTACGACCACACCGTGGTCACCGTGCACTCGCAGATCCGCCCGTTTTCCTTTGCCGCCGACGAGGTCGCCCGCGGAGATCGCATTCTGGTCGATGACCTGGGCGTGCTGGTCACCCGCGGCGACGACACCGTCACCCTGGAGACCTATCGGGCAGCGCTGCGCGAGTTTCCGGGGCGGACCGTCTACGACCGCGTGTTCGACGAGCCCGAGCAGACCCTCGAGCGCGCCTGGAACGACATGCCGCTCAAGCGCCCCCTCTACTTCGTTCACGGCCTGCCGGGGAACCGCAATGCGATGCGGCAGGATCCCGACGGCGATATCGGCGTGACCAACCACCACCGCTGGTTCCGCCGCAATGACCGTGTGAACAGCCCGCGCGACGCGCAGCGCAAGGGCTGGGAAGGAGACATGCTGCAGGTCCGGCTAGGGCTGCCCGCCGGCGCCCGGCGCGGCGGGCGCGAACTGCTGGAGGGTTACCTGCCGCAGCTGCGGACCTGGTGGCAGGACGGGCCGGTGTACTACGAGCTTTCCACAGTGATGGACAAGCTCGAAGGCCGCCTGGAGGAGCTGCGTCTGGACGACCCGACGGTGCTGCTGGGCCGATGGCGGGTCGTGAACACCTCGGCCGACCGCCCCGCCGGGGCCTCACTGACCTTCCGTACCGAAATCAAAGGCGGTCCGAAGGAAAAGCTCGTCCTCGACGGCCACCGCCTCCTGGCCGAGCGTGAGGGCGGGCCCGCCCTGCGGCTCATCTTCCGCCCGGCCGGCGGCGAATTGCGCGACGGCGCCGGCCAGGTGACCTGGACGGTCGAGCTGCCGCCGGGGGCCTCCCAGGAAGCCTTCCTGGCGGTTCCGTCCGTCACCCTGACGGACGCGGCCGCCATCCAGGCCCTGGCCGCGCGGGACTTCCGGGCCGACAGCCGAAGGGTGTGCGACTTCTGGCGGACCCTGACCGACCGCACCGCCCGGATCGAGACGCCCGAGCCCTGGCTGAACGACTTCTACCGGGCCCACCTGCGCCACCTCCAGGTCAACTGCCTGGCCGACATCGAACCGCAGACCCGCCGGCGATACGCACACGTGGGCACGTTCGAGTACGGCGTCTATGCCAACGAGTCGGTGATGATGATCACCGACCTGGACCGCCGCGGGGAGCACGAGGCTGCCGAGCAGTGCTACCAGACGTTCCTGGACTTCCAGGGCACCGTGCCGCTGCCGGGCAACTTCAAGACCACCGACGGGCTCTTCTACGGCGCCGACGGCCAGGAAGCCGGCGGCTACAACAAGCACCACGGCTACGTGCTGTGGGGTCTGGCCGAGCACTGGTGGTTCACGCGGGACCGCGCCTGGATGGAGCGGGCGGCCCCGAAGCTGGTCCGCGGCTGCGACTGGGTCACCCGCGAGCGGCAGGGCACCATGGTGCTCAACCCCGACGGCAGCCGGCCGATCGAGTGGGGCTGCCTGCCGGCCGGAGGGCTGGAGGACGTCCAGGACTACTGGTACTGGCTGGTGACCAACAGCTCGACCGTCTGGGGCTTCGAGAACCTGGCGAGCGCCCTGGCGGACTTCGGCCACCCGGAGGCTCCGCGTCTTGTGGCCGAAGCGGCGGCCTGTCGCCAGGACGTGATCCGGGCGCTGCACGCCTCGCGGATCGCCGCTCCGGTGGTCCGCCTGCGCGACGCCCGCTACGTGCCCAAGTATCCCTCGGAGCTGTACGAGCGCGGCCGGTGCACCGGCTGGCTCCGCGAGACGCTGGAAGGGGCGATCTTTCTGCCGTTCATGGGACTGCTTGCGGCCGACGCTCCGGAAACCCGCTGGATCCTCCAGGACTATGAGGACAACCTCTACATCTCCGACCGCTACGGCTACGCCATTCCCAACTTCGACGCCTTCTGGTTCTCGCGGGGCGGCTTCTCGATGCAGGCCAACCTGCTGGACGGGCCGATGCCCTACCTCTACCGCGACGAGATCAGGCACTTCCTGCGGGCGTACTTCAACGCCTTCGCTTCCGCGTTCTACCCCGAGATCCGCATGTGCAACGAGCACTCGCTGCCGGAGCTGGGCTACCCCGCCGGCGACCACTTCAAGTCGTCCGACGAGGCCCAGTCCACCTGGTGGCTGCGGCTGATGTTCATCCACGAGCGCGGCGGCGACCTCTATCTCGGCCAGGCCCTGCCGCGGTACTGGCTGAGCGACGGACGGACGGTGGGCATCGAGCGGGCGGCCACCCATTACGGGCCGATGAGCCTGAAGATCACCTCGAACGCCGCGGCCGGTCGGATCGTCGCGACGCTCACGCCGCCGTCGCGGAATCCTCCGCGGAACATCTACCTGCGGTTCCGCCATCCCGAAGGCCGGCGGTTCGAGAGCGTGACGCTCAACGGCCAGCCCTACGACCGCTTCGACACCGCCCGGGAGTGGGTCATCCTGCCGGGCACCCTCGCCGGGCCGCAGGAGATCGCGGCGCGCTACTGACCGCCGCCGGGCCCGCGGCGGTCGCACGGGTCAGTAGGTCCGGCGCAGATCGCTCCTGCAGTCCACCGGACGCCCGCCCCAGTAACTGTTGCGCCCCGGTCTGCGCCATCGCCGGTCCATCGGGTCATGGCCGAAGACGCGCATCAGCAGGCCGATCGGCGTGATCATCAGGAAGAACACGAGGGTCAGCAGCAGGCGGGTATTCAACCAGCCCAGGGCCCGGGCCAGCCCCATCCACGCGCGGCAGAGGGGCAACAGCAGCCTGGGGACCGCCAGGGCCGCTGCAGCCGTCAGCAGGCCGGCGACCACGAATCCCGCCGGCCATGCGCGCCCGCCGCGGAAAACGAAGAAGCCCCCGATCGTCACCAGGACTGCCGCGGTTCCCAGGCCGAATCGCCTCGGATTCAGGGCCGCAGGGGCCCGCCGCATATCGTCAGAAAGACCGTCGATCAATCCAGAACACACTCCACCGGAGGCAGTTGTGCCCGCCTGTCCGCAGGCTGCTGCGCCTTGCTCAGCAGGTAATCGCCCAGTACCAGATAGTCCAGCTCCGTGCGCAGGAAACACCGGTAGGCGTCGAGGGGGCTGGCGACAAGGGGCTCCCCGCGCACGTTGAAGCTCGTGTTGATCAGAAGCGGACACCCTGTCCGGCGCTCGAAGGCGGCGATGAGCCGCTGAAACACGGGGTTGTCCGTGGAATCCACGGTCTGGATGCGGGCCGAATCGTCCACGTGCGTGACGGCCGGGATCTCGCTGCGGATCTGGCGGCGGCGATCCACGCCGACCAGGGAGGCCTCGTCGTCCCCCCGGCTCCGAAGGCGGCCGGACCGCACCGGCGCCACCAGCAGCATGTAGGGGCTGGGGCGGTCCAGGTCGAACCAGTCCGACACCCGCTCCAGCAGCACCGCCGGGGCGAACGGCCGGAACGACTCGCGGAACTTGATCTTGCGGTTGAGCATCGACTGCATGCCGGGGTCGCGCGGGTCCGCGAGAATGCTGCGATGGCCCAGGGCTCTCGGACCGAACTCCATCCGCCCTTCGAACCATCCGACCGTGGCGCCCCCGGCGATGAGTCCGGCGACGCGTTCCGCCAGCTCCGCCGGTTCCAGCCGCGTGGCCGGGATCCTCTCCATCTCCAGAAAGCGCTCGATCTCCTGCGAACCGAAGGCCGGCCCCAGACCGGCCCCGCACATGCGGTCCCGCGGGCCGCACTCGCGCGGCCTGCCCAGGTGCTGGTGCCAGGCCGCCAGGGCCGCCCCCAGGGCGCCGCCGGCATCCCCCGAAGCCGGCTGGATCCACAGATCCTCGAAAGGCCCCTCTCTGAGGAGCCGCCCGTTGGCCACGCAGTTCAGAGCCACTCCTCCGGCCAGACAAAGGAAGCGCTCGCCGGTGCGCTCGTGGACATGCCGGGCCATCCGCAGGACGATTTCCTCGGTCACCTGCTGGATGCTGCGGGCGATGTCGCAGACGCGCTCGGTGATCGGGGATTCCGGAACCCGCGGCGGCCCGCCGAAAAGCCTGTGAAACCGCCGGTTGGTCATGGTCGGCCGCGTGCAGAAACCGAAAAAGTCGAGGTTCAGACGGAAGGAGCCGTCAGGCTTGAGATCCACAAGCCGCTCGAGGATGACATCGACATACCACGGCCGGCCGTAGGGGGCGAGCCCCATCAGCTTGTATTCGCCGCTGTTGACCCGGAAACCGCAGTAATACGTGAAGGCCGAATAAAGCAGCCCCAGCGAATGAGGAAAGGCGATCTCAGCCATCAGACGCAGCCGGTTCCCCTCCCCCACGCCCCAGGCGGAGGTCGTCCACTCGCCGACCCCGTCGATGGTCAATACGGCCGCCCGTTCGAACGGGCTGGGGTAGAAGGCGCTGGCCGCATGCGAGCCGTGATGCTCGCAAAACAGGATCTCGCCGCACCCGTCGAGCTCCTCCTCGATCCGGCGGCGAAGCCAGAGCTTGCTCCCCAGCCAGACCGGCATGGCCGTCAGGAAGGTTCCAAGACCCCGGGGCGCGAACGCATAGGCGGTCTGCAGCAGCCGGTCGAATTTCAGCACCGGCTTGTCGTAAAACGCGACGCAGTCGAGCCGGTCCGGTCCGATCCCCGCCTCGGCCAGGCAATAGCGGATCGCCCGCACCGGGAAGGAGGGGTCGTGTTTGCGGCGGGTGAAACGTTCCTCCTGCGCGGCGGCCACCACCTCTCCGTCCCGCACCAGGGCGGCGGCGCTGTCGTGATACAGAGCCGAGATGCCCAGCACGTGGACCGCCACGCCGCCCCCGTCAGAACAGAGTATAGATGAACGGTGCCAGGGCCGAGGACTCCGCAAAGACGATCAGCCCGGCCAGCAGCAGCAGCACGATCACCGGCGGCAGCAGCCACCAGCGGTTATGCGTGCACAGGAACGCGAGCAGCTCCCGTGCCATCACGAACACGCCCGAACGCCGGCCGGAACGTCCCACGCAGCGCCTCCCCTGCCGCCCGTCTCCGGGCGCTGCGCGCCGATCGTTGAAATGCCCGCAAAGCCGGACGCATCTGCGCGCATCTTGAAGGCCATGACCGCGATACATAAAGTATAAGCTCAGGCTGCTTGCGGCTTCAAGGCGGTTTTTCGCCGCCGGCGGCCCCGACCGTGCGGCGAGGTTGCCATGGTCCAGGAGTCTTCCGGCGCCGATACCCCAACCCCTCCCGCCGCCGCCGGCCTCGGCTTCGCCGTCCCCCGCCGCCGACTCCGATGGTGGCAGAAACTCCTGCTGTTGTGCTTTTCCTTCCTGCCTCTGATCGCCGCCGAGCTGGTGCTGCGCCTCGCCGGCTACGGGCCGGTGCTGGATTTCGTCGTGCCGCGGCTGGACCGTGGAGCCCAGCGCATCATGGGCATCAATCCCCAGGCCTGGCGGCGTTTCCACCCGGTCATCGGACGGACCCGACAGCCGGTCCGCTTCGCCCCCTGGCGGGAGTTCATCGACCCCAAGCCCCCCGGCACGTTCCGGGTGATGTTCATGGGCGAAAGCACGGTGGAGGGCTATCCCCACGAGCCCAACGGGGCCGCGCCCGCCTTCCTGCAGGCCATGCTGCAGCGGGTCTGGCCCGACCGCCCCGTCGAGGTGATCAACTGCGGCGTCACCGCCATCAACAGCTGGAGCCTGCGGGCCTGGGCCCGGGAGCTATTGCGCTGCGAACCCGACCTCCTGGTCATCTACGCCGGGCACAATGAGTTCTACGGCGGTTACGGAGCCGCCTCCCTGAGGCTGGCCCCCACGAACCGCCTGCGGGTGCGCACCCACATCTGGCTCCGCGACCTGCGGCTGGCGCGCGTGCTGGAGGACATCGTCAGCGCCGTGGGTTCCCGCCGCGATCCAGCACGCGGGGCGATCATGGAGCAACTGGCCGGCGGTCGGCACGTGCCTCTCGACGGACCGCTGTATGCCGGCTGCCGCGAGAACTTCCGGGCCAACCTCGAAGACATCGCCCGTGCCGCCCGTTCCGCCGGCGTGCCGCTGCTGCTGTGCAGCCTGGTCAGCAACGAACGGGACCTGGTGCCGATGGCCTCGCTTCATCGGCCGGGCCTGGCCCCGGAGTCCCTGGCCGCCTGGCAGGTCCATTACGACGCCGGCCTCGCCGCCGTCCGGGCCGGCGACTGGAACGCGGCCCTTGCGGCCTTCTCGGCGGCCGCGGGCATCGATGATCGCTACGCCGAGATCCCCTACTATCTCGCCCAGGCGCACGACCGCCTGGGCAACGCCCCTCAGGCCCAGACCCTCTACCGCCGGGCCCGGGACCTCGATGCCCTGCGGTTCCGGGCGACGGCCGAGTTCAGCGAAGTCATCCGCGATGTGGCCGCACGGCATGGGGCCCTGTTCGCCGACGTGCGGCCGGCCTTCGAATCCGCCAGCCCCCAGGGGCTGATCGGCTGGAACCTGATGACCGACCACCTGCATCCCACGGTCTTCGGGCACTACCTGATCGCCCGCACCATCCTCGAAACCCTGGCCGCGGCCGCCGGCGACCGCTGGCCACCCCTGGAAACCGGGCGTCTGCCGGGATTTCAGTCGCTGGCCGAGGAACTGGGCAACGACGATCTGGGCGAGGCGGTCGCGCTGATCAAGATCCGCTCGCTGGCCTTGAACTTCCCCTTTGCCGGCACACCCAACGCGATCCTGGCATCGCGCCTGGACGAGAAACTGGGCGCCTGGCACGCCGGCCTCGACCCGACCGCCGCCGCCGGTTACGGCGAGTGGCTGAAGAAACCGGACCTGGCCCCGCCGCACTACTTTGTCGGCCTGGCCTGTCTGCGGGCCGGTCGGACCGAACGGGCCATCACCATGTTCGGCAGGGCCGAACGGATGTGCGAGCCCCACAGCCTCCAGGCCGCACGGTGCCGGGCGGCCCTGGTGCGCGCCATGCTGGCTGCTGCCGCAGACGACGCCGCCTTGACGGTGGCCCGGCAGGCTGCGGGGGGCTTCGGAACCTGGCTGATCGAGGCCGCCGCCATGCACCCCGACCGGCGGGCCGACTTCGACGCCCTCCGGTCGGAGGTTCAGGTCTCGCTCGTCGGCGGGCGGAAATGAACAGAGGAAGATGGTGCGGCTTGTCCCGCCCGGGCTTGTCTCGCCCGCATCAGCACCGGCCGGGGCCGGAACGTCGAGGGCGCGCCAGCATGGCCGCTCCCAGAAGCAGCAGGCCTGCCGTGGCCGGCTCCGGGGTGTTGGAGGAGAACTCGCCGATGATGATCGGCACCTCGGAAAGCTGCGTCAGCCGCTGGTAGTTGTTGAACTCGCCGTCCTTCCAGGCGCCGAAGATGTACTCGAAGTCGCGCCAGTCGTCCCACGCCCACAGGTCCGGATCCGAAGGCCGGGGCCGCCGGCCCCAGTTGAAGCCGTTGAGCCCCATGCGATCGACGTATTCAATGCCGGGAAACGAGGCGCTGAAATCGTCCTGCCAGGAGGCGTTCGGGCACCAGACCCAGTCGACGTTGGTCACGCCGGCGGCATCAAACCGATCCACGATATGGCGGAAGGCGTCCGCGAACTTCTCCGGGGTGTTGCCGTTGTAGCTGTTCAGGAAACCCCAGGAGTACCAGTCCCCGTTCATCTCGTGGCCGATCGAGATCTCGATCCGCCTGCCGGGATAGGCCGCGGCCATGGCCTGGGCTCCGGCGATCCACTCGTCGATCCGGACGTTGAAACCGCCGTTGATGATGTCCTGCAGACGGCTGGGGCCGGTGACGACGTCGTCGCCGAGATTCGGGGCGTACAGCTGCCACACGATGAACGGCGTGGTGTCGAAGCCGCTGCCGGCATGACGGCCGAAAACGGCCTGGACCGTGGTCGTCGGGAAGGCGCTGGAGAGGGACTCGTACCAGCCCACCCGCGACTGGCGGTGATCGGTCAGGGTCTCGTAGTCGTTGATCGCCCCGGTCGAGGGCGGGAAGCCCTCGATGTAGGCTCCCAGCTGGATGCGGCCCCAGTCGGCATAGAAGGCCTGGGCGCTGCCGTCCGCCGTGCTCAGCCGCCAGTCGATGCCGTCACTGGCGGTGTTGTCGTGATTGAACCACATGAAGGCGTCGATCTGATCGAACTGCCCGGAGAGCAGCTTCTGCCGGACGTTGTTGATCCAGCCGGCCTTGTCGCCGTAGATCGTCCCCGCCAGAACCGGACCCGGGATGACGGCGGCGGCGATGCAGCCGATCACCGCGACCAGGAGAACGCGCCGAACAGCAATACCTGCCATCGTTGAGACTCCACTGGCGGAAGGTGCCGGCCTGATTCCCCCCTTTGCCGGAAGCTGCACCCCTGCCCCCGACCCGTCGGCGGGCCTGTTGCGGGAAAACTGCGCGGCAGGTCTGTCCCCCCAATGGATTCTTAGCCCTCCCCCCCTGCCGGGTCAATCGGGGCTTTCCCGGAAATCGCATGGATTGTCCGGCGGACGCCATCCGGCCGGCGGCTGCCGCCCGGCGAACCCTGTCCCCGGCCCGCCGGCTCCGCGCGGCGTGACCTGGCGCGAGGGGTCGCCGGGGCTTCCTATGGGACCACATGCGGGCAAATACCCCGTGGTCCTGTAACCACAGGCAAAAAAAGGAATATCGCTTGCCTGCGAACCCGGCGGGTTGAATAATTGGTTGCATGACGGGGGGACACATGCCGGGCACAAGGAAGTCCACTTCCTGACTACGGCCGCCAGCCGGCCGCAAGCAGCCATGCCGCACCCCGCCGCGGTGTGCGGACGGCAGCGGCCCGGAACGGGAGAATACCGGTGAATCCCGCCGGGGGCGCGAATCGACCCGCGGCCGGCCTCACCTGCAGGGGGGGGAGAACTCATGAACACGCGTCCGGACGGCACACTGCAGCATCGCTCGATGACCGCCGGATTCGCCGGCCTGCTCATCGGGCTGGGCCTGCTGGCGATCGCGGCCATGGGCGTCTATCTGGTCGTTCGCGTCGCTCTGCTCGTCGAGGGCGGATACCGCGGTTTGGAGGTGCCGGTCACCCTCGCCCTGCTGCTGGCCGAAGGCTTTGTTCTTGCCCACGCCGCCGGCTACATGCTCAGTATCGTCCGGGCCCTGCGACGGCGCCCCCCGCTGCAGGCCGCGGTGCTCAACGGGGACCGCGACTGGCCCCACGTGGACATCCTGGTGGCCGCACGGCACGAGCCTCGCGAGATCCTCCATCAGACGCTGACCTCGCTGGTCGGCCTGACGTATCCCCACAAGACCATCTGGCTGCTGGATGACTCCTCCGACCCGCGCTTCGTCGCGGAGGCCGCAGGCCTGGCACGGGAGTTCGGCGTCCGCCTGTTCCGCCGCGACAAGCGGCATGGGGCCAAGGCCGGCATCATCAACGACTGCCTCGGGCAGCTGCAGGGCCGCTACGTGGCTATCTTCGATGCCGACCAGAACCCCATGCCCTTCTTCCTGAACCGCATCGTGCCGCTGCTGGAGGCCGATGAGCGGATGGCGTTCGTCCAGACGCCGCAGTTCTATGCCAACATCACCGAAAACCGCGTGGCCCGGGCGGCCGGGGCCCAGCAGGCGGTGTTCTACGAGTTCATCTGCGAGGCCAAGGGGGCCGGCGGGGCCGCCTTCTGCTGCGGCACCAACGTCGTGTTCCGCCGCGAGGCTCTCCAGCAGGTCGGCGGGCTGGACGAGTCCTCGGTCACCGAGGACTTCGCCACCTCCGTCCGGCTCCACTCCGCCGGGTGGCGGTCGGCCTATTACGGCCAGGCCTACACCATGGGCCGGGGGCCGGAGTCGCTGACCGCCTACTTCCGCCAGCAGTTCCGCTGGGCCCGGGGCACCCTCGGCGTCGGGCTGAGGCTGCTGGGCCTGCTGCTGACCCGCCCGCGGAGTCTGAGCTTCTGGCAGTGGATCGACTATCTGCTGTCGGGGACCTTCTACCTGGTGGGCTGGGCCTACCTGGTGCTCATGCTCTGCCCGATTCTGTACGTCTTCCTGGGCATACCCAGCTATCTGGTCCGGCCGGAGGTCTATACCGCCGCCTTCCTGCCGTACCTGCTCTTTGCGGTGGGAGCCTTCCTCGGCGGCCTGCGGCAGCGTCATTACACCCTCTGGCAGATCCTGCAGGGGCAGCTCCTGGTGGTGCTGGCCGCGCCGGTCCACATCCTGGCGTCGCTGGCGGCCCTGACCGGCCGGGCCGGCGTCTTCGGGATCACCCCCAAGGGCACCTCCGGCTTCGTGCCGCTGCGGGCCCTGTGGGCCCAGACGGGACTGTGCGTGCTGAACTACGCGGCCCTGATCTGGGGGGTCAGCAAGTGCGTCTTCGAGAACGATCTGGCGGCGGGCATCAACGCCTTCTGGGCGGGCGCGCATTTCGCGATTCTCTGGTCCGTCTTCTACTTCCGCGAGGCCGAACCCCGGCCGGCCCGCGCGCCGCGGGAGACTCCGGACCGGCTGGAGGTGGCATGGACATGACCCACGGCGAATGGATCGAGAGCCTGCGAACCGCCTTCCGGACCGAGGGAGCGGCCGCGGTCTTCGTGCGCAACACCGTCAGCACACTGGCCTGGAGCGGCCTGACGGACGACCGGCGGGCCGAGACCGCCCAACGCCTCGGCGCCCTGGCCGACGGGGCCGCCCGGCGGGCCGCCCGCCTGGGCCGGCTCCTGGCCCTGCGGGAGGGAAAGGAGCGCGGCGATGTTCTCTGAAGGCACCTTTCGGCGATACCTCTTCGAAATCAACGCCACCCACGAGAAGCTGGCCGCCCTTTACGCGGAGCTGGCCGAACACGCCGGCGACGAAGAGGTCCGCAACACCGCCCGGGCGTTCCTGAGGGAACTTCAGGACGAGGCCGGACTCATATCGGCGCTGCACGCCGACCTCGGGAGGGCCGTTACCCCGCCGGCCCGGCCGGGCTGAGTCAGCGGATTGTCGGCGCGCTGCGGCCCGCCCGCCCCCACCCGGGTTGCACCGGGGCGATCCGGCATTTGCCCTTGACGCCGGCGCCGTTTCCGTCCGATAATGAAACAGGCCTTTCACGGCCGCCCTCCGCATGGCGCTGCGGTCGGCGGACGCCGGGCCATCCCGACGGGTTTGCAGCCGACCGTCCGCCCGCGGCTTGGTCTGACCGGTGGTCGCCAGGCCGGCCGGCAGGATCAGGCCGGAGGCTGCGGCCTGCGGCGGGAACCGGCGGTGACGCTCAGCCAGGGACGGTGAGCCATGCCCAGGTCCAGAGGCCAGCTCTGGTTCATTGCCTTTCTGTTCGCCGCGCTGGCGGTCGCCGGCACGCTGGTCTATCAGCGATTCCGCGCCGGGGACATCCAGCTGGCGGAGGGACGACGGGCCTATGACGCCGGCCGCTTCGATCTGGCCGAGAAGGCCTTCGAACGCTCCGTGACCCACAACCCGCGGAACGCCGGGGCCTGGTACTGGCTGGGTCTGAGCCGCAAAAACCAGGGACGCTCCGCCGAGGCCACCGAAGCCTTCACCCGGGCCACCGCCCTGCAGCCGCAGAACATCCTGTGGTGGATGGAACTGGCCCAGTGTCTGCAGTGGTCCCAGCGTTTCGCCGAGGCCGAGCCGGCCTGGGACCGCGTGCTCCAGGCACTGCCCGGGAAAGACGCCCGGCGCCGCGAGGCCGGCATCAACCGCGCCAAGTGCCTGGCCGGACTGGGGCGCACCGACCAGGCCGTCCAGGCACTGGAGACCCTGCTGGCCGAGGACAACAGCCCCCCGGTGCGCTTCGCCCTGGCCGAGGTCCTGGCCTGGGCCGGCCGCTTCGACGATTCCGAGGCCCAGTATCGCCTGGCGATCGACGCCGCTTCACCCGGCTCTCAACCGGAGACACGCCCATGAACCTGACCCGCATCCGGTTTCTGGTCGCGATCCTGACGCTGCCGGCGTCCCTTGTCCCCGTGTCCGGCCTGAGGGCTCAGCCGGCCACGCGGCCCGGCGAGGAGAACCTCCTGCAGCGCCGCAGCCAGCTGGCCTATGTGCTGCTGTGGAAGCGCGATTTCGAGGCAGCCTGCGCCGAGTTCCGCAAGGTGCTGGCCGCGGATCCCGCGCAGGACGAGGCCCGCCTGGGACTGGCCCTGGCCCTGGAACGCAAGGGCGATCTGGACGCCGCCGAGGCCGAGTTCGGCCGCGTGGCCGCGGGCGGACCGCAGCACGCCGCGGGCTCCGCCGGCCGGGCCCGCATCCTGGCCGCCCGCGGACGCTTCAAGGAGGCCGCCCGACTCTATGAGGATCTGAAGGCCGGCGGCGGGCTGGGCGACGACTTCCGCCTGAACTACGTCGAGACCCTGGCCTGGGACGGGCAGTTCGACAAGGCCATGGCCGAACTGGCGCCGCTGCGGAACCGCGAGAAGATGGCCGCCGAGGTCGCCAAGGTCGAGGGACAGATTCTGGCCTGGAGCGGGCGGGCGGCCGAGGCGGTGCCCAAGCTCCGGCAGGCCCTGGAAAAGTCTCCGGACGACGACGATCTGCGGATCGACCTGGCCCGGGCCCTGTGGCTGTCGCACCGTCAGGATGAAGCCGAGGAGACCCTCCGCAAGCTCACGCCGCGGGGCGCCGGATCGGTCAAGACCGCCCTGCTGCGAACCGACATGCTTGCCTCGGCCAGGCAGTACGAGCCGGCCATCGCGGTGGTGAACGCAGCCCTGGAGAAGCACCCGGGAAACCGGGACCTGCGGATGCGGATGGCTGAACTCCTCAGCTGGACGCAGAAATACGACCAGGCGGTGGAAGTGTACCGCGACCTGCTCAAGATCGCTCCGGATGACCGCCGCCTGCACGCGAAGATCGGAGAAACGCTCAGCTGGGCGGGACGCTTCGACGAGGCCGCCGAACACCTGCGACGGGCTCTGGGAGAGGACAAGGAATGAAGCCCCGGCTCTATGGCCGACGAGTCCTGCTGGCCTTGGTACTGGCGGCCGCCGCCTGCCAGGCGGCCGAATCGTCCTCCGCTCCCGCGGCCCCGGCGCCGGCATCCTCCGGCACGATGCCCGCCGATCCCCAGCTGGCCACCCGGCTGACGCTGGCCGAGTCGCTGCTCTACGCCCATCGATACGACCAGGCCGTGGCCGAGTTTGAAAAAGTCACGGCCGCCGATCCGGGAAACACCCGTGCGCGTACCGGCCTGGCCCGGGCACTGTTCTGGAGCGGCCGGACGAACGAAGCCATGCAGGCCCTGGAGCCGGCGGTGGCCGGAACGTCCGACCCATCGGTCCTGGATCTTTGGCGGGAGATCCTGGCGGCCTCCGGCGAGCCCGTCGAGGCCTTGAAGGCCATGGCCCGGACCATCGAGGCCAGCCCTGACGACCCCGGCCTGCGCCGCCGGCAGGCGCGCATGCAGGTCGATTTCGGCTGCTTCGGGCCGGCCATCGTCACGCTGCGGGAGTTGCACGGCCGCTATCCGGACGACGCTGAAACCGCCCTGGATCTGGCCCATGCCCTGTTCACCGCCGACCGATACGTCGAGGCCGTCGCTCTCTGCGCACCCTACCTTCAGCAGAGCAGCGCTGCCGGTGCCCGGGCCCGTCTGACCGCGGCCCGGTGCGAGTTGAAGGCCCGTCGCTTCGGCCGGGCGGTGGAGCTGCTTGAGCAGATCGCCGGCGAGGACCCCTCCGAGCCCCGGGCCTGGTTCGGGCTGCTCAGCGCCTGGGTTCTGGACGCTCCGCATCTCCAGGTGGATCTGGATGCCTGCCTGGCGGCGATCGACCGCGACGACGTGCGCCGCCGGACCGCCCGGCGCTCCGACGCCCGCGAATGGCTCTGGCCGGTCATCGGCGAACTCGTCGTCCGGCCGAAAACCGACGACCGGGCGCGACTCGCCCGCTCGCTTGCACGCCTGGCCGCAGGACTGGACACACCGGCCGGCAGGCTGGCCGCCGCCGCCCTGGACGGGTATGCCGAACGGGGCCCCGCGGGAGTCGATCCCGACGTCGATGCCTTGGTGGAGGAGGTCCGCGCCGGCCGGGTTCCGCGCGGCGACGTTCTGGAAAGCGCAGACCTGCTCCTGTCGCTGTACGCCGGACCCCAGCTGGTGAAGCTCTGCGACGCGATGCTCGAACACCAGCCCGGGGACATTGCCGCCGGCCTGTTCCGCGCCGAGGCTCTGGCGGTCACCGCGACCTATGAGGATGCCGCCCAGGCCTACCAGGCGGTGCTGGATACGCTCCCGATCTGCACCAAAGCCCGCCGGGGCCTGGCCCGCACCTACAGCTGGGCCCGCGATTTCGACCGCGCCGACAAGGCCTACCGCGAGCTGATCGATCTGGATCCCTCGGACAACATCATCCGCCTGGAGGCCGCCCGCAGCCTCGGCTGGGACAAGCGGATCGACGCCAGCCTGAAGGATTACGAGGCCGCCTCCCGGCGGCTCGGGGGTGCCCCGCCGGAGACGCAGTGGTCGCGCCGGCTGTCCCTGGAGCACGACGCCAAGCAGGCCTGGTGGTGGACCCGCACCCGCAGGGCCCTGCGGACCTACGGGGAGCTGGTCGATCAGGAGCCGGCGGACATGGAGGCCCGCTTCGACCTCGCCCAGGTCTATGCGGCGAACCGCCACTGGGAGGAGGCCGCCGAACAGTACAACCAGATCCTCAACATCGACGCCCGCCACCGCCGGGCCCGCGACGCCCTCTACAAGAACGGGGTCTACCATCACCCGGAGCTGACCACCCGCTTCGTCTGGTCCAAAGAATCCGGCCGCGGCGAGCTGGCGGACATCGAAACCCTCAGCCTTACCGAGTGGCTCAAGCAGGAAATCGCCCGGCGGACGGATTTCTCGGTGATCAACACCCAGTTCTGGCATTCCTTTGAGTTCTTCGGCGGCGGCAGGATCTGGGAGAACCTCACCGCCTTCCGGCTGGACCACCAGTTCGACATGAACACCCGCGGGCACATCATGTCCGGCTGGACCAAAGTGGGCTCCAGTGACGACCCGACCCGCTGGGTGGCCGAAGCCGAGCTGGCCCACCACCTCACCGACTGCCTGGAACTGACCGTGGGCGCGACCCGCCGGCCCTGGCGCAAGAACCGGGCCACGATGGAGCAGGGCATCGACGAGAACCGGCTCTACGTCCGGCTGTTCAGCGACGTGAACCCCTGGCTGGACCTCTGGACCGAGTACGGGCACTCGTGGATCGAGGGCGGGCGGTTCAAGCCCGGACCGACCGACCGCCGCCGCGACCTGCCGGACCCCTACACCCCGCCCGACCGGGAGGCCCCGGTGGACGGCCTGGACCGCCTGATCACCCGGCACAACGAGATGAACGAGCTGATCTGGGGGGCCACCTGGCGCTTCACGCTGTTTCCCCGGATCCTTTACACCCAGTACCGCGGCGTGGCCTGGTGGTTCGACGAGCAGGTGCCGACCTACTTCTCGCCCGACAACTTCATCACCCACTACTGGCGGCTGGCCTGGCGGCACTACCTCAACAACGACCAGTACGTCGAACAGAAGCAGCTCTACTACGAGGTGGGCATGACCGGGTCGCTCGACTCCGAGGGCATGGGCGGAATCGGCTACGACGCCGAGGCCGGCTGGGACATCTGCCACCACTTCGGCGTGTCCGCCAGGTGGGAAAGCACCTACTCGCGCGTCTGGAAGTCCAACATCCTCTGGGTCCAGCTGGTCATGCGCTTCTGACCCGCGCCCGGGCCGTCGCCCCGCGGGCATCACGCCCGGCCCCCGGACGCGCCGTTACCCCGGCGCCTCTCCCAGCGGGTAGCGCACCATCGCCTCCATCGCGTAGTACTCCGGCAGCCCGAGCCGGTTGTACAGGGCCGCCGTCTCGGTGTTGCGGGCCTCGGCCCGCTGCCAGAACTCCCGGTCGTCGTAGGGGCCGGGAAACAGGGCCTTGTCCTTCTGCGACTGGTGCTTGAAGATGCCGAAGACCTTGTGCATCAGCTCGGTGCGGGTAAACGGGATCGCCAGGTCGATCACCTCGGGCTCCCATTCCTGCCAGGCACCGCGGTACAGCCACACCTCGCGAGGACGCTCCGCGGGCCCAAGCCGCTCCAGAGCCCGGAAGATCGCCTCGGCGCAAAGCCGGTGCGTGCCGTGCGGGTCCGACAGTTCGCCGGCCACGAAGACCGTTCCCGGCCGCAGGCGACGCATCAGGTCCAGGACGATGGCGACGTCCTCCTCGCCGACCGGCCGCTTGCGGACCTCGCCGGTGCGGTAGAACGGCAGGTCCAGGAAGTGGGCCCGGTGCGACGGGATGCCCATCCAGCGGCAGGCGGCCAGGGCCTCGGATCGCCGGATCCGCGACTTGACCGTCTGCACCTCCTCGCTGTCGACCTGCCCGGGGCGCTTGGTGCCCAGAAACTGCCGCACCGACTCCAGCAGCGAGCCGACCACGCGGCCGTTGTGGTGAAACGCGTCGCAGAGGTCGCCCCAGAACTCCAGCATCTGCAGGGCATGATCGTCGAACACGGCGATGTTGCCGCTGGTCATGTACGCGACGTGCACCTCGTTTCCGAACTCGGCCAGCCGGGCCAGCGTTGCGCCCATGCTGATGACGTCGTCGTCGGGGTGCGGGCTGAAGCACAGAACCCGCTGTCCGGCCGGCGTCCGCTCCTTGGTCAGGATCGTCGCCGACAGCCGCTCGAAGACCCGGCGGTTGAGCACGTCGATGGACTCGTGAATCCGGGCCAGGGAAGCCAGGTGATGCTGGTCATAGTCCTCCGGGTCGAGCTTGAGGATGCTCTTGCCGGTCCTGAGGCTCAGCCAGATCACCGCACGGTACTGGGCGGGGTCCGTCCAGTCGATCTCCCCCAGCAGCCACGGGCTGGCCATGCGGGTCAGCCCCGCCGCCGCCGCCCGGTCGCAGACCACCTCGGCGCCGGGGTGCCCCTGCAGAAAACTGGCCGCCACCTCGTCCGTCACCGGGCCCTCCACCGCCCGCGCGACAATGCCGGCCTTCTGCTCGCCCAGGGCCATCAGAAGCACGCGACGCGCCCGCAGGATCGTGCCCACGCCCATGGTCACCGCCCGACGCGGCACATTGGCCTCCCCGAAAAAGTCCGCCGCCGCGTCGCGCCGCGTGACCGGGTCCAGGCTGATCAGCCGCGTCCGCGACTCAGGCGACGACCCCGGCTCGTTGAAGCCGATGTGCCCGGTGCGCCCGATCCCCAGAATCTGGATGTCGATGCCCCCGGCGTCGTGAATCCGCCGCTCGTAGTCCTGGCACCAGGCCTCCATGTCCCGCTCCGGCACGGTGCCGTCGGGGATGTGAATCGAGGCCCGGGGGATGTTCACGTGGTCAAGGAAGTTCTCGCGCATCCAGCGCCGGTAGCTCTGCAGGCTGTCCGGCGGCATCGGGTAGTACTCGTCAAGGTTGAAGGTCACCACCCGCGATAAATCCAGCCCCTCCTCCCGGTGCCGCCGGATCAGCTCGCGGTACACCCCGATCGGGGTGTGCCCGGTCGCCAGCCCGAGCACCGTCGGCCGGCCCGCCCGGTTGTGCTCCTCGATCGTGCGGGCGATGATCCCGGCCACGTAATCGGCCACGTCGGCCGGTCCGTCACAGATCATCGTGGGGATCCGCTCGCGGACCCGGAAACGGTCGTTCTGCAGTATCGGCTCGTTGTGAATCACGGTTCAGGACTCCGGAAGGATCAGGGCAGGCCGCGGCATTCAGCCGGGCTGGTGGTTCAGTTCGAGGTCCCAGTCCCACTCGTCGAAGTAGAGGTTGCGCCCGTCGATCTCCACCTCGCCGCGCTGAAAGTCCGCCGGCTCGCTGCGCGGGCTCGTCTTCGGGGGATGCAGCGGGGCCCCGTAGTCAAGATTGACGATCATCCGGTAGGCGTCCATGTGGCCGAGGTAAAAGTCCCTCACCGCCGGATCCCCGGACTTCCGGCGGCCGAACGACGCATCCGCCGGCAGCCAGCCCCAGGGCTCCAGGTGGAACTCCGCCCAGTCATGCATGTTCCAGTGCCCCGGCTGGGTGAAGAAACCCGACTGCCACCGCGCCGGGATCCCCGCGGCCCGGCACATGCTGATGAACAGCGCCGCCTGCACCCCGCAGTCGCCCCGACGCCGCGAAAGCGCGTGTGCCGCCAGGCTCGGGATGATGCTGTATTCCTCCTCCGCGCAGTAGCGGATCCGGCTGTCAATGTACTCGAAGATGCGCCGCACCTTCCGCAGCGGATGGGTCTCCCCGCCCACGGCTTCGGCCACCGCGGTCATGATCTCCGGCGTAAAGGCCAGATGCGGGCGGCGCTCCGCCAGGTAACAGCGGACCTCGCTGTCGGAACTGACCCGGGCCCGCTCCTCGTCCAGCTCCGGGCAATACGCACAGGTCAGAAACTCGAATTCCACCGCGAAACGCATGGGGGCGCCCGGATTCCCCACCCGGCGCTCGAAGAAGACCGTCCGATGCACCGCCCCGCCCGGCTCGGTTCCCGACGGCGCGATCAACTCCGGCGACGGATCCGCCGACAGCAGCCGCACCTGCCGCTGGCGCCCGTAGACCTGAGGAAAAGGCAGCCAGCACCGCACCACCGAGTCCGGCCGGGCCCCCGGTCGGTCCGGCCTGACCGTCAGGGCGTACTTCACCACGTGCCGCACCGGCAGCACCTCGGCCTTGCCTGAAGCCCGGGCAGCGCCCAACGCCTCGGCCACGTGGGCGTCCAGCGCCGCATCGCCATCCGCCGGCGCCGAAGTCGCAGTGCCCCCGGCCGCATGGTCGCGCCGCCGGCGGGCCTCCGGGCAGAAACGCCACAGGTTCGAGGGTTCACGGCGAAAGAAGCGGATCTCACCGTCCAGCGTCCGGTACTGAAGCTCGCCGGCCTGACGCCAGCCCTCCAGGTCCGCCGCGGAGACGTCCGGAATCCAGCGGCGGAGCTTTTCCAGCATCTCCTGAGATGTCAGGCTGTATTCCCAACGAATGCGACGGATGATCTCGCGGGTCTCCTGGACCAACGCCTGCCGAGACCCAGCCCCATCCCCGCCGGCCCGGTCCAGCACCGACTCGGCCTCGCCCAGCCGCCCCTCGGCCAACAACCCCGCCACCCGTACCATCAGCGGATCACCGGAGCTGAAAACCTCCGGCGCCCCGGTATGACCCTCCATGCCGCAGGCGGCAACCTTCGCCGCGCCGATCAACAGCAACCCGATAACCACGTTGCAGATCGTCAAGACCGTTCCCGCAAGCAGATCCACTTCGAGGGCGTGCAGGAGGGGCAACCGGCCTCCCGAAACGCCAAGGATAATCCACCGCCGCATCCGAAGTCAAATCCCCATGTCACAGGGTGACAAATCATGATGCCTCGCACTCTTATAAAGCAGGTGTGCAATGCCATAACGCCCAGTTGAATTTGGAGTTAGGAAACGATCGAACGAAATCCGGATAAACACCCCGAGAAGACGTGATCGGCTTCGATATCACAACATAAGGTACTTCTTGTCTTATATTTGCGTTGTTTTGGAATGAAATGAATGTCAGGCTGTTATTGATTTTCTGTCACGATGTGATTTAATTGATGGCATGGACGATCCGAACCATTCGCCGCAGGGCCACCGCACGCCCCATCGGTCGGCCGAATTCCTCCACCAATCCGTGGCCGAGGCCATCCGCAGGCGTGTCGCCGCCGGCTCATTGGCTGGTGGATCCAAACTGCCGCCCCTGCGACAGATCGCCGAGGAGTTCGACGTCAGCACCATGACCGTCCGCCAGGCCCTGCGGCTGCTGGAACAGGAGGGGCAGGTCTACCGCATTGCCGGGGTCGGGGCCTTCGTCCGCCCCCCGCAGTCCGACCGCGCGGGAGCCGGCCGGATGCTGGCCTTCTCCGCGACCGACCTGCGCAGCCCCTTTGAAATGGGAATCGCACGCGGCGTCGAGCGGGCCTGCCTTCAGCGCGGCTGGGCGATCCAGATCCTGGACGCCGGACACGATGTCGAGCTGGAGATGCGCAACATCGGCCGCCTGGCGGACTCCGGCTCTCAGGGGGCGATCGTCCTGCCGACCTGGGGCGACCCGCGCTGTGTGATGTCCCTGTTCGCCCTCCAGTCGACCGGTTTTCCCATCGTCGTCGCCGACCGGATTCCCTTCGGCCTGAAGGCGGATTTCGTCGAGTCCGACCACGAGGGCGGCGCCTTCCAGGCGACAAGCTGCCTGCTGAGACGGGGACACGATCGCGTGTTCATGCTCACGCCGCCGCCGCAGGTCTCCTCGCTGGCGGCCAGGATCCAGGGTTATCAGCGGGCGTTCCGCACGCGGGGCATGGAGCCCGATCCCGGCAGGATGATCTGGCTGGACCTGGGGGTGCAGGAAAGGGCCTTCCTCCAGGAGCGGCCCTGGTTCGGCAGCTACGAGGCGGTTCTGCCGGTGCTCCGCGAGAGCCGAAGGCCGCTGGCGGTCCTGGCCGTCGATCCCTACCTGGCCTGGGGGGTCTACGAGGCCGCCCGCGAACTGGGGCTGCGTATTCCCGAGGACGTGGCCGTCGTCGGGTTCGACGACTCCGAAATCGCCCTGGCCATGCAGCCGGCCATGACCGTGGTCGCCCAGCGGACCGACGAGATCGGCCGGATCGCCGTGGAGCTGCTCGATCGCCGCATCCGGGCGGGCCCCGCCCGCGATCCGCATCGGCGGGACTATCACCATGTCATCGTCGATACCGAACT
Source organism: uncultured Planctomycetales bacterium (assembly GCA_964611365.1). GTDB lineage: Bacteria > Planctomycetota > Phycisphaerae > UBA1845 > PWPN01 > CALLOB01. Next base: position 24,999 of record CAZSYS010000016.1, read on the forward strand.
CATCGAGCGGGAGTCCACTCACCGTCCGGATGCTTCCGATCGCTGAGCCGCCGCCCCGCACGCCCCTGGGATCGGCTTGCGGCCGGGTAGGCGGCCGGAACCGCTTTCACCCCTCCGGCGGCTTGAGTTCCTCGACCGCCGGCAGGTCTTCCAGGCTCGAGAGGCCGAAAACCTCGAGAAACCGGCGGGTCGTGCCGTAGAGGATCGGCCGGCCGACGTCCTCGGCTCGTCCGACGATCTTGATCAGCCCCAGTTCACGGAGGCGGTTGAGCATTTCACCGGCGGCCACGCCGCGAATGGCCTCGATCTCCGCCCGGACCACCGGCTGGCGGTACGCCACCACGGCCAGCGTCTCCATGGCCGCCTGCGAAAGACGCGATTCCTGGCGGCTCTGCCTGAACCGGCGCAGCCAGCTGTTGAAGGCCGGCAGGGTCAGCATCTGGAAGCCGCCGGCGATCTCCTCGATGCGGAAGGCCGCGCCGGTCTCCTCGTAGCGCCGGTTGAGGGCCTTGATGTGATTGCGGACCTCCCGGGCGGTGCCGACGCCCAGAATTCCCACGATCCTGGCCAGGGAAAGCGGCTGTTCGGCGGTGAACAGGATCGCCTCGATCACCTGGGCGGTGCTGATCTCGGCCGACGGCGCCGGGCTCTCCACGGTTTCATCCGGCAGCGCGGAGCCGTCGCACGGCCTTGCCTCTTCCACTCCGGGCGCGTCCTCGTCCGGCTGCACCAGGTGCAGATTCGGCGTACCGCCGCCGGAAACGGCGCTGGCATGGTCCGCCCCCGACTCCCGGCACTCAGGCGGATCCGTTCCGGCGGTCCCATCTGGGGTGTCACTCATGAGCCTGCCTCATCCTGTCCGGGGCGTGCGGCGCATGTCGGGCCGCGCGGCCGTACTCTCCCGTGCCGGGCGGACCGTCCGCCCCGGCCTGCACCGCCCCGGCTTCACGGCCGCCCCACCGTCAGCACGAGGTTATCG
>CAZSYS010000017.1:0-25775 GCA_964611365.1 uncultured Planctomycetales bacterium
GGATGACGCCGCAGATCGTGGCCGACACCACCGGCTGCACGGTCATCTGCCCCCGGGAGCCGGAAATCAGCGCCTTCGGCGCGGCGGTCCTGGCCCGGGCGATGCTCGAGTCGGGGCGATCGATCCCCGAACTGCACGCCGCGATGGCCGGCCCGCGGACGCAGGTTCCGCCGGGGCCGGCGTCGCCGGGGTACCGCGACGCGGCCGAGGCCTACGCGCGGGCGGTGGACGCGGCCTGTGCAGAACGGGAGGTGGCGGACGGGGAATCCGCCTGACGGGAGAACCGCATGGAAGCCATGAAGCTCAGCCGTCTGGACGTCGCGGTCTTTGCGGTCTACATCCTCGGAGTGGCCGTCCTGGGCTGGTACGCCTCCCGCCGGGTGGGGGGGACCAAACGCGACTACTTCCTGGCCGGGGACCGCCTGCCGTGGTGGATGATCGGCGGAAGCATCGTCGCGGCCAACATCAGCAGCCATCACTTCATCGGGGTGATCGGCACGGCCTACAAGCACGGCTTCGTGGCGATGTGCATCGAGTGGGCGGCGATCCTCATCGGCTTCAACGCCCTGCTGTGGATCTTCCTTCCGTTCTACATCCGCAACGGCTTCTACACCATGCCGGAGTTCCTCCAGCGCCGGTTCGGCCCGGCGGCGCGGGTGACGTACGCGGCCCTGATCCTGGTGATCTACATCTTCGTGGAGATCAGCGCGGTGCTGTACCTCGGGGCCATCGCGATGAACTCGCTGTTCGACCTGACCGGGCGGCTCCGGAGCCTGGCGGGGGGGCTGGGCATGCCGCTGACCGGCGACCAGGCCTTCCTGGCGGCCATGGGCGGGTGCATCGTGCTGCTGGCCCTGTTCACCGCGTTTTACACGATTGCCGGCGGGCTTCAGGCGGTGGTCTGGACCGAGCTGGTGCAGCTGGGCGTGCTGCTGGCGGGGGGGCTGGCGCTGTCGTTGGCCACCCTGCGGGCCGCCGGCGGCTGGTCGGGGCTGATGGCTACCTCGGGCGACTGGCATCTGCTGCTGCCGGCGACCGACCCCAACTTTCCGTGGACCCAGTACCTCGGTTCGTTCCTGTGCATCAGCATCTTCTACTGCGCCGCCAACCAGTTCATCGTCCAGCGCACCCTGGCGGCCCGGGACGAATGGCATGCGCGGATGGGCGTGGTGTTCACCGATTACCTCAAGTTTCTCATGCCGCTGATCATCGTGGTGCCGGGGCTGCTGGCCCCGCGGCTGTTTCCCGCCCTGGAGGCCCCCGACATGGCCTTCCCGACGCTGGTGCGCAACCTGCTGCCTCCGGGCCTGGTGGGGCTGGTGATGGCCGGCCTGATCGCCGCGGTGATGTCGCATCTGTCCGGGGCGGTGAACTCCTGCACCACCATTCTGACCGTGGACTTCTATCTTCCGTACATCCATCCCGGGGCCACCGACCGCCAGGCGATCCGCTTCGGCCGGATCATGGGCGGCGTCATCGTGGCCCTGGGCATTTTCTGGTCGGCCGTCCTGGTCCGGCACTCGGACCGGCCGGTGTTCGTGTACCTGCTGGACGCCTACGGCTACGTCACCCCGGGCGTGGCCACCATGTTCCTGCTGGGGATCCTCTGGAAGCGGACCACGCACGCCGGCGCGATGGCCGCGGGCCTGCTGACCATCCCGCTGACCGTCGCGGCCAAGCTGGTCGTGCCGTACCTTCCGGCGGACTGGGAGCCCTACCTCGCACCGTTCGCCAATCGCACCGGCATCGTCTTCTGGACCTGCATGCTCGTCGGAATCCTGGTCAGCCTGGTCACGCAGCCCAGGCCTGATGCCGAGATCGCCGGGCTGATCTGGAACCGCCGCAGCCTGAGTCTCCCTCCGGAGATCCGCGAGAAGAGCCGCGGCCTGCGCAGCCCGTTCCTGTGGTGGGCGATCATCACCGCGATCGTGCTGTTCATGTACGTCCGCTACCGGTAGCCCGGCGGCGAGGCGGGAACGGTGCGCCGGCGGTGCACGACCGCCCCGCGCCACCCCCACGCCAGCAGGGCCGCCGCCGGCAGGGCGCACGGCACCGGCGGCGGTTCGGGGAAGGTCGCCTCGTGCATCGTCTCGATCGCCGGGTCGGGACCGCCCCGGGGCGGCACAAGACCCCGGAAGCGCGCGTGCACGGTGCCGTCGGCCTGCACGTCCACGACCGCGTAGGCATAGCGGTCCGTCTCGACGAACGTCTGGCCGGAGGTGCGCATCAGACCCTCGACCAGGCTGTTCTCCAGCACCTGAACCCAGGTCTGCGCCCAGGGCGATTCCGGCTCCAGCCCCAGCCGCTGCGCCCCGTTGTACAGCAGCTCCTCGTGCAGCGTCGCCTGAGCGATCGGGCCGACGATGATCTCCGGACACGCCACGCTGCCGGTCAGCCCGTAGTCCGGCCGGTGGCGGCGGAAGTAAGCCGTCACGTCGGGGTTACAGGCGCTGGCGTGGAAGTCGGTGGTCAGGAAGAACACGCCCCGGATGCGGTGGGCGTCGATGAATCGCAGCAGCTCGCGCCGCTCGGCGTCGTACCCGTCCCACCGGTCGTAAGGCTGAAAGCCCACGAACTGGATGGGCACGCTGGTCAGCACGAACTTGACCGCCGCCGTGGAGCCGGCCAGCCCCCGCTTGAGCCACTCCAGCTGTCCGGGCGCCAGCATGGACCGCGGACGCCCCAGCGCCTCCCGGCAGGCCGCATTGCCCAGGAGCGTCAGCTGGCCGAACGGGTCCAGCTCCTCACCGCATTCCCCGCCGGCGCCGGGCTGGCGGTACTGGCGGTTGTCGAGGATGAAGAACTCGGCGGCCGCACCGTATCGGAACCGCCGGTAGGTACGCCGGGGATCTTCCTGCCGCCGCACCGGCAGGTACTCCAGGAACGCCCGGTAACCGGCCTCCAGCTGAGCGTCCCTGCCTTCGGCCGCAAGCCCCAGGCCGGCGTAGTCGTTTTCGATCTCGTGGTCGTCCCACTGGGCCCACACGGCCGTGGCGGCCAGCAGGTCGCGCAGCGGGCCGTCGGCGCGGTTCCAACGGTACTTGAGGCGGTATTCGTCCAGCGTGCGGGCCACGAGGTTCCCGGCCCCGGGCTGGTCGGCGTAGATCGTGTCGCCGAGGTAGATGAAGAAGTCGAGATCCTCCCCGGCGGCGAAGCGCAGCAGGTCGAACGGCCGGCGGTCGTCGCCGCTGTCGCCGGAGACGGCGAAGCGGAAGGCGACCGGCTCGGCGGGGTCCGGGGCGGTGCGGAACCGCCCGATGCGGCTGAAGGCAGGCGGATCCTCCATCAGGCGGAAACGGTAGAAATACTCCTGGCCGGGCTGCAACCCGAGTGCCTCAGCCTGCACGACAAGGTCGTCCTCGATCGCGGCCTGAGCCTCGCCCCAGGCAGCCGGCCCGGCGAAGGCGGAGTCCCCGGCCACCTCCCAACGGACTGTGCCGCTGCGGTCCGCGCGGGTCCAGAGCACCGCCGCGTCCCCGGTGACGTCTCCGGCCGCGACCCCCAGCGAGAAAGGCTCCGGATCGCTCGACGACGCCGGGCAGGCCAGAACGAGCATCAGCGTGGTCAGCGTGGTCACAGCACGACCTCCGGGCGGCCCGGTCCGCCGGGCCGGTCGCCGATCCCGCCTTTTCCGTCGGCCGTCGGGCTCAAGGTTCCAGGCCCAGTTCCGCCCAGCGCCGGCTGACTTGCTGCCGGATCTCCTCGGTCATCCTCAGGGCGGCCGGCCAGCGGCGGATGGTCCCCTCGCCGGGCATCTTGCGCGTGGCGTCGATGCCCATCTTGCCCCCGGCGCCCTCGAACGGGGCCGCGTGATCGAGGATGTCCAGCGGGCCGTCAACCAGGACGATGTCGCGCCGCGGATCGACGTGGGCTCCGACGTGAAACAGCACATCCTGCTCGTCGTGCACGTTGACCTCCTCGTCCACCACGATGATGAACTTGGTCAGCATCATCTGGCCGGCGCTCCACACGGCGTGCATGACCTTCCGCGCCTGATAGGGGTAGCTCTTGCGGATCTGCACGAAGACGAAGTTGTGGAAGGCTCCGAACATCGGCAGGTGGTAGTCCAGGATGTCCGGCGCGGCCATCCGCAGCAGCGGCAGGAAAACCCGCTCCGTGGCCTTGCCCAGGTAGTAGTCTTCCATCGGCGGACGGCCGACGATCGTGGCCGGGTAGATCGGCTCGCGCCGCCGGGTGATGGCCGTCACCTGAAGCACCGGATAGGGGCCCGACAGGGAGTAAAAACCGGTGTGGTCCCCGAACGGACCCTCGATCAGCCGCGCGGCAGGGTCCACCCAGCCCTCGATCACGATCTCGGCGTTTGCCGGCACCTCCAGCGGTACGGTCCTGGCCGGCACGAGCTCGATCGGCCCGCCGTTGAGGAAGCCGGCAAACAGCAGCTCGCTGACCGACGGCGGCAGCGGACAGGTGGCCGCGTAGGGCAGTACCGACTCTCCGCCGAGCACGATCGCCGCCGGCATGGCCTCGCCGCGCCGGGCCCACGACTGGTAATGACGGGCGCCGTCGTGGTGCATGTGCCAGTGCATGGCCGCCAGCCGCGGGCCGAAGACCTGCACGCGGTACATGCCCACGTTGCGTTCGCCGGTCTCCCGGTGCCTGGTGTACGTGCCGGCCAGGGTGATATACCGCCCCGTGCGCCCCTCGGCCCCTTCGGCCTCGGTGACCGGCGGCGCCGCCGGGCCGGGTTCGGGCGGTTCGGAGGCCAGGTCGCCGTCGAACGGCCAGCACTGGATGATCGGCAGCGACAGCAGGTCGGCATCGTCGGTGTGCACGACCTCCTGGCAGATCCCCCGGCGCACGACTTTGGGCGGAAAACTGGCGATACGCATCAGGTCCGGCAGCCGTTTCACCTTCTCCAGCAGGGTGGCCGGCATCTCCGGCCGGATCAGGGCTTCGACGCGGTCGGCCAGCTCCTGGAGGCTCCGGCAACCCAGGGCCAGGCATATGCGGGCATAGCTGCCGAAGGCATTGATCAGCAACGGGAAGGACGAGCCGCCGACGCGCTCGAACAGCAGGGCCCGGCCACCAAGCCCGCCGTGCACCGGGTCGGTCGGCGGGGCCCCGGCGAGTCCTTCCGGACTGGGCGATTTCATCACCCGGTCGGCGATCTCGGTGATCTCGAGGATCGGGTCCACCTCGACGCGGATCCGGCGCAGCTGGTCGCGACGCTCCAGTTCGGCCGCGAAGCTCTGCAGGTCGGCAAAAGGCATGATCCGGTCTCCCGGGAGTCGTGGTCTTCCCGCGGGCGGGCGATTATAGCAGCATCCATGCACAGATCCCCGCCGAGCCCGCCGACTCACCGCATCCGGCCCCAGGCCGGCGAAGAGAACGCCCTGTCGCCGTTCCCGGCCCTTGCAGGATGCTCACGGCGACCCGGCGACGGGGCTCTCGTCGGGATAGGCGCCGGTACACCAGAGAATCCAGTCCCGCTCGTACTCGTGGAGGTTGGTGGCCGCGACGGTGCGCAGCGGAGCGTGGTAGACCGGCTTGTGGTCCGATGGATGCAGGATCGCGGTCTCGCAGAACTGGGCCGCCTTGATGCCCAGTTCGCGGTAGTTGGCCGCCAGCACCGCCGGCGAACGGCCCGACCGGATCAGGGCGCAGTGGTCCGGAGTGCCGCCGAAGGTGACCAGGACCGCCGAAGGACCCATGGCCGCGTCGGCCTGAGGAATTCCGCGCAGCGGCCAGTCGGCCAGCGCGACCCAGGCGGTCAGCCGCGGGTAGCGCGCCGCCCGGTCGCGGATGATGGCCCGGGCTTCCCGCGGGTCGCCTCCGCAGTCGATCTCGGCCAGCAGTTCAGGTCCGTGGACCTCCTGCATGCGACGTTCGAATCCGATCAGCCGCGGACCGTGGACCGGGTCGTCCAGCCCGGCGTGCAGCAGCATGAACGTGGCGTCCGCCGGCAGAACCTGGGCGGTGAGTCGGGCCAGCTCGCGCCCCACGGCCTCTTCGTCGAAGCCGACGTGGGCAACCCGCAGCCGCTCCGGTACCGGCTGGATCATCGAGACGATGCAGACTCCCTGGTTGTAGAGGCGGTTGAGGACCGGCTGGATGGCGCCGATGTCGGCCGGCTGAATGCACAGCCCGCGAAGATCCGGATCCCGCAGGCCGGCCAGCAGCGCGACCTGGTCGCGCGCCGAGTCGCCCTCCGGACACAGGGGCACGATGCTGAGCCGCGCCCCGGCGGAGGCGTAAAGCTCCGCACCGGTCCGCAGGATCGGCCAGAACGGATCGTTCCGGCCGGCGCCGACAAAGGCGATCACGCCGGATTCGGGGCCCGGACGCGTGGCCGGCGGCGGAGGGGCCGCAGCCTGCTCGCAGCCCGCCGGAAGCCCCAGCCAGACGATGACGGCCAGCGCCCCGGCCGGGTGTCGCAGCGCCCGTCGGCATGTCGGAGGACTGATCATGGCAAGGACTCGTCCTGCCCCTGGTTATCGGGCCTCGGCCGACTGCCGGCCATGATAAGGCATCCGGGGCGGGCTGTCGTGCCGCCGGAACCCGCCGCCGAGGCAGGCTAGCTTATCGGATGCGGTTCACCTGCCGATGTAAGTCCCGGGCGTTCGTGACGCACAGGCGGCCCGCGACGGCCGGTCCCCCGGGAGATGCCATGAACCGAACGGAACTGTACCGGCAGGGGATCGCGGCCCTGCAGGAAGACCGGTTCGAGGAGGCCGTCGCCTGCCTCGAGCCGCTGGCCGGCGGTGCCGGCGCGACCGCCCTGGTGGCGCGATTCTACCTGGGCCAGGCCCACCACCGACTGGCGGTCCGGCTGTTTGAACGCGGGCGGTACCAGGAGGCGACAGGGCATTTCCAGGCCGCGGCCCGCCTCAACCCCGCCGGCGGGGGCTTCGCCTGGTACCTGGCGGCCTGCTACCTGGGTGCCGGACGGTTCGACCTGGCCGTCGGCGAGCTCGAGCGGATGCTCCGGCAGCAGCCCGACGACGCGGATCTGCGCATACGCCTGGCCCTGACGCTCTGGCGTCAGAACGGCGGGAACGATGCCGTCGCCGTTCTGCGCGACGGCAGACGTCTGCGGCCCGACAGCGCCGAGATCAGCTACCAGCTGGGTGTGATGCTGGCGGCCCGCGACGAGCTGACGGAAGCCCGCCACTGCTTCGAAGACGCGATCGGGCTGGACCCCGGCCACGCCCCGGCCCACGAGAAGCTTGCCCAGTGCCTGGCGGTCGCCGGCGATCACGAGCAGGCCCTGCGTCACCTCCAGCAGGCCCACCGGCTGGACCCGTCCAACGCCCGCGTCGCCCTGCAGCTGGGACTGCTGGCCCGCTCGGCGGCCGCGTCCGGCCGCCGGGTCGAGATCCTGCGGCCGGAGCCCCGGCCCCGGCTGGACGAGTCGGCCGTCCGGCGGCTGGGAGAACTGGTCGCCCAGGAGCCGGAGTTCGTCGAGACCTTCCTGGCCCTGCCGGCCAGCGGCGTCGATGCGGAGGTGTTTTCCGCCCTGGCGGCGATCATCCAGGAGGCCCTCGCCCGGCATCCCGAGTACGCCGATCTGCACTATCATTGCGGGCAGGTTCACCGCCGCCTGGGGCACGACCGCAAGGCCATCGAACATGCTCGGCAGGCCGTGAGCCTGAATCCCCGCTACGTCAACGCATTGATCCTGCTGGCGGGGCTCTACCGCCAGACGAGCCAGTGGGCGGCGGGCATCGACCGCCTCCAGCAGGCCCTGCAGGCCGGGGCCGACTACCCGGACGTGCACTTTCTGCTCGGCCAGCTTCACCAGGGCCGCGGCGACCGGGAACAGGCCCGCGAGGCCTACCGCCGGGCACTGGCCCTGAACGGGAACTTCCGCGCGGCGAAAGAGGCGCTGGACGCGCTCAAGACGGTCACCGTCTGACGGGAGCGGAAATGTCGTACCTGCTCGAGACACTGGGACGGGGGCTGATCAACCGCCTGTCGGACGCGTTCCGCGAGCGCTTTGCCGCGCTGCAGGGCATGGACCGTGCCGGTCTGCAAGCCGCCGTCGAGCGCGACCCCAGGTCGGCCCGCCTGCGGCTGGCCCTGGGCCTGGCGCTACTGGAAGAGCGGCAGCCTTCGGCGGCCCGGGAAGCCTTCGCCGCGGCCCTGAGTCTGGGGCCTCGCGACATCCTGGCGCGGATCGGAACGGCCTGCGCCCTGGACGAGCTGGGCCGGACGGACGAGGCGATCGATGAACTGGCCGTCGCGGCGAAACTCGACCCCGAGGACCCGATGGTGGCCTTCGCCCTGGCCTACTGCCAGGAGCGGCGGGGCGCCATGGACGAGGCTGTGCGCTGCTACCGCGAGTGCCTGCGGATCTGCCCGCAGCTGCGCAACGCCCGTGAGCGGCTGGCGGCCATTTACATCGTCCACAACCGGCTGAACGAGGCCGTCGAGCAGTACGAGGAACTGGTCGCCTCCGACCCCGGCGACGTCGGGCTTCACATGGCCCTGGCCGGCCTGTACCTCCGCTGCGGCAACGCCAACGCCGCCGTCGAGGAGTACGAGCGGGCCCTGACCATCGAGCCGGACAACTGGCAGGCCCGCAACGACCTCGTGGAAACCCTCGAGCAGGCCGGCCTGTTCCAGGAGGCGATCGAGAAGCTCCAGGAGCAGATCGCCTCCCAGCCGCCCGAGCCGGACACCTACCTCCGCCTGGGCGACCTGTACGGCCGGCTGGGCCGCGACGACGTGGCCCTGCAGGCCTACGAGCGGGCCGTCGACCTCCATCCCGGTTTCCTGGAGGCCATCGTCAAGGCCGGAACCCAGCACCTGCGGGCGGGGCGCTACGAGCAGGCCGCCTCATGGTTCGGCCGGGCGATCGAGGTCAACGACCGGCTGCTGATCGCCTATGTCGGCCTGGGCGTCGCCCAGCACGAGGCCGGCCGGGAGGCCGAGGCCCTCTCCAGCCTCGACCTGGCCGGCAGCATCGAGCCCAACAGCACCCTGCTGTACACCGAGATGGCCCGGCTGTACCTCAAGTGCGGCGTCGAGGCCGAGGCCCGCGCCCATCTGGGCGCCGGGCCGCCCGAGACGGTGCCCCCGCCGGAGGAGTCCTTCGACGACCTCATCGAACTGCAGATCGTCCGCCACCAGCAGCTGGCCGAAGAACGCCCCAACCACGCCGACATCCACTACCGGCTGGGCCTGCTGCTGCGGCAGCGGGGACGGCTGGCGGAGGCCATCGAGCAGTTCTATGAGGCGGTGGCGATCAATCCCACCTACACCAAGGCGCTGATCAAGCTCGGTCTGGCCCTGCTCGACGACAACCAGACCGACCGGGCGATCGCCGTGCTCAAGCAGGCTCTGGAGCTCAAGCCCGAGTACGTGGATCTGCACTACCGTCTGGGGCTCCTGTTTGCCTCGCGCCAGCAGTTCGAACTCGCCGTGGAGCACTTCGAGCAGGCGGTCGCCGGACGTCCCGAGAACCTGGACTGGCGCGAGAACCTCGCCCTGGCCCTGGAGAACATGGGCATGATCGACCGCGCCAAGGCCACCTGGCACCGCCTCTGCGAAATGGCCCCGGGCACGCCCCAGGCCCGGCGTGCCGCCGAAGCCCTGCATCGCCACTGAAACCCCCGCCCCGGGCCGGCGACCCTTGCCCCCGGGCCGGGTCGACGGTTCGCGTGCCCGGCCGTCGCTGGTTACAATCACGCCAGGTCCGTCGGACGGAAGCGCCTCGCGATGCGGCCCCGGTTCGGCCGACGCGGGACGCCGCCGCCCCGGCGCACGGGACAACCGGATCCGGTCATGCGCAACCTTCGCCGCTCGATCTTCGGAATGCTGGTGGATCTGGCCGTGCGCTGCCGCTCCCGGCCCGATCCGGCCGACCTGGCCGCGCGGATGTCGTCCCTGGACTTCGACACCCGGGTCGACCGCTGGCCGCTGCGGATGACCGGCTTCCTGCGCGACCGGCTGCGGCGGCGCTGGCTGCGGCTGCGGTATCCGGAGCCTTGAACCGACCGGAGCGACCGTTGCGTGCGTGTTCACCAGGCCGTGCCGCCGGCGTGCGGCGGGCCGATTCCCGGAGGAGCCATTGATGGCCGGCTGTAAGTACGGAATGGGCGTGGTCGGGGCGGGCATGATCGGCCATTTCCATGCCGAGGCGATCAGGGGACTGCCCAACGCCGAACTGGTCGCGGTCTGCGACGCCGTCGAGGAGCGGGCCCGGGCGTTCGCCGAACGCCACGGCTGCCGGCCTTACAGTGACCTGGAGGCCTTCCTGGCCGACGACCGCATCCAGGTCGTCACCGTCGGCACCCCCAGCGGCCTGCACGGCGAGGTGGCCATCGCCGCCGCCCGGCACGGCCGGCACTGCATCGTCGAGAAGCCCATCGAGATCACCCTTGAAAAGATCGACGCCATCCTCGAGGCTCACGCCGCGGCCGGCACCTCCGTGGGTGGCATCTTCAACATGCGCTACGAGACGACCGCCCGGCTGTTCAAGCAGGCCGTGGACGCCGGCCGGTTCGGCCGCCTGACCTTCGGCATGGCCTACGGGCCCTGGTGGCGCGACCAGAAGTACTACGACCAGGGCGGATGGCGCGGCACCTGGAAGCTCGACGGCGGCGGGGCCCTGATGAACCAGGGCATCCACACCATCGACATGCTGCAGTGGCTCATGGGCCCGGTGCGGCAGGTGTCCGCCTTCACCCGCACGCTCTGCCACGAGCGGATCGAGGTCGAGGACACCAGCGCGGTGGCCCTGGAGTTCGCCAGCGGGGCTCTGGGCACCATCGCGTGCACCACCAGCATGTGGCCCGGGCACTTCCGGATCATCGAGGTCGCCGGCGACCGCGGCACGGCGGCGATGGCCGACTCCAAGTTCTTCTTCTGGCAGTTTGCCGAGGAGACGCCGGAGGACGATCACATCCGCCGCGAGTTCCTGGAGTTCCCGGCGATCTCGGTGGGGGCGGCCAACCCCTCGGCGGGCATGACCGCGATCCCTCACCGGGCCAACTTCGCGGATTTTCTGCAGGCCCTGGATGAAGGCCGGGAACCGCCGATCTCCGGCCGCGAGGCCCGGCGGGCGGTGCGCATCATCCTGGCGATCTACGAATCCGCCCGGCTCGGCCGGCCGGTTCAAATCGAGGATTGACCGCGGCCGCGCGGCCTCCCGGGCCCGATGGTGCCGGGGTGGCCGCGGGCCGGCAGATTCCCTCCGCCCGGAGGGTCCGGCGGTGCGCAAAACGCTGATCCTGGCGGTGATCCTGGCCGGCGGCATGGCGGTGGCGCTTCGCGGCCCCGCGTCCGCTCCGCGGGCCGATTTCACCTACATCAACCGCGGCAGCTTCAACACGCTGGATCCGGGCCAGATGAACTACCACCAGGACATCATGGTGGCCATGGCCCTGTGGGAGGGACTGACTTCCCCCGTGCCCGGCACGCTCGAGGCCGGCCCGGGCACCGCCCTTCCGCCGTTCGAGGTCGATGCCGACCGCCGCGGCTACAGCTTCAACCTGCGGCCTGAGGCCCGCTGGTCCAACGGAGATCCGGTGACGGCCGCCGACTTCGTGCGCGGCTGGAGGCGGGCCATCGAGCCGGGGACCGCCGATGTCTACTCGGAGCTGATCGCCGCCCACATCCAGGGCGCCCGGGCCTACGTCGAATGGCGCAGCCAGGCGGTTTCGGTGCTCACGCTCGTCCGCCAGCTTCAGAAGGGCTCTCCGCCGGACCGTTCTTCCGCCGAGGCGGCGCTGCGCACCCCGGCGGGAGCGGCGCTGCTGGCGCGTGTCGGGCTCGGACCGGTCGAAGGCGGCCCGGACGCCGCCGCGGAGGTGCTCGACCGCCTCCGGAACGCGCCGGTGGACTGGGAGCGGCTGGGAGACGAACTGCTCGACGCGCACGCCGCTCAGATGGATCAGCGATTCGCCGAAGTCGGCGTCCGGGCGGTCCATCCCCACCGGCTGGAGGTCCGGCTGGCCCGTCCGGCCGCCTACTTCCTGGATCTGACCTGGTTTCCGATCTACTACCCGGTCCACGAAAGCATCGAGCGGCTCCGCGATCGCTACAAGGGGCGGCCCCTGGCCGACACCGGCATCGTGGCCTGCGACCCCCAGTGGACCAAGCCCGATTACCGCCGCCGCGGCTACCCCGGCCTGATCTCCAACGGTCCCTACCGGCTGGCCGAGTGGGTCTTCAAGCGGCGCCTGCGGCTGGAGCGGAATCCGTACTACTGGAACGCGGCCGCGGTGCGCTGCGCCACGATCGAGTCGATCGACGTGGAGTACCAGAACAGCGCCTGGATGCTGTTCGAGCAGGGATACGCCGACATGATGTCCGACCTGGCCATGGACTATACCCCCGAACTGGTCCGGGCGGTCCGCCTCGGCCGGCGCGACGACGTCCACGCGATTCCGTCGTTCGGCACCTATTACTACGAGATGAACGCCCGACCCGTGCTCTGGGACGGCCGGCCGAATCCGGTCGCCGACGCCCGCGTGCGCCGGGCCCTGGCCATGGCCGTCGATCGCCGGCAACTGGTCGATCACGTTGTGCGGCTGGACAACCCGGTGAGCACCACGCTGGTGCCGCCGGGTCAGATCCCCGGCTACCACAGCCCCAGGGGCCTGGAACGGGACCCTCAAGGCGCCCGCAGACTTCTGGCCGAGGCGGGGTATCCCGGTGGGGCGGGGCTGGCCCCGATCGAGATCCTGTACAACACCGGATTCCGGCACGAGGACGTCGCCCAGGCGATCAAGCGGATGTGGGAGACCGAGCTGGGCGTGCGCGTCGAGCTGGTCGGCCGCGAGACCAAGGCCTTCGCCGAGGACAAGGCCCGCGGCCGGTTCATCGTTGCCCGTTCGGGCTGGTTTGGCGACTACTTCGATCCGACCACCTTCCTGGACATGCTCTATTCCACCAATGGCCACAACTTCCCCGGCTTGCGGGACGCCCGGTACGACGCCCTGCTGGATGCGGCCGCCGCCGAGCCCGACCCTGCCGGCCGCCTGGCGCTGCTGTCACAGGCGGAAGAGTACCTGCTGACCGGGCCGGCCGTCATCCTGCCGCTGTATACGTATGTCTCGGTCTACGCCTGGAAATCGAACGTGCGCGGCTTGATTCCCAACCCGCGGATGACCTTCCCGTTCCAGTACATCCACGTGGAGGGGCGATGAGACACCTGGCCGGCCGCATCCTGCTGATGATCCCGGTGCTCTGGGCGATCTACACGGTCACCTTCCTGATGGTCGTGGCCGTGCCGGGCAACCCCTTCCAGCAGGCCGACCGCCAGATGCCCGAGGCCGTCCAGCGGGCCCTGGAAGCCCGCTACGACATGGACGACAACTGGGCGTATTACTGGCAGTATCTCTGGGGCGTGCTCCGTCTGGATTTCGGCCCGAGCTTCCAGTACCGCGACTGGACCTGCACGCAGATCATCGCCGACGCCCTGCCCGTCTCGATGGTCCTGGGGGTCGGCGCCGTGGCCCTGGCCGTGGCGGTGGGGGTGCCCGTGGGCGTGGTCAGCGCGGTGCGCCGCAACGGGCTGTTCGACGTCGCGGGCCTGGCCCTGGCGCTGATCGGCGTGTCGCTGCCGACCTTCGTCACCGGTACGGCCCTGCTGCTGCTGTTCGCCGTCCGGCTGGGATGGCTTCCGGTGGCCGGGTGGGGCGGCCCGGCCCACCTCCCGCTTCCGATGGTCACGCTCTCCCTACCGTTCGCCGCCTACATCGCCCGGCTGACGCGACTGGGCATGATCGACGTGCTCGCCGGCGACTACATCCGCACCGCCCGGGCCAAGGGGCTGGACCCACGCCGGGTGATCTGGCGGCACGCGCTGAAAAACGCCTTCCTGCCGGTGCTGAGCTTCCTGGGGCCGGCGCTGGCCCAGGCGATGACCGGGTCGTTTGTCGTCGAGAAGCTGTTCAATGTGCCCGGTCTGGGGCAGCACTTCGTCAACGGCGTGCTGAACCTCGACCGCGGGCTGATCATGGGGACGGTTCTGGTGTACTCGACGCTGCTGGTGGGCATGAACCTGGCCGTGGATCTGCTCTACACGGCGGTCGATCCCCGGGTGAGGGTCGCCGATGCCTAAAGCCGCCGTCCGACCGCCGGTCCTCCCGGCCGGGTCGCCCTGGCGCCGCAGCCTGCTACGCTTCCGGCGCAACCGTGCGGCCATGGCCGGCGCGGTGTTCCTGGCCCTGCTGTCGGCGGCGATGCTGGCGACGCTGCCCTGGACCGTGGCCGGCTACGACGCCCAGGTGCTCTCCCTGGGCCGGACCCCGCCCTCGTGGTCCCACTGGTGCGGGTGCGACACGCTGGGCCGCGACCTTCTGCGGCGCTGCCTGTTCGGCGGCCTGATCAGCCTGGGGGTCGGAATGGGGGCCGCCCTGCTGAGCGTGACCGTGGGCGTGCTCTACGGAGCGGTCGCCGCCCTGGCCGGCGGACGCGTCGACAACGCCCTGATGCGCGTCGTGGACATCCTCTACGGCCTGCCTTATATTCTGCTCGTGATCCTGATGAAGGTGGCCTTCGAGCGGCCCATGACCGGGCTTATCGGGCACAAGCCGGCCGCCAACGTCCTGATCCTGGTCGCGGCCATCGGGTCGGTCAGCTGGCTGACCATGGCCCGGGTGATCCGCGGGCAGGTGCTTTCGCTGCGGGAGATGCCGTTCGTGGAGGCCGCCCGGGCCGCCGGCGCCGGCCCGCTGGGCATCCTGCGGCGCCACCTGCTGCCGAACCTGGTCGGTCCGATCGTGGTCTATGCCACCCTGGCGGTGCCCCAGGCGATCCTGCAGGAGTCGTTCCTGAGCTTCCTGGGCATCGGCGTGGCCCGGCCGGTGCCGACCTGGGGGGTGCTGGCCGCCGAGGGCGTGGCGGCGATCAACACGGTGGTCAGCTTCTGGTGGATGCTGCTGTTTCCGTGCCTGTTCCTGGGGCTTGCGCTGCTGGCCCTGAACTTCGTCGGCGACGGCCTGCGCGACGCGTTCGACCCGAAATCGTCGTGACCGCCCGAACCCCTTCCGCGGGGGCGAGCAAGCGATGAGCGAGTGGAAGCTCCGCGACACCGTGATGGTCCTGTTCATGATCCTCGTGGTCGGGATCATGCTGCTGCAGATGGTGCAGAACGACCGGCTTTACGACCGCGTCAGCCAGGCCATCCGGCTGCTGGAGGCCGGCTCCGGCCGCCCGACCGCATCCGGTCCGGCCTCTTCGTCCGCCCGGTGGCGTGTGCCCGGGGCCGAGCCCGGCGGTTCCGTGATCATTCACGAGTCCGCCCGTCCGACCAACCTCAACATCATCACCTCCAAGGACCACGCCGCGGCCGTGATCCTCAGCGACAGCGGCCTGGTCTACGAGACCCTGCTGGAGCGCGACGGTCGGACGCTGGAGTTCAAGGGGCTGCTGGCCGAGAGCTGGTCGGTGGCCGACGACAGGCTTTCGGTGACTTTCCGGATCCGGCCCGAGGCCCGCTACTCCGACGGCGTGCCGGTGACCGCCCGGGACTTCGTCTTCGCCTACCGGGCGACGATGATTCCGACCATGGACTGCCAGCGGACCCAGACCTACCTGCTGGACTGCGACGGCGTCGACGCCCTCGACGACCATACCGTCCGGTTCCGATGGAAGAAAAAGTACTTCAAGATCCTCGAGGTGGCCGGCTCGCTTCCGGCCGTTCCCCGCCACCTCCTGGATCCCGACAACCTGATCGACACCGACCCGGCCAAGCTGGCCGAGCGGATCAACGCCTGGGACCCGCCGCTGAAGAGCCCGCCGCCGGTCGCCAGCGGCCCGTACCTGCTGGAAAGCTGGGACAAGCCCGGCAACCGCGTCATCCTCACCCGCAACGAGCGCTACTGGGGGGCCCTGCCGCCGCTGCAGCAGATCATCTTCCGTATCATCACCAGCGACACCACCGCGCTGCAGGCCCTCAAGGCCGGCGAACTGGACTACATGACCCTGACCTCCGAGCAGTGGACCAACCAGACCGTCGATCCGTCATTCCTGGAGCGGTTCCACAAGCTCAAGTACCTCCGGGCCGACGGGGGCTACAGCTTCATCGGCTGGAACAACCGCCGCCCGCCGTTCGACGACCGGCGGGTGCGCCAGGCCATGAGCTGCTGCATGCCCCGCGAGAAGATCGTCGAGAAACTGCTGTACAACCTGCGCGAGCTGGCCAACGGCCCCTTCTCGCCGCTGGGCCGGCAGGCCAATCCGGACATCGGCCAGTGGCCCTTCGACCCTGAAAAGGCCCGGGCCCTGCTGGCCGAAGCCGGCTTCCGCGATACCGACGGCGACGGAATCCTGGACCGCGACGGCCGGCCCTTCGAGTTCGAGATGAGCATTCCCGCCGGCCTGCAGATCTACACCCAGATCATGTCGCTCTTCCAGGACGAGCTTTCCCGGATCGGCGTCCACATGCGGATCGAGCCCTACGAATGGTCGGTCTATGTGGACAAGCTCGACAACCGGGCGTTCGACGCCTGTTCGCTCTCCTGGATCGGCTCGGTCGAGCAGGACCCCTACCAGATCTGGCATTCCTCCAGCTACGAGAACAAGGGCTCCAACCACGTCGGCTACAGCAACCCCGAGGTGGACCGCCTCATCCTCGAGGCCCGCGAGGAGTTCGACGAGGACCGGCGCAACGCCATCTGCCACCGCATTCACGCCATCATCTTCGAGGATCAGCCGTATACCTTCATGCTCACCGGCCCGCGCCTGGAGGCGGTCAGCAGGCGGATCCAGAACGCCGAGCCCGGGAAGCTGGGTATGGATTTCCGGGACTGGTGGGTGCCCGTCGCCCTGCGTCGCCCCGGCGGCTGAACCATGCGCGACTACCTGATACGCCGACTGCTGCTGGTGGTGCCCACGCTGCTGGGGATCACGCTGATCACGTTCGTGATCATCCGGCTGGCCCCCGGGGAACCCGCTACGCTGGGCGGAACCGCCGCCGGCGGGGAGGCCGGGCGCCAGGCCACCGCCGCCTCGGCCGAGCTGCTGCGGGCCAAGAAGGAGCTGCTCGGACTGGACAAGCCCGTGCCGGTGCAGTTCCTGATCTGGCTGCGGCGCGTGGCCCTGCTGGATTTCGGGCATTCCTGGTCCAACAACCAGCCCGTGGTCACCGTCATCCTGGATCACATCAGCCCGACGCTCCAGCTGAACATCCTGGCCGTGGCCGTCATCTACGCCATCAGCATCCCCCTGGGCGTCGGCCAGGCCGTGCAGCGCGGGCGGCTCTTCGACCGCTCGACGACGCTGATCAGCTTCCTGCTCTATGCGGCGCCGGTCTACTGGGTCGGACCGCTGCTGCTCATCTACTTCTGCAACCCCGAGCACTACGCCTGGTTCCCGGCCGGCGAACTCAACCGGCCGTTTCCCGAGAACCTGGCGTTCTTCCCGTGGCTGTACGACCGCCTGGTCCACCTCGTCCTGCCGGTGGTCTGCCAGAGCTACGCCGGGCTGGCCTATCTCTCCAAGCAGACCCGTGCCGGGCTGCTGGAGAACCTCCAGGCCGACTACGTCCGCACCGCCCGGGCCAAGGGCGTCAGCCGTTTCCGGGCCGTCGTGCACCATGCCCTCCGGAACAGCCTGATCCCGATCGTGACCATCATGGCCATGATCCTCCCCGGGCTCATCGGCGGCAGCATCATCATCGAGACGATCTTCTCCATTCAGGGCATGGGCTACCTCAGCTTCAACGCCATCCTGCAGCGCGACTATCCGGTGATCATGGCGACCACTACCTTTGCGGCCGTGCTGACGCTCGTCGGACTGCTCCTGCAGGACATCCTCTATGCCTGGCTGGATCCGAGGGTCAGCTATGCCTGAAGACCCCGGAAAACCGCTGGAATCGGCCGGCGCGGCGGCCGCCGACGGCCTGGCGGGCGAGCCGCTGACCTACGCGGCCATCGTGCGCCGACAGTTCCTCCGCAACCGCGCCGCGGTGGTCGGGCTGGGCATCGTGGCGATGCTCTTCGCCGTGGCCATCCTGGTCCCTTTCCTGGCCAGCAGTTATCCCTACCGGATCCGCATCGACGGCCGGACGCACTACCCGCTGTTGGGCAACCTGACGCCGCAGGATCTGATTATCCTCGCGGCGCCTCTGTGCCTGGCGGCTTGGTCGATCGTGCGCCGGCTGCTGCCGGTCCGACTGCGCCGCTGGAGCCTCCCGGCCTGTCTGGTCGTCTTCCTGGCGGCCTGTGCGGTGATCCGGGCCACGGTGCGCGAACGCAATGACCGGACCGACTACCGGGCGCTGGCCGTGCGGCCCGGGGCCGACGCGATATGGGCGCCCATACCCTATTCCCCGCAGGAAACCGACCTGGACCGCAAGCGCCAGCCCCCCGGCCGGCTGGCCGGCCACCTGCTCGGCACCGACGACCTCGGCCGCGACGTGTTCAGCCGGCTGCTGTGGTCGACACGGGTGTCGCTGGCGGTCGGATTCGTCGCCGAGGGCTTCGCGGTGGCGATCGGCGTCTTCCTCGGCGCGCTGGCCGGTTACTTCGGCCGGCGGACGGATTTCGTGATCATGAGGCTGGTCGAGATCGTGGTGTGCTTCCCGGGTTTCTTCCTCATCCTGACCGTGCTGGCGGTTTTCGGGCGCCACCTCTGGCTGATCATGCTGATGATTGGGCTGCTGGGCTGGACGGAGAACGCCCGGTTCGTCCGGGCGGAATTCCTGCGCCTGCGGACCATGGAGTATGCGATGGCCGCCCGGGCCCTGGGGCTCGGCTGGCCCCGGATCGTCTTCCGGCACCTGCTGCCCAACGGCATCGCCCCGGTGATGGTCAATGCCTCGTTCGGCGTGGCCGCGGCCATCCTCATCGAGGGCGGGTTGAGCTTCCTGGGCTTCGGCGTGGCTCCGCCCACCGCCACCTGGGGGACCATGCTCAACGACGGCATGATCAACCCCGTGGCGATGCCCTGGATGATCATCCTGCCGGGGCTGGCGATCTTCACGGCCGTGGCGGCGTACAATCTGGTCGGCGAGGGGCTGCGCGACGCCCTGGACCCCAGGCTGAGATCCGCATGAGCGACCCGAACGACGTCCTCATCGAGGTCCGCGACCTGCGGACGTACTTCTTCACCGACGAGGGCACCGCCCGCGCCGTGGACGGCGTCTCCTGGTCGCTGCCGCGCGGCCGCACGCTGGCCCTGGTCGGCGAAAGCGGCTGCGGCAAGAGCGTCACCGCCCTGTCCATCATGCGCCTGGTGCCCGACCCGCCCGGCCGCATCGTCGGCGGCTCGATCCTGTTCGAGGGGCAGGACCTGGCGACGCTGCCGGAGAAGCGGATGCGGGCCATCCGCGGCAACCGGATCGCGATGATCTTCCAGGAACCCATGACCTCCCTCAACCCGGTGTACACCATCGGATGGCAGATCGCCGAAAGCGTCGAGCTGCACCAGCAGGTCCGCGGCCGGGAAGCCTGGCAGCGTGCCGTGGAAATGCTCGCCCGGGTCGGCATCCCCGCGCCGGCGCAGCGTGCCGCGGAATACCCCCACCAGCTCTCCGGCGGCATGCGCCAGCGGGTCATGATCGCCATGGCCCTGTCCTGCAACCCGGACCTGCTCATCGCCGACGAACCGACCACGGCCCTGGACGTGACCATCCAGGCACAGATTCTCGACCTGATCCGCCGCCTGCAGGCCGAACACCGCATGAGCGTGCTGATGATCACCCACGACCTCGGCGTCGTCGCCCAGATCGCCGACGAGGTCGGGGTGATGTACGCCGGTCGCATCGTCGAGCGCGCCGCGGTCGAGACCCTGTTCGCCTCGCCTCTGCACCCGTACACCCGCGGATTGTTCCGCAGCATCCCGCGTATGTCCCAGCGGCGGGAACGGCTGGACGTCATCCCCGGAAACGTGCCCAACCCGCTGCGGTTTCCCGCCGGCTGCCCGTTCCACCCCCGCTGCCCGCTGGCCGCCGGCGAAGAACGCTGCCGCCTTCAGGACCCGCCGCTGCGGGAGGTGCGGCCCGGACAGCGCGCGGCCTGCTGGAAAGTGGGGGACTGAACGCCTCCGGGCGGGCGGCGGGCTGCCCGGAGCCGATGGGTCGAAAGCATGCAGAACCTTCGCGGCATGGTCGTGGTGTCCTTCGAAAGCCGCCGGGCCGCTCAGATGGCCGCCCGGCTCCAGCGAGCCGGCGCGACCGTGGTGTCCGCCCCCGCGCTGCGCGAGGTGCCCGAGCTGTCCCCGCGCGACGTGGCCGACCTGGCGGCCGACCTGACCGCCGGACGCGTGGACATGATCGTGCTGCTGACCGCCACCGGAGCGCGGATGCTGCTGGCCGCTCTGGCCGCGGCTCTGGCGCCGAGGTGCCTTGGCGATGTGCTCGCCCGCACGAAGCTGGTGGCGCGCGGCGACAAGACCCGGGCGGAGCTGAGGAAGCTGGGGCTGGCCCCCGTGATCACCTCGGCCGAGCCCCACACCTGCGCCGCCCTCCTGGCCCCCGTCCGGGCGTCCGGTCCGCTGGCCGGCCGGCGCGTGGTCATCCAGGACTGCGGAAGCTGCGCGCGGGAACTCGCCGACGCCCTGCGCGCCCAGGACGCCGAACCGGTCTGCCTGAAGGTTTATGACTGGGCCCCGCCGGAGGATCCCTTCCCGCTGGAAGAAGCCGTCCGCACGGCGGCCGCCGGCGGCGCCGAGGTGATGGTCTTCACCAGCGCGCCCCAGATCGCCCACGTGCTGGCCGCCGCCGGAAGACTCGGGCTGGAGGCCGACTTCCGCCGGGCCGCCCGCAGAACCCTGATCGCCTCGGTGGGACCGGTCTGCTCCCAGGCGCTGCGCGACGCCGGCCTGGGCCCGGACTTCGAGCCGGACCACCCCCGCATGGAAGATCTGGTCCGCGAACTGTCCCGCTGCGCCCCCGCTCTGCTGCTGCGCAAACGGGCTTCCGAACAGGCCGGCATCGATCCGGTCGGCGCCCGGCGCGTGGACCTGGTCTGGCCCCTCGAGGAGCGACGCACTGCCGCCGACAGGCTTTCCAGCAGCCTCTTCATGCGCGCCTGCCGCCGGGAACCGACCGACACGACCCCCGTCTGGCTCATGCGCCAGGCCGGCCGCTACCAGCGGGCCTACCGCGAAATCCGCGAGAAGCTGTCGTTCCTGGAGATGTGCAAACGGCCCGATGTCGCCGCCGAGGTCACGCTCCTGGCCGTGGACCAGCTCGGCGTGGACGCGGCCATCATCTTCGCCGACATCCTGCTGATCCTCGAACCGATGGGCGTCGGACTGGCCTTCCACCGCGGCGAAGGCCCGGTGATCGCCCGGCCGGTGCGCGGCCCCGCCGACATCGACCGCCTCGTCCGCGCCGACCCGGCCGAAAGCCTCGCCTTCGTCATGGAGGCCGTCCGCATGACCCGCGGGGCCCTGCGCCCGGACGTGCCGCTGATCGGCTTCGCCGGAGCGCCGTTCACCGTGGCCAGCTACCTGATCGAAGGCGGGGCCAGCCGGAATTTCATCGAGACCAAATCGCTGATGTACCGCGATCCCGGGGCCTGGGCGGCACTTATGGAAATCCTGGTCGACGCCCATGCCCGATACCTGAACGCCCAGATCGAGGCCGGCGCCCAGGCGGTGCAGCTCTTCGACAGCTGGGTGGGATGCCTCAATGAGGCCGATTACCGCCGGTTTGTGCTCCCGTATACCCGCGCGGTCATCGAGGCCGTCAGGCCCGGCGTGCCCGTCCTGCACTTCGGGGCCAATACCGCCGTGCTGCTGGGAGCCATGCGCGAAGCCGGCGGACACGTGATCGGCATCGACTGGCGGATCGGCCTGGCCGAGGCCTGGTCGCGCGTCGGGCACGACGTCGCCGTCCAGGGCAACCTCGACCCGGTGGCCCTGTTCGCCACGCCCCTGGAAATCCGCCGCCAGGCCCGCATGATCCTCGAACAGGCCGCCGGCCGCCCGGGGCACATCTTCAACGTCGGGCACGGAATCCTTCCCGGAACGCCGGTCGAGCATGTTCAGCTGCTCGTCGATTTCGTGCATGAGTACCGCAACGGCTGAACCAGCCTCGGGGAACCCATGACCGTCCATGCCAGCGGCCGGCCGGAGAGCGTCATCGTGGTGGGCGCCGGCGTCTCGGGCCTGGCCGCCGCCCACCGGCTGACCGAGCTCGCCCGGGCGGAAAGCCGGTCGCTGGAGCTGCGCGTCCTGGAGGCCCGCTCGCGCGTCGGCGGGGCGATCCTCACCCGGCGCCGCGAAGGATTCCTCGTGGAAGCCGGGCCCGACTCGTTCATCACCCAGAAGCCCTGGGCCCTGGCCCTGTGCCGGCGGCTGGGGCTGGAGAACGAGCTGATCCCGACCAACCCCGACTGCCGCCGGACCTTCGTGGTCCGCGACGGCACGCTCCACCCCGTCCCGGAAGGCTTCCTGCTACTGGCCCCCAGCCGCATCCTGCCCATGCTCACCAGCCGCCTGTTCAGCTGGCCGGGCAAACTCCGCATGGGCCTGGACCTGGTCATCCCGCGCCGCGACCACGGCCTCGACGGCGACGAAAGCCTGGCCTCCTTCGTCCGCCGCCGCCTCGGCACCGAGGCGCTGGAACGCATCGCCCAGCCGCTGGTCGGGGGGATCTATACCGCCGATCCCGAAAACCTCAGCCTGCGGGCCACGATGCCGCGATTCCTCGATATGGAGCGCGAGCACCGCAGCCTGATCCTGGCCATGCGGCGAGGCCGCCGGGCCGCCGGCAGGGCCGCCGCCGAAAGCGGCGCCCGCTACAGCATGTTCGTCTCGCTGCGCGGCGGCATGAGTGTCCTGACCGACGCCCTGCTGGCCCGTCTGCCGGCCGGCGCCGTCGAGACCGACGCGCCCGTGCGCCGGCTCCTGCACGCCCCGGACGGCTGGTCCGTCCAGCTGGCCGACGGCTCGGCCAGAACCGCCCGGGCCGTGATCCTCACCTGCCAGGCCCATGAGACCGCGCCGATCCTGGAATCTCTCGACCCGCCGCTGGCCGCCGAGCTGGCGACCATCGATTACGCATCCTCGGCCACCATGACCATGGCCTTCCGCCGGGAACAGGTGCGCCACCGGCTGGACGGCTTCGGCTTCGTGGTGCCGGCCGTCGAACAGCGGACGCTCATGGCCGCCACCTTCAGCAGCATCAAGTTCCCCGGCCGGGCGCCCCAGGGGCGGCTGCTGATCCGGGCTTTCCTGGGCGGGGCGACCCAGCCGCACGTGTACGCCCTGCCGGACCGGGATATGCAGGACGGCGTGCGCGCCGACCTTCGCGACCTCATCGGTCTGTGCGGAGAACCGGAGTTCGTCGAGCTGTACCGCTGGCCGCGGTCGATGCCGCAGTACCCGGTGGGGCACCTCCGCCGCGTGGCCGTCATCCGGCGGATGGCCGCCCGCTGGCCGGGGCTGGCCCTGGCAGGGAACGCCTTCGGCGGCGTCGGCGTCCCGGACTGCGTTCAGTCCGGCGAACAGGCCGCCGAGGCCGTCTGGTCCTCCGCAGGGCCCGAGCCCTGAGGCCGTAAAACCAGCCCACGGAGCCGCGGGCCGCCGACGCCCGCGACTGTCGGACGCCGGCGGCCGTATGCCGTGGTTGCCGCGCCGGTTGCGGCATGAAAAGGACTTCGCCAGACGCTATAATCACCCGGCAAGGGATGATGGGCGGCCTGGAGCCCCCGACGCCGCGACAGGATCTCTCCGGTGCCTTATCGCAGCATGAGTCTCGAGGAGTTCGCCAGGCACGTCGGCATGGACGTGCGTGATGTCAGGCGTCTGGCCGACCGCGGCAAGCTGCCCGGCGACAAGATCGGCGGCCAGTGGCGGTTCAACCGCGCCAAGGTGACCGAGTGGCTCCAGCAGGAGATGCATCTGCTGGATCACGACCGCCTCGTCGCCATCGAACGCAGCATGGGCCCCGAAGGAACGCCCGGCGACTCCGAGATGATCGTCACCGGCCTCATGGGGCTGCAGGGCGTCGATGTCAACCTGCGGGCCAACAGCCGGACCTCGGTGCTGCGGGAACTCGTCCGGCTGGCGGAGCGGACCGGCATGCTCTACGACGCCGAGGGACTCCTGGAGGCGCTGGTGCAGCGGGAATCCATGTGCTCGACCGCCCTGCCCAACGGCCTGGCCATCCCCCACCCGCGCCAACCCATGCCCTACGTTTCGGCCGAGCCGCTGATCTGCGTCGCCCGGCTCCCGCGCGGCATCGCCTTCGATTCGCCCTATCGGGACCTGACCCGCCTGTTCTTCCTGATCTGCTGCCACGACGACCGCCACCACCTGCGAACCCTGGCCCGGCTGGTGCGCATCCTCGACGCCGACACCGTCGCCTGCCTGATGGAGGTCGACACCCCCGCCGGCCTGCTGCAGGTCATGATCGACAAGGAAACGGCCATCGCCTCCTCCGGCCGCTGAGCCTCCGGGCCTCCCGGCTCTCCGGGTTCAGGCAGCGGGAGGATTCCGGCTCCGGCGCGCCTGGCGATTCCCGGCCCCCGACCGGCGGCATGCCCGAGGCGTCTATCGGACGTCCCGCCCCGGCGGCGGCCGACGCGGCGATTCTCGCCACGGCCGCTTTTCGCCTCGCGGTTATATCGTAGGTTAACTCCGCGGTCGCACCCGTTGAAGGGTGGGCTTCGCCGAGGGAGGAAACGTGGCATGGCGACGGCGGTAGAGGATTACAGGGCCCAGGCACTGGTGGCCTATTTCGAGGAACCCGAGCACGGCGTGCCCGACGGATGCACCGGCTGGTACCACAGTTACGGCCGGTTCGCCCTCGATCATCCGGCCAAGGTGTTCGACTGCAGGAACACCGAGACGCCCTCGCCGGTGCGGCAGGACGTCGCCGGTCCCTTCGCCTCCCACGCCGAGGCGGTCGACGACCTGGAACGCTGGCTGAGCGAATAGCCGCCCGAACGGACGGTCCCCGGAAGGCTTTTTCGACGTCCCGCCGGCAGGGAGGGGATCCGGCGGGATGTCCTTTTTGCTGCGCCGCCCGCGCGACCCGACCGCGATCCGGACGTCAGCCAACCACCGTCCGGCGCCCGCCGGAGGCCCCGCGGGGCCGCCGCCGGAGCCGTCGCCGCACCGGGACGGCCGAGGTAGGGCGACGGCGCTGACCACGGTGCGTCAATCGCCCCGCTCAACCAGTAACTCAGCAGCCCGGACAGCTCGTAGACGATCGAGGGAAGCTTCATCACCCGCCACCGCCACCGCTTGCCTTCCTCGATGCCGTCCTCCAGCGGCGGCCGGCCCGCGTAGAACGTCATGTGCCGGTAGCCGGCCTTGCGGAAGCACGCCTGGGCGCGGCGACTGTGGGCGTGGTCGGTCACGATGAGAAACCGCGTCCGCTCCCGCTCCATGCCCGGGAGGCGGGCGATGGACTCGGGGTGGTCGGCGGTCGTGTAGGAACGATTGTCCACCAGGATGCGGCTGCGCGGGACGCCGGCCAGCAGCAGAGTCTCGCGCATCGCCTCCGCGGCCATCGGCCGGTTGCTCACCACCACCAGCGGCGCCCAGCCCTGCCGGTACAGCCATGCCGCCCGCACCTCGCGGGCGGTGTTTCCGCCCAGACAGACAATCACGTCGGCCTTCTGGGGCGGACCCGTGACCGACAACCACAGAAACACCTTTTCCGTCAGCGGAGTGACCGCCATCAGGATCTCAAGCAGCATCCCCGCAGCCAGAAGGTTGCGCAGCGACCGGAACAGCAGACCGGCCAGCCTTCGCCACCGCCGCCTGCGGGGTGGGGTCGGCATGCCGGGCTGTGACGCCGGAACGACGTCCGGGTGCGGCGTTGATTCGCGCATCAATGACCCTGGCGACTCGAACAATCCCGATCCGGCGCGGCCGGCAGCCCGCGCCGACCCGGCGTTCAC
>CAZSYS010000018.1:0-25624 GCA_964611365.1 uncultured Planctomycetales bacterium
GCCCTCGGCGGACACCGCTGAGCAGGTCCGGCGAATGGCCGCCGCGCTGACCGACCCTCCGGGCGCCGCCCCCCCGCTGCCGACGCCGCTGCCGCGGACACCGCTGCCGCCGGAGTCCGGGATGCCCGGCTGCCGGGCGCGGCCGTGCACCTCTGGAGCCACCAGGTGGGCGTGACGCCCCATCCGGCAGCCGCGGCCGAGGCGAGCTTCGCGCAGGCCGGCCCGGTCCGGGTCGCGGTCTGCGGCTATCTCGTCGGCGGACATGCCGGCATGACGGACCGGCAAACCGCCGCCGACACGGTACTGCAGCGTTACCTGGCCGCCGAGACCAGCGGCGTCGAACAGCTCGACGGCTCCTTCGTCATCCTGCTGGCCGATCAACGGCGCGACCTGGTTCACGCCTGGACCGACCCCTGCGGCACCCGCCCGATGTTCTGGACGCAAACGCCCGCCGGCGTGCGCCTGGCCCCGGAGGTCAAGTGCCTGCTGGCATGTCCCGACGTCCCCCGAACCCTTCAACCCGGCGCGCCGGCCTCGATGCTGCTCAACGCCGCCCTGATCGACGAGACGACGTACTTCCAGGCCGTCCGTCTGCTCGGCCCGGCCCGGCACCTGCGGATCGAGAACGGCCGCTGCACGCTGCGGCGCTACTGGCGGCGGCGCTTCCGCACGGATCCCGACGCCCGGCCGCCGACCGCCGACGAGCTGGCCGGACGCGTCGCCGCCGCGACTGCCGATCACCTCGGACGATTCCGCCGCCCGGCCCTGGCCCTCAGCGGCGGGCTGGATTCGCGGCTCATCCTCGCGGCCGTCCACCGCCTGGGCATGAACATCGAGGCCGTGACCTGGGGCACGGATCACGTCGACGATCCCGACGGCGATCACCAAACGGCCCTGCGGGTCGCCGAACGGCTGGGCGTCAGCGGGCATTCGATGCCGTGCGGGCTGGAGAACTTTCTGGAGCAGGCACGCCGCGCCGTCCGGGTCGGCGACGGACTCTCCGGTCACCTGGGCGCCCAGGTCCAGGCCGCCGGGCTCGCTCCCGGGCTGACCGGACGCTACGACGCCGTCGCTTTCGGCAACCAGCTTTTCGACGGCGGCTCCTGCTCCACCACGCGGGCCGCCGCCCTGAGCAACGCGGGGCTGCACTTCGGACGCGACCTCCACCTGATCCGGTTGCTGATGCGGCCGGAACACGCCCGGGCGGCCATTCGCGACCTGCTGGCCTGGCGGGCGGAGCTGATCGATTCACCCGACGGACCGCCCGCGCCCAACGACCTCAAGGATGTTCTCTACTGGCAGACGCGCCTTCCGCGGCTGATCACCTCGCAGGCCGCGGTCTACCGCCGGCATCTGGCGTACGCGGCCCCGCTGCTGGATCTGAGGGTCGTGGCCCTGGATGCCGCGTGCACCCCCCGCCAGCGCAGCGGCAAGCAGTTCATCGCCCGCACAGCCGCCAAGGCGTTCCCCGAGGCCTTCCGGCTGCCGCTGGCCCGGCGCCACAGCCGCACCGACTGGCGGCGGCAGCTCCGGGAGGACAGCCCGCTGCGCCGCGAGATCTTCCAGACGCTCATGGATCCGCTGGCCGCTTTCGACGAGTGGTTCGACCGCGACGCCATCGCCTGGTGGCTGGCCCGCTACCCGGAGACGGACCGCCGGCGTCTGCGGCCCGCGGGGCGCGGACGGCTGAGCCGACTGGCGCTGGAAGCCCGCGGACGGCTGGCCGCCCGGGAACTCAAGCCGCGCCGCCTGATCAGCCTGCTGAATCTGAAGCTGTGGTTCGAGCTTTTCGCGTGAGCAACCCGGGGCATGTCCGAGCCGCCGGCTCGAACGGCCCGGCCAGAGGGCAGCGGCCGGACAGGTATCGCACCTTCACACGCCGGGCACGAACACGCCGGGCACGAACACGCCAGGCCAGAACCCGCCGGACACCCTCGCGCCGGCCGACCCGGCTCTCCGGGAGCTTCCCGGGCCCGGCGCGTCACCGCGGCCGCCCGAGGCGGCGGGGCACAAACCGCCCCCAGCCGTTTTCTCCGACGAACCGCCCGCCATCGACGATCAGCCGGCCGCGGCAGAGGGTCTGCTCGGGGAAGCCGGCCAGCCGCCGGCCCTGGAAGGGATTCCAGTCGGCGTTGGTCTCCATTTGCCGCCAGTCCACGCGGGTCGTGCGGCGCGGGTCGATGATCACCAGGTCGGCGTCGGCCCCGCGGGCGATCACCCCCTTGCGCGGATAGAGTCCCATGATCCGGGCGGGGTTCTCGCAGAGACAGGCCACCAGCCGCGGCAGCGTCAGCCGGCGGCCGAGCACGCCCCAGGTGTAGACCGCCGGCAGCAGCGTCTCCAGCCCGGGCATGCCCATCGGGATCTTCGTCCAGTCGCCCTTCCAGGCGGCCTTCTGCCGGCGGGTGAAGGTGCAGGTGTCAGTGCTGACCACGCTCACCTCGCCGCCGCGGACCCCCTGCCAGAGCCGCCGGCGGTCGCGAGGCTTCTTGAGCTGCGGGCAGGTGGCGTACAGGTGGCCGTCGGGGCCCGAAAACACCGAGTCGTCAAGCGTCAGATAGGAGGCACAGGTCTCGGCCAGGACGCGCACCCCCCGGCGCTGCGCGTCCCGCACCAGGTCGGCGCCCTCGCCGGTGGACATGTGCACGATGTACAGCCGTCCTCCGGTGGCCTCGGCCCAGCGGATGACCCGGGCGATGGCCTCGGCCTCCACGACGTTGGGCCGGGTCATGGCGTGCAGCCGGGCCCCGTGGCGACGCATCATCGCCGGGGTGTGAAAACGCTCGATCAGGCGGTCCAGCAGCCGGGCGGACTCGGCGTGCACCAGCAGCATTCCCCCGGCCCGGCGGGTGATCTCCAGCGCCTCGTAGAGCGTGCCGTCATCGGATTCCCAGCCCTGCGAGGCGTAGATCATGAACGCCTTGACCGTCGGCACGCCGCGCCGGATGACGCCGGGGATCTGGGCCGGGTGCCGCCTGGGATCCGTCAGGCAGACGTGAAACGAATAGTCGATGCAGGCCTTGCCGGCCGCCTTGGCCGACCAGGCGTCCAGGGCATCATGCAGCGACTCCCGCCCGAAGGGAATCGCAAAGTCGATCAGCGTGGTCACCCCGCCGCGGGCCGCGGCCCGCGTGCCGCTGTCGTAGTCGTCCGAGGACACCGTGCCGCAGAAGGGCATGTCCAGGTGAACGTGCACGTCGATCACGCCCGGGAGAACGTACTTGCCCGTTGCGTCGATGACCCGCGCGGCCGATCCGGCCCGGCGCGC
This sequence comes from uncultured Planctomycetales bacterium, assembly GCA_964611365.1. Taxonomy (GTDB): domain Bacteria; phylum Planctomycetota; class Phycisphaerae; order UBA1845; family PWPN01; genus CALLOB01. The sequence goes on from CAZSYS010000018.1 coordinate 3,269, forward strand.
CAGCCCCGGCCCGACCTCGGCGATCCGCCCGCCGCGCACGCCCACGTCCGCGCGCTGCAGTCCCGCGGACGACACGACCGTTCCACCCGCAATCAGCATGTCAAAGGCCATGCCGGCTTTCCCGGGGACGTCGCACGCGCGAACCGCCCCGCGGGTATTATTGGCCGCGACCGCCGCTGCGGCAAACGCGCGGCTCCCCCTTCCCGCACCCGGCCGGACGGAAAACAGAAAACGGACGCCGCCGGGCCGTGCCGGTCGGCGTCCGTGGCGGTCGTGCTGCCGCACCGTGGCGTTTGTGCTGCGGTCAATTGTGCTGCGGTCAAAAGGCCGGGCGATCCGGCCCTCAGGCGGACGCCTCTTCCGCCTGGCTCAGGTTCGCGGCCGCCGCCGCCGAGACGATGTCGTCGCTGCTGAGCACCTTGTCGATGTCCAGCAGGATCTTGACCTCATCGCCCACCTTGCCCATGCCCAGGATGAACGAGGTGTCCACGTCGGCGCTCATCGTCGGCGCCGGCTCGATCTCTTCGCCGGCGATGTCCAGCACCTCGGAAACCGTGTCCACGATGATCCCGATCTCCTTGCCGACATCGACCACGATGATGCACGTCTGGTCGGTGTGCTCGGCCTCCGAGAGCCCGAACTTCAGACGCAGGTCGATCACCGGGATGACCTTGCCGCGAAGATTGATCACGCCCTTCATGCAGACGGGCATGCACGGCACCGCGGTGATCGCCAGCAGGCCGATGATCTCGCGGACCTTCAGGATCTCGACCCCGTACTCCTCCTCGGCGAGCTTGAACGTCAGGTACTTGCCGCCCCTGTCGCAGGCGACACCGCCGGCCGGGCCGGGAGCTTCCAGAACGCTGGTGGTCATGTTGTGCACCTCTCTGGGACTTGGGGGTTCGGTCACATCTGTTGCAGAATCGACCAGCCCGGGGGCCGGCTTGAACCTTTCACGCCGCCGGAGTCTTCCGGCCAACCCCCCGCCCCGGGCCGACGTCCGGAAACCATCCACAACTGTCCGCGCCCGCGCCGGGCCCCGCCCGACCGCTTCGAGGACCCCCCGAATCCTCGCCCCCCGCGACCAACGGGTCGAACTTTGCTTACGCCACCGCCGACCGATCCGACCCCGCACTTCTCCCGACCGAGGGGTCCAAACCCAGAGGTCCGATCAGACGCACGGGAAATCGTTGCCCCCTGCCCCCCGGTCCAGGCCGGTGGGACCGGCGGGAAGCGGTCCACCGCCACGCCGGCCCGCCCCCCGAATGCCCTGCCGCCCGCCGGCGACGGGAAAACCATGATGCCCGAAATATGCTCCCGGGCGGGGTGGAACTGCCGGGTGTGCCTGAGCCGGGGGAACCGGGACCTGCGGGTCCGGGCCTCGATGCGGGACCTGCCAGATGTGCCTGGGCCGGGGGGTCGAGCCGAACCGATGGAACGGCCGGGCTGGATGTGATCACAGGAGCGACCGGTTCGACAGAACCTCTCCGGGGTACCCAGGCCTCCCCGGGCCACCCAGGCCGATCCGACCCGCCGAACCCCACGTCGCCGACTGCGACGGCTTCAACCTCCCGACCCGACTGCCGGTGGCCGCGAGACCCGCGGCCTCATCCACACGCTACGGCCCGCCTGACGGCGGTCGGTAGCCGCGCCAATCCGCCCGACGCTAGCGGCTCGACCCCTGCCAGTCAAGACCCCAAAGCCCCTCCAGCGGGGATCGGCGGATCGCAGATCCCCGCGGCCCAACGCCATGGACACGCCCGAGGACTGATCTGCAAATGGGGCCCGAATAGACTTAAAGTCTTTTTTGTTAATATCTTAAGAGCATATGAAGTCGGGATCGCAACCCCGCAGAAAGTCCCCCGACAGGCCGAATCCCGATCCGGGAGCCCCCGCGAACCTGGCTTGCCAAGTGGTTCATCGGCCCTCAACACCCGATAGAGGAACAGGCCATTGCCCGGGCGGTCGGGCCCCCCAGGGTGCCTGCCGACTCAACGGGCGGATCGCTGTCCGTCAGAAGGTTCGCCCGGCATTCCGGCCCGGTTGCAGGGGCCTGGGAGGCGGGCTTGACCGCCTGACGCGGGCCCCAGGAGAACCGCTCATGTCCGCTTCCGACCAGGTCGTGATGATTCTGGAACCCTCCCGCCTGCTTCGCCAGGCGGCCTCGCAGGCCTGTATCCGGCTGGGGGCACGAGTCCGGGTCGTGCCGGAGGTGGGCAAGGCGCTGACTCTGATTGGCAACAGCAAGCCTACGGCCATCATCACGGCCATGGAACTGCCCGGGATGTGCGGGGGCTCCCTGATCGCCGCCCTGCGGGCCTGCATGCACCATCGGGCGATTCCGATCGCCCTGCTTACGGCCAGCGAGGCCCAGGCCCGGGAGCTGCTTTACTTCAAACCCGACGCGATCATTCGCAAGGAAAGTAACCTGGCCGCGGCCGTGGCTGAGTTCCTGGAGGCCTTCGGGGTGGGCTTGAACCGTGGCCAGGCCGAACAGCCCCAGATGCGTAAACCCTTGTCGGCCAACATCCTGCTGGCCGAAGACTCAACCATGGTGCATCGGCTGATCAGCCGTTACCTGCATGTGGCCGGGGCGGAGGTCGTGGTCGTCGAGGATGGCGTCCAGGCGGTGGAGGTGGCCACCGAGCACCCCTTCGACCTGGTACTCATGGACATTGAAATGCCGCGGATGAACGGTCTTGAGGCCACCCGGATTCTCCGGGAGCGGGGGATCCAGGTACCGATCATCGCCACGACCGCCCACACCGCGCATTCCTTCCGTCAGGAGGCCGAATCGGCGGGCTTCGATGACGTGATCACCAAGCCGGCCTCCGCCGAGCAGATCGTCGCCAAGTGCGGTGAGCACCTGGAACGATCCCGCGCCGGGCTGGCGGCGGTCGGCCGCGACTGAGGCCGTTTTTTCTGTAAGCCCTAACAGGTTCATATTTTACATGCGTTCGAAAACGTGGGCTTTCCGGTTTTCCGGGCTCCGGGGCCGGGGGTCTTCCGGCCGGCGGCTGCCGATGAATTCGGGGCTTGGCGACCCCGGCGGCGGCATCCGCCCAGGCCCAGGGCAGGCCGGATCATAAGCATCATGAAATCAGGCAGTTGCGCTGGCGGATGGGCTGAGGCTCGACTACCATCATGACGCTTGCGGTCCGGCTGGGGCGAGCCTGGGGGGAGAACAGCAGGGCAAGGTGCGCGGCAAAAGCTTTCTAGAACTGTTGCGGGAACGGGTGGTGGTACTCGACGGTGCCATGGGCACCAGCGTGCACGGTTTTGACCTGCCGCTGTCGGACTACCAGGGCCTGGAGAACTGCACGGAGATCCTTTGTCTGACCCGGCCGGACGTGATCCGGGAGATCCACGCCAGCTTCCTTCGCGTCGGCTGCGACGCGGTGGAGACCAACAGTTTCGGGTCCAACAAGGTGGTGCTGGCCGAGTTCGGGCTGCAGCATCGCGTGCGGGAGCTCAACCGGGCGGCGGCCCTTCTGGCCCGGGAGGTCTGCGACGCCTTCGGCACGGCCGACCGGCCCCGGTTTGCCATCGGGTCGGTGGGGCCGGGCACGCGGCTGGTTTCGCTGCGTCAGACCACCTTTGACGTGCTGGAGGACAGCTACGCCGAGCAGGTGCGCGGGCTGCTGGACGGCGGCATTGACGTCCTGATGATCGAGACCTGCCAGGACATTCTGCAGTGCAAGGCGGCGATCGCCGGGGCCGAGATCGCCTTTGCCGAGGCCGGGCGGCGGGTGCCGATCATCGTCCAGGTCACGATGGAGACCACCGGCACGATGCTGGTGGGCACGGACATGGCCGCGGCCCTGACCGCCCTGGACGCTTACCCGCAGATCGACGTGATCGGCCTGAACTGCGCCACCGGCCCGCAGGAGATGAGCGAGCACATCCGCTACCTGGGTGCCAACAGCACCCGCCCGATCAGCGTCATCCCCAACGCCGGGCTGCCGCAGCTGATCGAGGGGCGCACGCACTACCCGCTGACCCCGGCCGAGCTGACCCGCTGGCTGGTGGAGTTCGTGGAGCAGGACGGGGTGAGCCTGGTCGGCGGCTGCTGCGGGACGACGCCGGCGCACCTGGCCGCGGTCGTCGAAGCCATGCGCGGCCGTCGGCCGCGGCCCCGGGAGGTGCACCCGGAGCCAAGCGTCTCGAGCCTGTATCAGTCGGTTCCCATCCGCCAGGACAACAGCTTCCTGATCATCGGCGAGCGGACCAACGCCAACGGCTCGAAGAAGTTCCGCGAGCTGCTGGCCGCCGAGGACCTCGACGGCATGGTGCAGATGGCCCGCGAGCAGGTCCGCGGCGGAAGCCACATGATCGACGTGTGCGCCGCCTACGTCGGGCGCGACGAGCTGGCGGACATGACCCGCCTGATCGCGCGTTACGCCACCGAGGTGCCGGTGCCGCTGATGATCGACTCGACCGAGCCCCCGGTGATCGAGGCCTCGCTGAAGCTGGCCGGCGGCAAGTGCATCGTCAACAGCGTCAACCTCGAGGACGGCGAGAAGCGCTGCGCGGAGGTGCTCCCGCTGTGCCGCAAATACGGCGCGGCCGTGGTGGCCCTGACCATCGACGAAGAGGGCATGGCCAAGACCGCGGACCGCAAGGTGGCCGTCGCCCGGCGGATCCACCGCCTGGCGGTGGAGCGGTACGGCATGAGGCCCTGCGACATTCTCTTCGACCCCCTGACCTTCACGATCTGCACGGGCAACGAGGACGACCGGCGGCTGGGGCTGGAGACGCTCGAGGCCATCCGGCGGATCAAGGCCGAAATGCCCGAGTGCCATGTGCTGCTGGGGGTCAGCAACATCAGCTTCGGCGTCAAGCCGGCGGTGCGGCACGTGCTCAACAGCGTGTTTCTGCACTACGCCCGCGAGGCCGGACTGGACGCGGCCATCGTGCACGCCGCGGGCATCCGCCCGCTGTTCCAGATCGACGAGGAGCTCCGCGAGCTGGCCCGGCGGCTGATCTTCGACGAACGCGACGGCGGCGATCCGCTGGCGGCGCTGCTGGACCGGCTGTCGGAGACGTCGGCCCGACCGGAGCACGCCGCCGCCCGGCCGGCATCGCTGGAGGAGCGGCTCAAGCGACGGATCATCGACGGCGACCGCACCGACCTGGCCGCCGACCTCGACCAGGCCCTGCAGCGCTACCGGCCGCTGGAGATCATCAACGACTTCCTGCTGGCGGGCATGAAGGTGGTCGGCGACCTCTTCGCCTCGGGGGAGATGCAGCTGCCGTTCGTGCTCCAGTCCGCCGAGACGATGAAGGCCTGCGTGGCCCACCTCGAGCCGCACATGGAGAAGACTGCCGGGGGCGGCAAGGGCTCCATTGTGCTGGCCACGGTCAAGGGCGACGTGCACGACATCGGCAAGAACCTGGTGGACATCCTGCTGACCAACAACGGCTACACGGTCCACAACCTGGGCATCAAGCAGCCGATCAACGCGATCATCGATGCCTGGCTGGAAAAAAAGGCCGACGCCATCGGACTGTCCGGTCTGCTGGTCAAGAGCACGCTGGTGATGCGCGACGACCTGCTGGTGCTCAACGAGCGCGGGCTGGCTCCCCCGGTGATCCTCGGCGGCGCGGCCCTCACCCGCCGGTACGTCGAACAGGATCTGCGGGCGATCTACAAGGGACCGCTGTACTACGCCAAGGACGCCTTCGAAGGCCTGCATCTCATGCAGCGAATCGTGGAGGGCGTCGAACCGGCCCCGTCGCCGGAACCGCGGCCGGTCGCGGCCGTCATCGACGAGGAACAGGAGACGTTCGAGGCGGTCAGCGACATCGCCCGCGACGCGCCCGTGCCCGAGCCGCCGTTCTGGGGAGCCCGGGTCATCGAGCACATCCCCCTGGCGGCGGTGCTGCCCTACATCAACGAGACCATGCTCTTTCAGGTGCAGTGGCAGTACCGCAAGCGAGGACGCTCGTCCGGGGAGTTCGAGCGCTTTCTCGACGCCGAGGTGCGCCCGATCTTCCGGGCCCTGGCCGACCAGTGCCAGCAGGAGGGCATCATCACGCCCCAGGCGGTCTACGGCTACTGGCCCTGCCGCAGCGAGGGCAACGACCTGGTGGTGCTGGATCCCCGGGACCGCCGGAGCGAACTGGTCCGCTTCAGCTTTCCCCGGCAGCGCCGCGCCCCCTACTGGTGTCTGGCGGACTTCTGGCGGCCGGCCGGGGCGGGCGGCCACGACGTGGTGGCCTTCTCGATCGTCACCGCCGGAGGCCAGGTCAGCCGGACCGCCCGGGAATGGATGGCCGCCAACCGCTACCGCGACTACCTCCACCTGCACGGGCTGGGCGTGGAAACCGCCGAGGCCCTGGCCGAGTACATCCACAAACAGGTGCGCATGGAGCTGGGCATCGCCGGACGCGACGCCCGGGACATCCGCGACCTGTTCAAGCAGGGCTACCAGGGCAGCCGGTACAGCTTCGGGTATCCGGCCTGCCCGAACCTCGAGGACCAGCGCCTCCTGTGGCCGCTGCTGGAACCCGGGCGCATCGGCGTGACCCTCACCGAGGAGTTCCAGCTGGAACCCGAGCAGAGCACCTCGGCGATCATCGCCCACCACCCGCAGGCCCGCTACTTCAAGGCCCCCTGACAACCCCGATCCGCCGCCGGCCGGCTCAGCGCGACACCAGCACCAGGAACTCCAGGTTGCCCCGGGCTCCCGGCAGAGGGCTTTCCATCGTTCGACACACCTGCAGCCCCAGCCCGGCCATCTCGGCGCGCACGGACTCCATGGTCTGCCGGGCCGCCCGGGGATCGAGCACACCCCGGCGAAGCAGTCGGCGGTCGCACTCGTAGTGGGGCTTGATCAGGGAGATGATTCGTCCGGAGGGGCCCAGCAGGCCGGCCGCCGGCGGCAGAATGTGCCGCTGCCGCGTCCACGCGACGTCGATGGTCACCAGGTCCGCCGGCTCGGGCAGGGCCACGTGCATGGCGTTGGTCCGCTCCATGACCGTGACCCGCGGGTCGCGCCTGAGGTTATAGGCCAGCACACCGTAGCCGGTGTCCACCGCGTAGACCCGGGCCGCCCCGCGGCGCAGCAGGCAGTCCACGAAACCGCCGACGTTGCTGCCCAGGTCGGCGCAGACCAGCCCGCGCGGATCGACGCCAAAAGCCTCCAGGGCCGCGGCCAGCTTGCCGCCGGCGCGGCTGACGTAGGGGATTGGTTCTGGCGGCGGCGTGCTCATGCCCGCAACGTCGGGCCGGGACGCCGGGGGGGGGTCCGTGCCCGGGGATCCTGCGGCGTCAGCTCTTGGCGGCCAGGGCGTTGTAGCGGCGCTGCAGGAGGGACTTGCGCCGGGCGGCGGTGTTCTTGTGGATCGTGCCCTTGGCGGCGATCTGGTCGACCTTTTTGACCGCCGACTTCAGGGCCTCGGCCGCCTTGGCCTTGTCGCCGCCGGCCAGAACCTGGCCGAAGGACCGGAGCTCGGCCTTGATGGCCCCTTTGCGCGCCCGGTTGCGCGCCCGGTGCTTGGCGTTCTGGCGGATCCGCTTCTTGGCGGACAGGGAGTGGGCCACGCGTAACCTCCTGAAATAGATTGACTTAGGGCCCACTTACCTGGGCCGGACGACCCGCCCTCAGCCGGTCTTCTGCCGGCCCTTGAGGTCGTCGATCCGCTTGCGGACGTCTCCGTTGCGGTAGTTGTAGTCCCATTGTATGAGCTGCCCGTAGACTTTCAAGGCGTCCTCGATCCGGCCGTCGGCCTCGCAGGCCCGCCCCAGCCAGTAATGCAGTTCCTTGCCCAGCTTGTCGTCGGGGATCTCGTAGCCGGCCAGCGCGTCCCGGAAGGTATCGATGGCCTGCGCGTAGTAGCCCTTCTCGTAGAAGCAGCGGCCGACGTGCAGGCTGCAGTCGAAGCGGTTCTTCGGGTCGGCCCGGGCCTCCTGCAGCACCGGGATGGCGTCGTCGTATCGGCCGGCCTTGAACAGGCGGATTCCGTACTGGTGCCGCATCCGCAGGTCGGTGGGATACTCGCGGACCCGCTCCCTGTAGACCCCCAGCTCGAAACGCAGCCGCTCGGTCCGGGCCTTGAGAATCGCCTCGCGGTCGCCGGACTCCTCGGCCGCCCGGACCGCGCGGTTGTGCTGGCGGATACGGATGTCGTCGGCCCGCAGCTTGTAGCGGTAGTTCTTCGACTGCTCGTAGGCCTTCAGCAGGATGGCGACGGCCTGGGCCTCCTCGTCGGAGCGCTCGCGGCGGCAGAGCAGGTCCACCAGGGCGTTGACCGCGTGCAGGCTGTTGGGCTCGGCCTCGTAGTCGCCCCGGGCCTTGGCGATGAGCTCATCCAGCCGCTCTTCGGCCTGGATCACCCGGTCGCGGTCGTGGAGGTCTCGCTGCGACTGGGCGTCGTCCACCGAGTCCGCGAAGGAGGCGGCGGTCTGGAACTTGCCTTTGCGGATGGTCAGCTTGCCGGCCACGTCGCGGTGGTCGGTGGAGATGGCCATGTCCGTCGGGTTCAGGGCCTTGAGCCGGCCGAGGGCAGCGACGGCGCGGTCGGTGGCGGCGATGGACAGCGTCAGGTCGGTGTCCTCGCAGCGGTCGCCGATCTCCTCGTAGGCCTCGCGCAGCAGGACGTAGTGGGCCGGATTGGGCTTGGGCTCGCGGTCGGCGGCGTCGGCCAGGATCTCCCCGATCCACATGGCGGTGGCATAGAGGCGGCCCTTGACCGCGGCCTTCAGCATGGCCTCCATATAGGCGATGTTGTGCGGATCCTTGGCCAGCAGGCTTTCGGCGGCCAGCAGGGCCTTCACCGGGTCGCCGCCTGCGATCCTGAACCTCATCTGCTCGCTGAAGGAGACCTTCTGCCGGCCGCGGAACAGGGCCGCCGCCCGGCAGGGCTTGTGCCCCTCTTCGACGGCCTCGGGCCAGAAGCCCAGCCCGTTGATGTACATCTGAATGGCGTAATCGTAATCCTTGCGCTGGGCCAGCTCCTGGCCCCGCTGGAAGCAGCGGCGCGCGTTCTCGACCGCCTGGGGGCTGAACTCCGGGACGGCGGCACCGCCCGGCGGGTTATCAGACTTCCTGAACATCGGATGTCGCCACGTGGCCGGCGGACCGGCCGGCTGCCGGCCGGCGTCGGGGGCGCCTCGGGGCGTTCCGGCGACGGTGTCGGCTCCAACCAGATCGTATCGACCCGGGCAGTCGGGTCAAGCTGCGGTTCGGGTTGCCGGCGGAAGGTTTCGCCCGGCACTTGGCGGCGCCGGGCGGGCACCGGCACCGGCGGGTGTCCGCGAGACCCGTCGGCGGTGCTATAATGGGCTGTGCCGCCGATGCCGCGGCATGCGAGAGCCCGACATGCGTACCCAGGCGTTGTACGACCGGCTGCCCGAGCGCATCGTGACCTATCCCGATCCGGTGTTGCGCCGGCGCTGCCTGCCGGTGGAGCAGTTCGGCCAGCCCCTGGAGGCCCTGGTCGGGCGGATGCTGGAGCTGATGAAAGCCGGCCGGGGCGTGGGTCTGGCGGCCCCGCAGGTCGGGCTGCCGCTGCGGCTGTTCGTGGCCAACCCGACCGGACGGCCGGACGACGACCGCGTCTATGTCAACCCGCGGATCGTCGAGGCCCGCGAGCCGGTGGAGGCCGAGGAGGGCTGCCTGTCGCTGCCGGAGGTGCACATCTTGGTGAAGCGCGGGCGCTGCTGCGTGATCCAGGCCTGCGACCTCCGGGGCGAGGAGTTCGAGGAAACCGGCTGCGACCTTCCGGCCCGGATCTGGCAGCATGAGATCGACCACCTCGACGGCCGGCTGCTGATCGACCGCATGACCGCCGCAGACCGCCTGGAGCACAAAGCCGTCCTCGCCGGACTCGAGGCCGCCTTCGCCCGCCGCCGCAAGCCCCCCGCGCGCCGGCCGGCCCGCCGGTGACCGCCCCCGGTCGAGCCGCACATGCCCCCATGACCGGGCCGCGAATGCTTCCCATGATCACACAGCCCGTCTTGCATGAAGGCGCGCCGTGGCGGTCGGCGCCGCGTAGCGCCGGATCGGCCGGCCCCCCTGCCGGCCGCCGAGGGCGGACGACCTTAGGCCTCGCGCCGTAGCGGCGCGGTGTGCAACCCCTTCGGCGTCGAAGGAAGAAGAGAAAGGAAGGAAACAGAGAGGGTTTGGTGCGGCCTTTGAACCGGGGGCGGCGATCGACGGCGTCGAACTCTGCCCCCGGCTATCAACTTCCAGGCCTTCGGCCTGATGAAACACTTGGGACCACGGCTTCCCGGGGACGTGGACAATCCATGGGTGTCCTCTACTGCTCTTCCTGCCCCCGGCTATCAACTTCCAGGCCTTCGGCCTGATGAAACACTCGGGACCACGGCTTCCCGGGGACGCGGACAATCCATGGGTGTCCTCTACTGCTCTTCTGCTCTTCTACTGCTCTTGAACGAACCGACGAGGCCGGCCGCTGGGCGGACTGGCATTCTCTGCGGCACACGTTCATCAGCAACCTTGCGGCCGGTGGCGTGCACCCCGCGACTGCGCAGCGTCTTGCCCGGCATTCGACCATCACGCTGACGATGGACCGCTACACGCACCGGCTGACCGGCGACGATGCCGAGGCCCTGGCCGTGCTGGCGGACCTGCGGATGCCGGCCGTGGCCGTGGCGACCGGCACCGACGGCGAACCCGTGGGCGCCCCCCCAATCACTCCCGCTTAACTCCCGGCAGATGGGTTGCGAAAAGCTGCGTGCCGGTTGCAACCGGACGCGAAACCGTCAAGCGCATTTCACAAGGCGAAGGCCCGCAGACGGGCGAGTGCAAGACCTTGGAAACCGCGGCACTTGGCGAAGAATTGCGACCGGTCGCGAAGGAAGGAAAGAACGGAGAGGGAGGGATTCGAACCCTCGGAACGGTTGCCCGTTCACTGGTTTTCGAAACCAGCCCGATCGGCCACTCCGGCACCTCTCCGGCGGCTGGAACGCCGGGTCTACTATCGGTGAGAGCGGGTCCGGGGTCAAGCTGCCGGGTTGTGATCGGCAGGATGACGCCTGCCCGGCGGTGGCGCCACGGTTCCTGGTATAGCGGGTGGCAGGCGTGGCGGGTCGGCGCACAAGGCCTCCTCTGGGCGGTCGACTCGCGGCCGGATCGGCAGGTGCAAGGGCCCGGAGATCAGCTCGCCGGCCTGCCGTCCCGTGCGGGCCCCGGGCCGCCGGTACTTACGGGCAGGTTCACCGGTGGCCGCAGGCCGTTCCCGGCGGCGCTGTGCATGCCGCCAACCGCCTCGACCCCCCGGAGCCGGCCCGGTACAATCCGCGGCTGTCGGGTTGCCGGGTCGGCGAAACGGCGCGACGGCGCGGTGATCGCCCCGTCCCGGCATGTCCGCCGCGGACAGGAGTCGGCATGATGTCCGACACGTACTGATGCACCGGAGTCCACGACATCCGCCCCGGGCAGGAGTCGGCATGGCAGACTACATTCGGGCAACCGGCCGATTCTCATTCAGAACGCACTTCCGGGCGACCTTCCCGGCGGTCCTGGCGATGGCACTGGTCACCGGGTGCCAGCGACAGCAGGTTGAGCCCGTGCCGGACGGTCTTGCAGAGACGACACCCCAGACCTCCCCGTCGCCGCAGGAATCCGAGCCGCCGCAGGTCGGTCGCCTGACCGGCGTCGACGCCCAGGACGACCCGGCCGGCCCCCGGGCCCTGCCCAGGACGGTCGAGCTCGCCGACTGGGTCAAGGTCCGCCCGGTGCGCGTCGTCGAGCCGCAGCGTCTGTGGGCCCTGCACCCCGACGCCGCCCGGCGTTCGCTGCTGGGGAGCTACCACGTCGATCAGGTCGTGGAATGCGGCTACCAGGCCGCCGATGACAAGGCTGCGGCCGCAGTGCTGCTGGCCGAAGCGGCGACGCCCGCCGACGCCTTCGGGCTCTTTCAGTTGCTGGCCGGCGACGCCCCGAGGCTCACGGCCGCGGATCGCAGTCAGCGGGCGGTGCTCGGCAACGACGGCGAGCCGGCGATGCTGGCCTGGCAGGGGCGAAGTTTCGTGCACATCCGGTTCACCGGCGCCGATACCGAGGCCGCCCGCGAGGCCTGCCGTCGGTTGTTCAATCGCGTGGTCTTCAACCTGCCGGCCGCCGAGGCTCCCTTTCTGGTGGAGGCGGCGCCGCCGGACCGGCGGGAGACGTGCCGCATCTGGACGGCCCGGAGCACGGCGCTGCTGGTCCTGGCCGGGCCGCAGGCCGTGCCGCCGATGGAGAGTGCGGTCATGGACGCCCGCCTGGGGCTTGACGGCCGGGCGATGCTGACCGTGGCCCGCGTTCAGGCCGCCGAGGGCGAGCACCCCAACGTGCTCTGGGTCGTGGAGTACCCCGACGACCAGGCCGCCTCCGCCGCCGAAAGCCGCTACCGCCAGGCCCTGGCGGCCCCGGCGGATCCCCTGGACGCCAACACCATCATCGACGCGGCGCGGGGGCGCTTTCTGGCCGGCAGCTGGGCGGCCGACCAGGAATCGGTTCAGCACCTGCTGAGCGTGCTGGCCGAGGCGCTGGAGTCCTGACCCGGCGGCGCAACCATCCCCGGACAGCAGGCTGCGGCGAACCCGGGGCATTCCGGTTTCCGCCATGCGCGGCCGGGGCAGCGAGATCCTGCCGGTGCACCGGGCGGCGAAGGCCGGAGCCTGCGGCCGTTCCTGATCGCGTGAAGCTGCCGTGCCGGGGCCCGACTCCGATGCCGACGGGCCGCTGCGGCGAGCGCGGCACGTCAATGACCGCGCGTGGAAACCGGTTCCGGCGGCAGCATTCCCTCCGGCAGCAGAAAGTGCTCGTGGCCGAGGCTGTAAACGCGGAAATCGCAGGTGCCGGCGGGAGTTGTCGCCGGGACGATCAGGTAGTGGACGTCCTGGGGCACCTGCGGATGCTGGAGCCGGTGGTGTTGCAGCTGCTTGAGGGTCTCGGCCTGATCGGCGGTGAGGGCATGGGCGTATTTCCGCACTTCATAGGCCCAGACGCCCGCGAAGGTGGTCAGATACCAGCGGCTGAGCACGGTCTCGTCATGGGTCACGATTTGCCGCCCCCGGGCGTAGCGGCGGATCAGGCCGTACATGTGGTACTGGCCCAGCTCTCGCCAGGTCCGCGGGTTGTCCGCCAGGCTCACCAGGTCGTGGCGGCTCCGGATCGCCAGCGGGCAGAAGACCGAGCGGTTCAGGCGCGGAAAGTCGCGGATGTTGACCACGATGCAGACCAGCATGGCGATCGGCACGGCCGTCCGGACGAACCGGGCCCCCAGCCGGGCCGGCAGCAGCAGGATCACCGCGGGTGCCAGGGCGGCCAGGCACAGGACATCGACCGACGGGTTCGGCAGCGCGTCGCGCAGCCGCGATGGGCCCAGGGCCCAGCTCAGGCCCGCGAGCACCGCGGCTCCGGCCAGCAGCGGCGCGAGGCGTGCCAGCCGGGGGGTGACCGGCGGGGAGGCGGACTCCGGACTCTGAGTTTCCGGCAAGAGGTTCACGACCGTTCAGCCTCCTGAACGCCCCCCGGCGGGCGCACAGTCGGGGAGTCCCAGGCCCGCGGGCGTTTTTTCCAGCACGGCGACGCGCCGGAGGATCATGGTGTTGTCCAGTCCTCCGGCACGAAAGCCAAAACGCAGATAGCGGAAAGACCCGGCCGGGCTCAGGTCGCAGCACCACTGCAGCGGGGCGTGGGCCGGGCCTGGCGGGCGGCCGGTTTTGCCGGTATCCACCACCGTGTACCAGGTTTGCATGTCCGAAGAGGTTTCCCAGACACAGTCCGTCAGCGGCGCATCCGGAGAGTATTCCTCGACCAGCAGCGTCTGGGCGGTCAGCGGCCGTCGGAAGTCCAGGATCACCTCGGCCGGTCCGGGCCTGACCGCCATGGGGTAATCCTCGGTGGTGGCGCCCTGGAGGGCGGCGGCGAAATCATGCCGGCCGGTCCAAATGGGGGGTCCGCGGAACTCCGGCTCGCGGATCACGATCGCCTCCTCGGCCAGGTCGCGGCAGAAACGGCTGACCCGTTTTTCCGGCCGAAGCCGACCGGCACTGCCAAGCACGGCGATATGCCGCAGGGCCAGAGGCTGGCCGGACACGTTCGACCGGAACCTCAGACGTGCGAATCTGAACGGCGACACCTGGCGGAGGTCGTGGACCCAGGACAACGGATTCACCCGGTAGGCGTTGCAGGCCTGCGGGTCCCGGGTGTCGAACACCGTCGTCCAGTTCTGGCGGTCGGCGGACACGTCCCATGCGTAGTCGAGGAAAGCGGTGGCGGCATCGAGTTCTTCCAGCAGCAGGGCACCGGCGCGGCGAATCCGGCCGAGATCGACGGTCAGCACCGCCGGTCCGCGGAATGCCGCCCGCACTCCGCGTGACCGGGATGGTGGCTGAAGTACCTCCTGAAACGGGCTGCCGGAAAGCTCGCCGGAGCTGTTGTACGCGGCCGGTGCCTCGATAAGCGCAATATTAAAGGCACTACTTCTGTACTTCGCGACGGATACGGCGAGCCCAACGGCTGCGCCGGCCGCCAGCAGCGACAGCCGCCGCCGCAGGCGCCGGGCGTCGGCGTCGGACCGGGCAACGCGGGCGGCACCGCAGCCGCGCAGCAGCACGTAGAGCAGCGCCAATGGAGCGATGTGCGTCATCATGCGGTTGGCCGAGTCGCCGAACCCCAGGCGGTAGGGCACGCGCATGGCTCCCATCGCCCAGGCCCCAAGGGGGACAGCCCACAGCGGCACGGTCAGAACCTGCTGGTGCGGAACGGGCGGCGCGGTCCAGACCAGCAGGATCAGCCCGGCCGCCAGGTACCACCACGCGCTCCAGCCGCCTTCGGAGGTCAGGTTCGCCAGGATGACCGTCGCGCACCGCCCCATGTGCTCCGGCCGGGCAACGGACAGCCCTGCGGCGATGAACGCCAGCGCCACCAGAGCCAGAGGGATGCTTGCCGTCGCCAGACGCCGTCCGAACGGCCAGGCGGTCAGAATGGCCAGGACACCCGTCCCGGCCAGAAGCAGGGTCTGGGCGGCCACCCGCTGGGGGGTCAGGATGTCGGCCCGGGTGCCGATGAGCAGCACCAGCCGCATCTGCCAGCCGATCATGGCCGCGGCGAACGGCAGCACGCACGCCAGGCGGACGCGATAAGGCAGTTCGCCGGCCGCAACCAGCGGAAGGATCATGACCGCCGCGAACAGTACGCTCTCGCATCGGGCCAGGCAGAAGCAGGTCAGCGCCGCCATCGAGAAGACCAGCCACGCCGGCCGGCGCTGCCTCAGGGCGAGCCACAGCGTAGTGGGGTAGACGGTGACAAAGGCCGTCACGGGCAGGCTGTTGTGGACGTAGAATGCCTGGTAGGCGAAGAAAAACGTGCTGCCCAGCACGCATGCGCCCAGGATGGGCAGGACCAGGGCCTCGGCGGGCGGGCGGCCCAGCTCCCGCAGCATCGTGCGGCCGAGCACCAGGAAACAGGCCATCAGACTCAGGAAGATGCACGGATGCAGGGCGTACAGGTAGTCCACGCCGATCATCGGGGCGGCGGCGTGGATCAGCGGCACGAACGGAGCCCAGTTCCCGAATCCCTCCTCCAGGGCATCGATCTGGACCCGCGGGTGCTCGGCGAAGATCCGCCCCAGGGCCATCTGCCGCATGGAGTCGAATGAGACGGCGGTCATGTCCAACGGCAGCACGGCCGCGATCACCACCACCGATGCCAGGTACATCAGCCCCAGGCGGCGCGCGACGGCGGCGTCCACGGCTCGAAGGCGGACGGCCGCGACCGCCGACGCCAGGCTCAGCCCGCCGACGCTCGGAAACACGGTGCGGACGGTGCAGGGGATTCCCGCGTTGAGGTGTACCAGCCCGACGGCCACCCAGAGCATCAGCCCCCACAGCAGGCCCGAGCAGGCCACGAAGGCCGCCGAGGTCCGCCGGGCCAGGCCGGCGGCAGACAGCATGCCCGCCAGCTGCAGGGCGGAGAGAAAGGCCAGTTGCGCCAGCATGTCGGACCTGCCTCGCGGCCGGTGTCGGGCATCCGCGCGCCGGCGATCGCGCCGGACGCAACGGCGGTGTCTTATACCTCATGCCGGTCCGACGGAGCAACGCACCGCGGAAGCCCGCCGCGGCGGGTCGGGGTCGCAGCCGCTCACAGGCGGACGCCCAGGACGCGGCGGGCGAACACGGAGATGAGGGCCGCTTCCAGCGTATAGGCCAGGCCGGTGGCGGCCGCCGAACCCCGCATGCCCAGCACCGGCACCAGCAGCAGGTTCAGCAGCAGGTTGGATGCGGCTACGCCAAGCACCAGCAGGGTGTGCATGCCGGGGCGCCCGCCCTGGAGCAGCAGCCCCATGAACGGCCGCCAGCCGGCGTTGAAGACCAGGGCGGCCACCAGAATCGCGAACACCGACCAGCTGTCGCCGAACCCCGCGCCCGGCAGGAACAGCGCCAGGAGCAGCGGGTACCCCAGCACGGCCAGCAGCCCGATGCCCGCCGCCGCCGGCCAGAACACCCGCCGGATGCGCCGGGCGAGAACCTCGATGTCGGACCGGCGGTTTTCGGCGAAACACCGCCCGATGAGCGGATCCACGTTCCAGCGGACCGCGACCGGGATCTGGCCGAAGCCCTCGGCGATCACCGCGGCGAAACTGTAGAGCCCCACGGTGCCGTCGTCGAGGAAGAAGCCGAGCACGAGCACGTCCACGCGGGTGTTGATCTCGTGAACGATGCCGCTGAGCACGCCGCGAAGCCCGTAGGACAGGTGCGGCCGGAACCAGGCGGCCGTGCCCCGGCCGGGCACCAGCGCAAACAGTCGCAGGTGGATGTAGAGCACGAGGCTGGCGAACAGGGCGGCCTCGCCGATCGACAGGGCCAGCGGGAGCCGCTCGGCGGGGGCGTCGGCGAGGATCAGCCCCACGATCGACCCCAGGATGAACACGAAGCGCAGCGACTGGAAGACCGCGTAGGCCCGCATGTGGCGCAGGCCGTTGAGCACGTTGATCAGCACCTTGTTCAGGGCGTAAAGGAACAGGCCGGGCAGGGCGCAGGCGATGCCCGCGGCCACCTGGGGGCTGTCCAGCAGCCCGGCGGCCAGCTCCCGGCCGGTCAGGGCGACCATGCAGACCGCGGCCGCGGCGGCCGCGACCAGCAGCAGGGCGGCGGAGGCGATCCGCGAGCAGGCCCGCAGGTCGTGCTGGTGATAGGAGACCTGCTGCAGGGCCGAGAACTGCAGGCCGCCCACGGCCAGCTGGGAAAGCACGATATAGAAGGCGAACACCTGGTTGAAGACCCCCAGGGCCTCGGGCCCCCGGAGGCCTGCGATCACGGTGTTGATGACGAGGCCGCTGGTCCCCAGGATCACGAGGCTGCCGAGGTTCCAGAGGACGTCGCGGCCGAACCTGCGCTCGCCGCCGGAAGCCTGCCTGAACAACGCCTGGATCATGCGGGGCGACCCGCCTCGGGCGACGGCCGCGGTCCGGGACCGCGGCGGCGGATGACCCGGCACGGCACGCCGACGGCCACCGAGCCGGGTGGAATGTCCCGGGTGACCACCGCGCCGGCCCCGATCACGCTGCCCCGGCCGATGCGCACACCCTTGCCCACCACCGCGCCGGTGCCGATCCACACGTCGTCCTCGATGACCACCGGAGCGACGAGGAAGCCCTGGTCGCAGATCATGCGCCCGGGGTCGTCGAACGCGTGGTCGGCGGTGTTGATCACCGCGTAGGCCGCGATCCGCACGCCGTCACCGATGGTCACGCCGCCGAAGCCGTCGATGATCACCCCCTGGTTGAGGGACGACCGCCGGCCGATGCGCACGTTCCACGGGAACCAGATCAGCACACCGTCGGCGATATAGGTGGATCGGATCCGCGCCCCGAACAGCCGGAGCACGGCCCAGCGGGCCAGGTTCATCATCGGAAACGAGAAATGCTTGACCAGGCTGTACAGGGCCAGGTAGGCCCCATGCCGCAGGAGGTTTGCGGCGCTGCGCATCCGTTCCGGCGGAACCGGTATGGCGTCCTGTCGGGTGCCGTTCATGCCATCTGACTCTTCGTCGCCGGGCCCGGCCGGCCGGGCGGCGGCCGACGCCCTGCGATCATCCGCCGGGCCCGGCCGGGGGCCGGGGGTTGAGCTTCGGCGCCGCGTTGATCCGCCGGATCGCGTCCTCGAAATCCACGCCAATGATGTCGCAGTACCACTTGATCGACTCCCAGCGCGGACGGTTTTCCTCACGGACCCGTTCCAGGGCCGCGGCCCGGGACAGCACCCCCTCGCGGATCTGGTTGCTGCGGAAGGTGTCGTGCTCGCTGAAACCGGCGATGGTGTAGTAGATGTAGTTGTAGAAGGAGGCCGTGCCGTCCCCGATCCGCCAGGTCGAGCGCGTGTCCGGCGCCGTCTCCCAGTCGTATTCCTCCCGCAGCGTGTCCTCGATCACCTGCTCGTCCCAGTCGATGAAGCGGTAGAGATTCACGTAGTCCCGGCTGATCAGGTAATAGCAGGCGTAGGCGAACAGGGTGTCGGGGATGGAGCGGTTCAGGTAGCCCGGGTTGGTCAGGTACTGCCGGCCGTAGAAGGCGATCATCCGGAGCTTGTCCGCCGCCGGCAGGGTGTAGACATGGTCGGGGTCCTCGGTGAACGGCCGCGTGCCGGCGAAGCCCGCCTTGAAGTGGGTCCGCTCCAGCATGTTCTCGCAGAGCATGATGATCGGCACGCCCGTCTGCCGCTTGAGCCGCTTGGCCTGGTAGAAATACTGCTTGTCGCCGGCCATGAACAGCGGGATCATGCCCAGGTGGGGGCGGCGCAGCCAGGCGGTCACGTTGCGGCGGATGGAATCCCGCTTGCGGGCGATGTCCGCCGAAACCAGGATGTGCTCGACGCCCAGCCTGCCGCACAGGCGGGAGATGTTCCGCCGGGCCAGGTCGGTGACCATGCCCCAGTCGTATGTGAAGGCGACGGGGTTCATGCCCAGCTCGGTTCTGATGTAGTGCAGCCCGTAGCTGCTGTCCCGGCCGCCGCTGAGCCCCACCAGGCAGTCCGGCGCGCCGTCGCGGCGGCGGTGCGGGGCCAGCAGGGCCTCGAGCTTCTCGCGGCCCTGCCCGCGGGCCGAGAGGTGGCGATGGCAGTAGTTGCACACCCCCGCATCGTCGAAGGTGATGAAGGGCATCGTTTCCGGCAGGATGCACCGCGTGCAGCGGCGCAGCGCGTCGATCGCCGCCTGGTCGAAGCCGGGCTCCGGCGGCGGCCGGTCGGCGGAGAACACCCCCGGGGCCAGCACGCTGCTGCGGACGGCGGCGCGGGGCCGGCCGTTGGGGGCGGGGACGACCTCCTCCAGCCGGCGCCGCGGCTCGCGGCCGGCCGGCGGCACATCGACGCCGTCGTCGCCGGCCAGCGTGATCACCGTCCGCCGCAGATCCTGCAGCCCGATCACCAGCCCGGTCCCGGGGCGGACGTGCGCGATGTCGTCCTCCCGCAGCAGGCCGGCGAGCCTCCTGCGGATCAGCACCCGCAGGATGTACCGTTCGGAGGCGAACACGCCCATCCGGCCGCGGGCTTCGAAGCAGGCGTACAGCGAACCGTTGTTGCTGGCCAGGACCGCCTGATCGAGGTCTTCAAAGAGCACCGCCACCGACGCCGCGCCTCGAATCCTGGCGAACGTTTCCCGCACCGCCCGGGCCAGCGAGCCGGTCCGGGCCAGAAACCGCCGGATCAGGGCGACGATGACCTCCGAGTCGACCTGGCCGTTGGGCGACAGATCGGGAAACGCCTCCCAGAGCTGCCGGTCGTTGACCACGATCCCGTTGTGGATGCCGACGGTGCCGGCGTTGACCACCGGCTGGTTGTTCCGGCGGTCGTTCTGGCCGCCGGTGGTCACCAGCCGCGAGTGGCCGATGATCGCAATCGCGTGCCCCGGGCGGCCGTTGGAGGAGGCCGCGGACAGGGCCCGGGCGATCAGCCCGCGGTACTCGGGCGTGCGGATCATCACCGAGGCGGGAACGGCCTCCTTGTAGACCCGGATCGCCTCCGGGGACAGCACCGCGACGCCCGCGGCCTCCTTGCCGCGCGACTCGGACAGCCGGAACAGCGTATCGACGACGCCCCGGATTCCGGCGGCGGAAAGCGGCGCATCCGGCGCGGCCAGGACACCGAAGATCCCGCACATGATCTGGTCCCCGTGATCCTCCAGGCGTTCGTCGCGGCCCGGTCAGTGGTGCAGCTCCCTGCGGATCGCCGACACCTGCTCGCAGATGATGCCCAGGCAGAAGGTCACGACGCCGGTCACGAACAGCAGCACCATCGACGCGGTCACATGCACGCGGACCGTGACGCAGTAGAGGATAAAGTAGACCAGGCTGCTCAGCAAGAACAGCCCCGCCAGCGGCAGAAACACCCGCATGGGGTTGAACAGCACCGTGAGGTTGACGATCAGCATGAACGTGCGGAAGCCGTCCTCGAGGAATCGGACGGTGCTTCGCCGCCCGACGCGCTGCTCCACCCGGATCGGCACGTAATGCACCGAATAGCCCATCCGGAACATCGCGATCGTGCTGGTCGTCGAAAAGGAGAAGCCCGACGGCATCAGGTGCAGGTAGCGGAGAATGACGCTCCGGCGGAACGACCGCAGGCCGGAGTTCAGGTCCGGAATCCGCCGGCGGGTCAGGATGTTGGCGAAAAAGCCCAGAATCGCCTTGCCCGGCACCCGCAGCCAGTCCTTGCGCGAGTCCCGGCCGCGCATCCCGACCACCATGTCGTACCGGCCGGCCTCGGCGGCCACGCGCAGCACGTCCTCGAGCCGATGCTGGCCGTCGCCGTCGCAGGTGATGACGATCTCCGTCCCGGCGGCCTCGATTCCGGCCTTCAGGGCCGCCCCGTAACCCTTGTTGTAAGGCTGGACCACGACCCGGGCGCCGTGGGCCCGGGCGACCTCGGCGGTCCGGTCCGTCGAGCCGTCATCCACCACAATGATCTCGCGGCAGCCCGGCGGGCGGCCGAACTCCTCCAGCACCCGCCCGAGCACCTCGCCCTCGTTGTAGGCCGGAATGATGATGGTGTACTCGGTCATGCAGCGCCTGGCTCCTCGGGCTTGCGGGCGGCGGCGTACTGGATGTCGCCGGTGGGCACATACACCGCCAGCCGGCGCAATCCCGGTCCGCGGAACAGATCGACCAGCGCCTGCGGGACCGCCCCGGGAAACACCCGCTTGAGCTTATACATCAGGAAACCCAGGTTGGCCCACTTTCCCCGGGTCCGCCACAGCACCAGCCTGAGCCCCAGACGCTGCTCCAGCAGCGCCGCGATGGTCGGCCGGTCGAAGAAACCCAGGTGTTCCGGAACGGTCATGAACGCCCAGCGGCGCCCCATCAGCCGGGCGGTCCAGGCACCGATGTTCGGCGTGGACACCAGCAGCAGCCCCCCGGGGCGCAGGGCGGCCGCCAGCCGGCGGCAGGTCGCCACCGGGTCCCACAGGTGTTCCAGCACGTCCCACATCACCACCGCGTCGAACAGCCCGGCCGGGTAGTCCTGCTGCTCGACCAGGCCCGACCGGATCCGCCCGGCGGCCGACGGGTTGGCCTCCCGCGCCCGGGCCACCGCGTACTCGGAGATGTCCAGCCCCCACATCTCGTACATGCGGCCGGCGGCGGCGATGAAATCCCCGGTGGCACAGCCGGCGTCCAGCACCCGCTCGCCGGGACGCACCCCGGCCCGCCGCATCATCGCCAGCCGCCGGGCATGCTCGCGTCGCAGGGCGAAGACGTCCGAGTATTTGCCGTGGTCGAAGTACGCCGGGGCATACAGGTCATGCAGGTCCCCGGGCCCGGGCTGCTCGGCGACCTGCACGTAGCCGCAATCGATACACGCCTGCACCGTCACCGCCCCGATGCAGTGCCTCAGCACGAGTCGGCTCCGGTTGCACAGACGGCAGTGGCTCATGGGATGACGGGCGGTCGCAGGGACACACGCCGCCGGCAGATGGTACGTCCGGTCCGCCCGGCCGTCCATCCGCCGGGGCCGGTCAGGTCCGGACGTGCCCCCGGCCGGTCACGATCCACTTGTAGGTCGTCAGGTCCGCCGCGCCCATCGGACCGCGGGCATGAAGCTTGTCGGTGCTGATGCCGATCTCGGCCCCCAGCCCGTACTCGCCCCCGTCGCTGAAGCGCGTGGAGCAGTTCACCATCACGTTGCCGGAATCGACGCCGGCGACGAAGGCCTCCGCCGCCTCCAGGTCGGTCGTCAGGATCGCGTCGGTGTGGTGCGAGCCGTAGCGGTTGATGTGCTCGACCGCCTCCTCGAGCGTGTCCACGACCTTCACCGCCAGGATCAGATCCAGATACTCGGCCGACCAGTCGTCTTCGGCCGCCGGCCGGGCGGCCGGGAACAGCGCCCGCGTGGGCGGGCAGCCCCGG